>CAZCFM010000004.1:0-56772 GCA_964497855.1 uncultured Verrucomicrobiota bacterium | reverse complement strand
GACCTGGACATCCGGCCCATCTACCATCAGCGGGATGATCGAATCGAGGCCCATATCTTCGTCAGCTTTCTCGCGTACTGCCTGCATGTAACGCTGAAACAAACGGCCAAGGGGAAAGCCCCAGGACTCACACCGCGAGCCATCCTCGAAAAATTCAAAACCATGCAAATGATAGACGTTCACCTGCCGACCACCGATGGACGCAATGTGATCCTACCGCGCCACACCCAGCCGGAGAAAGACCTGCAACTTCTGCTGTATCAATTAAACCTCGTCCTTCCAGAGCAACCCCCGCCCCGGATCGAAGAGCTGAAAAGAATTTGTGGGGCAGACCTAGAGGCCAAATCCCAATGAATACCCCGATTTTACCCGCGAACAGCGAAAGACGGGCTAGTATGCATGATTCTATAATTTAAGTACTTGTGATAGTTATGAAATGAACAATATGGTTCGTTAATCCGTTATTTTTGGTAAGTGGTTTTGCCTTGTATTCTGCCCCGCACTCGTCCAAAGTTGATTGATGTTGTTATCCTCTTTCGATTCTGAAAACACCACACGTTGTCAAAGCACGGAATTTTTTTTTCTAACCATCAAGTGTATACATCGCTTATCTCCCTTGGCCTCCCTTTCGCGAAGGTGCATTTGGCTGCTCTGGGTGTGCCATTCCCTTCAACTGCTATGTAATGCCCATGCCGGGGGTATCGCGACAGAATTGCCGATACATGCGAATAAAGTAGAACCACAGTTCACATTTTCTCTCCAGTTCTTACTCAGAGTTCAAGTTAACTTTCATGAGGACGGATCGGTCAAGGACGCTCAGGATCCCTTGGAACATAGCGACACGTTCCTCTGGCAGAGAATATTCACACATCCTATAATTTGCCGCTATGAAGCAGCATCACGACTCGCCGCAAGTGCACCACGCGATGCTAAAAGCTCGGGGAAGGATCAACTCGTGCACGCAACAATCGCCACTCTGAAGCCAATATTCGATACCATGTCACTCCTGACAGCGGGACGATTGTGCGCGGACGGAGGAGTTCATGGGTAAAGCTTTCGCGAGCGAGCTGACAACTGTGCCGGACACTCTTGCTTGGGCTGAAGCTCAAGACGTTAAATTGCTAAAACACTTTGTTGCCGAAGTCGCTAACCTCCCACTCGTGGCGATAGGATCGGGCGGCTCGTCCACAGCGTGCCACTTCACGGCGTTGCTACACCGCACACTCCACCGACGCCCAGCGCAGCATATGACACCGCTTGACGTTCTGTCGCTGCCAGCAGGGCTGCATCGTGCTGGAGTGTACTTTGCTTCTGCGTCAGGTAAGAACAAAGACATCCTTGCAGCATTCGATGCGGCCGTCAACGAAGAATCTCCCGCTATTGCAGTAATCACGCTTCTAGCAGACAACCAACTGAGCGCTGTGGCGGCTAACTACTCACGTGCACGAGTATTTGCAGCCGCGGCGCCAACAGGCAAGGACGGATATCTCGCCACTAACAGCCTCATCGCAACCTGCGTAATTACGGCGCGTGCCTACGGATTCGATCTCACCACTCCGAAATCTCGTTGCAAGGACGTCGTTCACGGCTCCTTCTTCGAGAACCGCCACATGGTGCAGGTGCTCCATGGTGGCTGGGGTGGGCCGGTCGCTACCGACCTTGAGTCAAAAATAAACGAGTCAGCGCTTGCCTCGGCGCAGCTTGCCGACTACAGAAACTTCGGCCACGGACGACACTTGTGGCTCGCGAAGCGCGCTGCTGAGACTGTTGTCGTCGCGCTCGTGACGCCTGGGACATTGAAAATCGCTGATGCTACATTGAAGCTCTTCCCTAAGAGCATCCCCGTTGTTCGGCTTGATACAGCCCTCGACGGCCCTGCAGGCACCATCGATTTACTCCTACAAGCCTTCCAACTTATTGCCCAGTTGGGTGAAGTTCGTAGCCAGGACCCAGGACGGCCCCATGTACCCGAGTTTGGCCGTAAGTTGTACCGACTCAGTCCACCGCGTGATCGCCCGGCGATGCCCGCAGCCATCCAGCGGAAGCTTTGGGCCCTCCCCGAAGTAAGCGCGGACGGGCAAGCTTTCAATGCTGGGGTAAGCAAATTCCTCAAGGCCGTCTGCACCGCAAAGATCGGCGCTATAGCTCTCGATTACGACGGAACTCTCTGCACTAAAGACGACCGCTTCGAAGGCCTACGCGATGACATTGTCTCCGAGTGCGCGAGACTCCTTAACGCCGGATTACGCCTTGGCATAGCGACGGGTCGAGGGAAATCGGTGCGCGACGAACTTCAGAAGGTCCTCGATAAGAGTTTGTGGCCGCTAGTCCACCTCGGGTACTACAACGGTACGGACATCGGGGCACTCGAAAACGACAGCTCTCCAAGAAAAGACAGCCCGCAAGATCAGGTGCTGAAGATCGCGTACGACCTGCTCGCGGCAGATGCCTGGCTGACTTCAAAGTCGAATCTTACGCCTCGCCCCCATCAAATCGCTGTCGAGCCCAAGGGGGCTGTGCGCACCGATGCGCTCGCAGCGCACGTGATGGCACTGCTTGGGCCTCTCGAAGGCGAGGGAGTGCGCATCGTCGTTTCCTCGCACTCGCTCGACGTGCTCGGCCCGACGCGTGGTAAGGGTTCTTTTGTATCGTGGCTGCGCGAACAAATTGCAGATGACCACGAAGTGCTCTGCATTGGTGACCGTGGTGCGTGGCCCGGAAACGATTACTCGCTACTCGCCGAGCCTCTGTCGCTTAGCGTTGATGAGGTTTCGAGCATGGTCAATACTTGCTGGAATCTTGCGCCGCGTGGCGTTTCTGGGCCCGATGCAACTCTGCTTTATCTCCGCGCCATCAAGGCACGCGAAGGTGTTGGGATATTCACCTGGAATGAAGGCTCGGCGCAATGAGAGACGCACTCGCCGAACGCCTGCTCGCCAGGGTTATGGACTGGACTCCCGAAGACGTCGCTCGCGAGCGCCCCGTGCTCCAAGCGCTTGCCTCACTCAAGTACGACGAGTACCAGCAGTTCAGCCCCGGCATGCGCTTCGTTGAAAGCTTGGCCATATGGCTCGAGCAGTTCGTGGCACTGGCCGAACGCAAAGCCGCATACGATTTCGTTCAAAGCCGCTTGGTGTTCTTCTCGCATGCCGAAATGGCCCACTTCGCCGCAATCGCCTATCCAGATGTTATTCGTCCGATCTTCATCGCGCAAGCAGCTAAAGACGCGAGGCTGCCTCCGTTCCGCATAAGCCAAGTACTCAACTCGGCGAACTTTAAGTTGCTCCAAGGTTCAAGCCTTTTCTTCGGGTTGAGCGATGGCGCTCGCATCGATCTCTTTCGAAGAAGCAATATAGAGCTGAGCCACGAGCAAATCTTCACTGGTTACGAATTGTCTGACGAAAAGGTTGGCGAGATCCGAAAGTGGCTTATCGAAAAGCGCGGCCACACGGAGGTAGCGCCTGCACTCGTTCTGTTGGATGATTTCTCGGCGAGCGGCAAGAGCTGTCTAACGGCCGAGGAAACAACGCCGAAGGGCAAAGTTGCCAAGTTCATTGAGCGCATTAAGTCGAGCAATGCGTGGAGGGAGGTCGCGTCGTTTCCCCAGACGCGACTCATCATAGTGATTTACGTAGCTACAGATAAAGCACTTGAAAACATCAATTTGGGTGTAGCCGCCCTCAAAACTGCCTACAATATTGACACCACAGTGCTAGCTGTGCAAAGCATATCAAGAAACTTATCGCTTGGTCCTTCCGACAGTGACCCAATGATCGCGGTGATCAAAAACGAAAAATATTACGACGCTTCCGTCGAGGACGAGCACACAAAGAAAGGAAACTCGGGCCTAAAGTTTGGGTTCGCTGATGGCGGGCTCCCGCTAGTGCTTCATCACAACACGCCAAACAATTCGATATTCCTTTTGTGGGTCGAGGGTAGCGCGAAGGTAAGACCATTGTTTCCCCGTGTGAGTCGCCACAGGAGGGAGGCATGAAGGACGTCCGTAACCCCTTCCGACTACAAACCGCTGAGAGCATCGACTCCGACGGGGACTTCCTGCGCCTGTTCGGTCACGGGGTTCTAGACCTCATTCCGGACGACGCACTCACTGGGCGCCCCCTATTCATTCGCAGCGCACCAGGTGGCGGCAAAACATCGCTACTCAAACTCTTCACACCGTCTGTCCTTCAGCACCTTGTCGCCATGAAGGGCAACGTCGACATAAAAGATCTGTTCAGCAAGCTAAAGGGGCTGGGTGCTGTCTCAGACCATGACGTAAACGTGCTCTCAATAATGCTCCCGTGCGCTAGAACATTCCCTGCGCTTGCCGACATTGGGTTGAAGGGTCCGCGCGCAAAGCGGCTGCTTCTCGCGCTCATCGACGCACGAATCATTTTGGGTGCGCTGAGGGCAACACTGATCGTGAAACGATTACGTTTCCCCGACGATCTCTATCGCCTCACGTTAAAGGCTCCGCCAGATGACCTGATTCCCGGTCTCTCGTTTCCGTGCGATGGGTGTGCAATACAAAGATGGGCCGAAAGCGTCGAGCAAGGCGTCTGCGACATCATTGATACCTTGATGCCCTCGGATGGAACCGGCCCCTCAGGGCACGATGCGCTACTCTCGCTAAACCTACTCGACGCAAACTCTGTACACCTCGACGGCAAGCTAGTGGACAAGCGATGGTTGGTGTCCTTCGACGACGTGCAGAAGCTCGCAACCATACAGCGCTCAGCGCTTCGCGAAGTGGTTGTCGAGCAACGTTCACGCTCCACCGTGTGGATGGCCGAACGCTTCGAAGCGCTCACCACAGACGAGCTCTTGGGCAGTGGAGCACTGAGCGGGCGCGATGGCGATGTGATTGCACTCGAGCACGAGTGGAAAGTAAGGCGTCGATTCGAGCCTGCCGTCCGACTCATTGCGGATCGACGAGCGCGGATGGCGGCTGATGTCGCCGGAGCTAACGCCCCGGACTCGTTCGGTCCAACGATTGATGCGGAAGCCGATCTCGACTCGGAGATTTGGCATGAGAAGACCCTGAAGGCTCTGGCAATTGTTCGCGAACGTGTAGAAGGGCTCGCAAAAGGGAAGAGCCAATACTTCGACTGGGTGGCTTCGCGCGCTGCCGCAGAAGGTACCCCGTTGGAACTGCTTATTGGCTGGCGCTCTCTGGAGATCCTAATCGAGCGCCACATCCGCAAGAAACAGCTTATGTTGGTCTTTGAGCCATTGAGTCGAGACGAACTCGAAGACAAGGATGGCTCCGACGTCCGGGGGGCTGCTGAATTGTTCCTTAGTAAGGAGTTCGGCTTTCCTTACTATTATGGCTTCGGAAGACTGGCGAGCCTGGCATCCTACAACATCGAGCAGTTCATCCGGCTGGCAGGCGACCTCTTTGAAGAGTCACTGGCAGCTGCCGTGATGAGGCGGCCACCCCATCTTTCGGCGGACCGCCAGGAGAAGATCCTTGGTGGTGCGTATGAATCCCGCATACTGGATCTGCCACGCCGAGCCAAAAATGGTCGGGAGGTACTGAAGTTCATCGACGCTGTTGGGCAGTATTGCCATCAGGTGACTCACCAGCCGAATGCCCCGTACTCGCCAGGTATCAACGGTATCGCAATTTCGATGCGGGAACGCAAGACCCTCATCGACCCGAAGCAGCAAGAGCTGAACCCTGCCATTAAGGCGTTCGCCGAACTCCTAGGGACCGCGCTCGCTCACAACATCCTGCACGCCGAACTCGACTACAAGGTCAAGGGTAACACTTTTATGTTGCTCTATTTGAATCGCCTCCTGTGCCCGAAGTACCAGCTTCCGCTCGGATTCGGCAGTTTCCGCGAACGCCCTTTGCGTGAGTTGCTGACGTGGGCTGAAAAGGGTTTTAGACCGTCGTTGTCGGAGATACTTCTATGAGTCAGGATCTTATCCGCTGGCGGGATTACTTCCTGCGAGATGGTGAGAAATTCGATATATTTTGGCAACAGTTCCTTAACGAGCGGCAGCGCGACGTCTTATTCGTGATAGGTCACGGATTCGACGCTCGCATGTGCAACGGAGCTGAGAAATTGCTATCCCTTGGCGGCGCAGGTGCCCGTGACGTCGAGCTTCTCACATTTCATGAGGGCCCCAATTCACACTCTAATTCCTACGTCGGACAGCGCCAGGCGAACGGTGAACACCTCGCGAAGCTCGTTCAAGGGCGAGGACGTATCAGGTACAGAACCATCAGGATGTTCTCTGATGAAGGCAGACGTATCGGAGCGCGGAAAATCGTCGAGGAGTTCAACTCTTCTGCCGAATTCCGCTCTTACACAGATGTTGTCGTCGATATAAGCGCACTGCCGCGTAGCCTGTACATGCCACTAATATCGAAACTACTAGCGCTCTTCGACGTTGAACCAACCGATGGTAAACACCCCAACTTGCACGTGATTGTTTCACACGCCCCCGCGACTGACAGCTCTATCATCGAGGAGGGGCTCGAGGATACTGCGAGCTATCTCTTCGGCTTCCCGGCTGCAGCTCTGGAGAGTGACTCGACGAGCAGTCAGCCTATGATTTGGATCCCAGTGCTTGGGAAAAGCCAGAAGCTACAACTTGAGAAAATCCACATACTTGTTTCGCCGGACGAGATATGTCCGTTGCTTCCCTCTCCGGCGCTAGACCCTCGCGAAGGCGACTCACTCGTGATCGAGTATCGAGATATGCTCTTCGATCAGCTTCGCGTTGAGCCGCGCAACATCATCTACGCGGCCGAGTCCAATCCCTTCGAGGTTTACCGCCAGCTAATGCGGTCAATCCTCCACTACCAGCAGGCGTTGAACCCATTGGGCGGGTGCAAAGTAGCACTTTCGGCGATGTCATCGAAAGTTGCATCGATTGGCGTCTTACTCGCCGCCTATGAACTTAGCAGACGTAACCCAAAGATAGCCGTGGGCGTAGCCCATGTCGAGTCTCAGGGATACCGCATCAACCAAAATTCTACGGGAAAAATTCCCGTGCCGACGCTGTTCACAATGTGGCTCTCTGGAGAATGCTATGTCGAATGATGTCTATCACCACAGTTGTGTAGGAACAGGATTCATCGTTCTCGATGTTATACACAACTCCATCGGTCCCTCATTAACTGTGAAGCGATACGCAGGCGGTTCGTGCGGAAACGTCCTCACAATTCTCGCGTATTTTGGCTGGAAAGCGAACGCCGTCGGGCGTATCGGTGACGATTATGTCGGCCATGCACTCGTGGAGGACCTCTCGAAATGGCACGTCAACACCAATTTCCTGCAAATGGAGGCAGGTCGTGGTACTCCCATTGTTATTCAGGAAATTTATCACGATACACTGGGTCGCCCCCGCCACCGTTTCTCTCGCACTTGCCCGGTGTGTGGTGCAACCCTACCTGCATACCGTCCGCTACTCATAAGTGAGGCGACGTTGATCGGTACGAGACTGCCAAAACACTCGGTGTTCTACTTTGACCGCGTTGCACCTGGGACACTCGAACTCGCACAAAAGAGCCGGGCTAGCGGCGCTCTAGTCGTCTTCGAACCCTCTGGTATTAAGAATGAACGTCTTTTCACTGAGTGCTTAAAGGCAGCTCACATCGTGAAGTACGCTAATGATCGCATCGAAGGCGTTCATGAGATCGTCGCCAAAATTAGGGTGCCAGTCGAAATCGAAACCCTTGGAGCCAAGGGGCTCAGGCTTCGCATACGCACTAAAGGCCGTGTCGGCACCTGGAAGGAATTCCCCGCTTTCTCAGCTCCTGAACTTCGCGACGCTGCCGGCGCTGGCGATTGGACTACAGCGGGTCTCATACACGGTATAATGGGTAGAGGCGCTTCGGCTGACGAGGCAGTAGAAGACGTCGAAACTGTGGTGCTCGCGACCCGGCGGGGGCAGGCACTGGCCGCACTTAATTGCTGCTTCGAGGGTGCTCGCGGCCTCATGTACGTTGTCGATTCGCAAAGAGTCCGCGAACTGGCCGCCGCAATTGCCAAAGGCTCGAAGAAGCTAAGTAGCCTAGAGTATCAGTTGTCGAAAGGTGAAAACATGAACAGCACCGGCAATATCTGCCTTACGTGCTCGGGTGCTAAGGCAGTTCACATGTAGCACCGAGCTTGGGAAAGCGCGATCTGCTATAAGTTCCATGTTCTGGTGCAAGGGCCACCGACAGCGTCCTCAGATAGCCCCTTCACAGTACCGCCGACAGCCTCGAGAGCTAGGAGACTTTCTTGGATGTCGGATGCTAAGCTTTATAAACCTTGCTGCAGATTTCATCTTGAGTAGATACACCAGACCTCAGTTTAGAACCCCCAAGTTGCATTTTGGATCCCAAGTTCAAATGTCGCTTCTCCTAGCGGGATGAGGGGACATGCGGCAAGGGAGTTGCCAGGGGCGATGAGTGATGGTTCGATGCTAGGACAAACCCCAGCGAGCGGCGGCTTCAGCCGATGGTCGCAACACTTCTGAAAACGGAACGCCGCCCCCCCACTCCCCTATCCTCCCGAACGGCGGCTTCAGCCGCTGGTCGGAACACTTCCCCGAAACAAGAGGTGCATCCCGCGCGGCGGCTGGTGCCGCCGCGCGGGATGGGGCACAGAGTTTCCATGTATTCACCCCAACGGGGTGGAGATGTAAAAAAAATTCCAGAAGTGCGAGCATTTCAATCTGCGATGCTTCCCCAAAAAATGCCCCCTTAAACTGAGGTCTGATACACCACTTATTTCTCGCGCCTGCCGTAGCTGACGGCACCCACAATGTCCCTCAGACGCTCGAAGGTCTCCTGGGCATTGGCCAGGCGTTGCTTCGGCATTGGGTTACGTTTCTTGCTGGGAGCAGTCCGTGCGGCGACTTTCTCGGAGATGTCGGAGGCGGTGTAGTCGGGGCCCTTCTCCTCGATGACTTCGGCGAGGATGGCGCACTGCTGTTCGGGGTCCTTCACCCGCGACAACTCCCGTAGCTGGGACTCGACCTGGGAGAGCGGGTCAACGTGTAGCCGCGTTGTTCAGCAATCGAGGGAAGAGGCTGAATTTATTCTTCTGTTGCGTCATTTTCTTCCGACACATCACGAGCTTCAAGTTCCCGCGTAATAGAGTCTAGGAAGACATTTAATCTCTCGTCGATCTCGTATCCGAGGTGTATTAGACAGAAGCCGAACCAATAAACTACTAACGCAGGATTATCCTTTAGAATGCTCACTGAAGCAGTCGCCAAACCAGTATGTATCTGGAACTCGTATTCCTCACAATCTGGAGCTTTCTCCAGCCACTGATCGTCGAGTACGCCAATTTCGACAGCCAGCCACGTGTTCTATGGACAAGATCAGTTCTTTGATCTTCTGTTGTTTATTCGTTTGTGAGTTATCCATATCTCTGACTCCAATTTAATTTAGCCTCCCCCCCCGATTGATTGTGCACAGAGAGGGCCGGAGAACCAAGAAGGTCCTTTTTCAAACAATGAAACAGTAGGCGTGTTTTGTCAGCTAAAAAACAGACCGACGCAATGCGGTCTGTTTGGGTGTGCTTTCCAAGTCAGGCGGCCAGGGCGAGTGCCCGTTCGGCTGCCGGGCGCTTGGGATCCATACCCCACACGGGTTTGGCCGCCGACGCGGCGGCGTAGAGATCGTCGTCGATCAGCACATTCATTTCACGTTCGGCGAGGGTCATTGCGTCCAGCGTGGAGGTCGCCAGAACGGTCATTACCATGCAGGCGATGGGCACGATTGCCGCGCCGCGAAACAGGTTGATCTGGACATTGTAGGGCGTTGTCATGAGTGTATCCTTGGTTTTCGTTTTCTTGTTGAGGGGTCGCTCTCACGGTGAGGGCGACCCAGGACCCCGCCGGATGCGGGAAGATGGGACTAACGGAGTGTTCGAGTGATGCCGCACTCTAGGCGAGGGCCATAATTCTTGATAGGGCTGAGAATCGATCCCGCCCATTCATCCAAATCAAGAAAGGTCTATATGCCCGTACGTGAACAAACCCTTCAAACTCCATCCAAGAATGAACTGCTCGAACAACTGATGCATTCCGCGCTTCGTGCGGATGCGGAGTATCTCAAACGAGCGATCGATGCTCTTAACGGCAAGACTCCTGCAACACCGAAGCCCACTTTGACGGCACCCCTATTATTGGGGATGGGGAAAGCCGCTGAAGTTCTGGGAGTCAGTCGACCCACATTCTGGCGAATGATCCGGGCAGGCAGGATTGCGAAATTTGAAATACTGCCCGGGTCATACCGTGTGAGGCGCGAGGATATCGAGGCCCTGCTCTCCAGAGAGGAACTTTTGGAGTCCGGAGATCCGAAATTGAAAAGACTACTGTGAAGCCTTAGCAGCAGCCCGCCTTCCTGGGTTCAGAAGGCGGGCTGCTCCATTTCCTCTTGTATAGAACTTCAGGCGGCAATGTCGCGGAGTTTCACGAGCACGTTGCGGGCGTTGGCCAGCTCCGTGCGGAAGGCACGGTCGTTGCGTTTCTGGGCCTTGGCGAGCGCGATGATGTCGCGCAGGCTGTTGCTGGTCTCGCGCAGCGTTTCGCGCAGGGCTTCGGCTTTCGCGACCAGCTCGTCGAGGGGCTCGGCGGGGGCCGGGGTCTCGGGCGTGAGCACGGTGAGGGCGGGGGGAGTTGTCATGGTGGCGGGTTCCAGGTTTCTGGTTTCTGGTTGCGGGTTGTTGGGTTGGGTTTGCTCAGTCGGATCGGCTTGCTCGGGCTTCACGGGCTGAGCGGACTGCACGGGCTGGGCCTGTTCAGGTTTGGAAACCATAGTTTCCATTTTCACAGGCGCGGCCACAGGTTCCGCGCGCGGGGCAACTCCTTCGGTGCGGAGCGGCATCAACACGTGCAGGCTGTTACCGTCGCGGGAGCACAGCGGGAATTGTGTCCCGTTAAGCGTCCACTCGCGGAAACCTGCATCCACCGCCTCCTGGAGCTTGTGGCGGTTGAGCGAGACGGTCATTCCGGGGCTTGCGCTGCTGCGGGGCAACATGCGCTGGGAGGGCGTTCCCTGATCGTCGCTGGCCGACAGTTCGATGTGTCCGTTGCTTTCACGCAGGACAATCGCGGCATCCTTCGTGTCGGCACCGCGCAGCGGGAGTGTGCGCAGCGCTTCGCAGAAGATCGCGTAGTCTTCGGTGTGCAGCGCGAAGTGGTCGGGACCGGGCTCGGCGGGGACCACCTGACGCCAGTTGGGATATAGGCCTTCGATGAGCCTGGCGCTGATCGACCAGGGACCCGTGCGCAGATGGAAGCGGTTGTTCTCCACACCCAGCGAACAGTCACCCAGCAGTTTGTTCCACAAAAGGAACTTCAGCACCGGGAGCGTCACCGAGCTTTCCAGCGGCAGCGGGGGCAAAGCCATCGAGCAGAGACGGCGTCCGTCGGTGGCGACCACACAGGGCGAGTCCGGTTTCTCCACATCGAGGCGCAGGCCGGTGAGCACGTAACGCGTCTCGTCGTCCGAGGCGAAGGGTGCGGCTTTCTGGTAGGCGCTGATGAATCCGTGACCGCAGTCCTGCACGGCGATGTCCTGCGGGGCTTCCGGCCAGTCGTCGGCATTGTACGCAGGCAGGAAGTGCGTGCGCTCGCCGAGTGGACCGCTCAGGGTGATCTCCGCCTGTCCGGGCTTGATGTCGATCAGGCGGATGCTGTCGCGGGCCGCGCCTTTGACGAGCCGTTGCAGGTCGTTCACGTTGACGATGACCGAGCCGCCGCGGTTGACGATGCGGGCGTCCTTGAACGTGTAGATGAGCGTGCTGTCGAGGTCGGTCGCGCTCAGACGGGCCATTTCGTTTTCAACGGTGAAACGCACGCAGCTCAGGATGGCGAGTCCGGTTTTGCGGGGGAGGACCTTGGTTGCGCCAGCGAGAGCCAGCAGCAGTTCGTGTCCGGGGAGGGTGATGTTCATTTTTGGGTTTCCTTATGGATAGGTGGTTAAGGGTTGGGTGTGAATTGGCAGAAGAGATCCCAGGTGCGGTTCCCGGGACATTCGTGATAGATGACTCCGCCGCCGTAGGCTGTGCGGCAGAGGAGCATCACTTGGTTCTCGAAGAGGATATACGGAATGACGGGACGGTCTTCGTTGTCGGTGTCGTGCAGGTATCCGATTTGGAAGATGCGCTTGCCAACGAGGTCGCGTTCAGTCTGGCCAGCGAGCGCGATGCCGTTTCGGTCGGCGACTTCCCAAGCGGTGTCACTGGGATTTCCTTCGTCGTCGTAGCGGGGTTCGAGAATGGAGCCGTGACTGAATACGAGCCTGCTGAATGAGGCGTATTCACCCTGGGCAGGTATCTCGACAACGGCATCCAGCTTTTGGGCGAAGAGGTTGTCGTGGTACTTCATGATCGCAGGCATCGCGGTGCCTCCAGCTTCGATTTGCGAGCGGGTGAGCTTATGCATTGTGGGCCTCCAGTCGGTCGAGTGTGTCGCAGAAGCCCGCGCTGTAAGTCGTTTTGAAACGCTGGAGGAAGTCGTGCTGGTCGGGAACGCGAACGCGTATCAGCGCTTCTTCGGCGTCTTCGTCGAGCTGTTGCGCGAGGATTTCGGCCCCGGACTTGCCGAGGTCTTCGATCACGGGATCGAGGTCGCCGCTGTGTTCGATTTCGCAGAAGCGCAGGGAGAAGGTTTTCGGGGTGGGCATAGGGAGTTTCCTTTCGGGGTTGGTTTATTATGGAAGTTTCTGATGAAGCCATTCGGTGCGGGGCCCCTGTTCGAGGGAGATGACCGGACCGCTTTGGGATCCGACGCAGGTGAGGTGCGCATCCTCGCCCAGTCGGAGATAGGGCAGGAAGGTCCGCTCCCGGTTGTCTTGGATCTGGAAGAAGCCGTGGCCAGTCACCTTGCGATCCAGAAGATTGTGCAGGGACATGTCGGGGATGGCCAATCCGCTGGCCTCCAGGATCTGCCAGCGCACAGGGCCGGGGTTGTTGTCGGTGTCGAACAGCGGCATTGCGAAGAAGCCGCATTCGAAGTCCAAACCGTTGCAGGCCGGATATCCGCCGCCCTCGGGGAGATGGGACAGCGAGACGAGTTTGCGTCCGACAAGCAGGTCGAAAAACGCGAGGGCCCGGAGATGATCCGGGCCCCCGTATTGGCTGAGGAATGGGCTGAGTTTGGAGATCACGCGGCGACCTTTTGTGGTTGAGGTTGGGATGTCGTGCGATACTTGAAACGCGCCGCGTCGAGATGCCGGGCCGCCTCGTCGGGAAGCTCCCAGGCGACCAGCGCCTCGAAGATCAGTTCGGACACGAGTGTCGTCATCGGCACCCGGCGTTCCTTCGCGGCGAAGTAGAGCGGCTTGATGAGGGCCTCGTCGATTTTGGGGCTGTACACGGGTCAGCCTCCGATCTCGGCGGTTTCCGAGAGGCACAGGCCGACAAGCTCCGCGTTTTCGCGACCAGCATCGGACTCCATCTCGTAGTTCTCCGTCTGCCAGTCTTCGCCGCGATAACAGATGACGCGGCCATTCATATTCATACCGGGCTCGACGAAACGCAGCTCGAACTGGATGTCGCGGAACTTGCGGCTGAGCGCACGGACAAAGCCCATCGGTGGGTTCCACGCGGTGTCGAAGAGGATCGAGGATCCGTCCCACTCACGTTCGTAGGTTTCCGCGTTCCACTTCGAGCCCCAATGCTGGATGCACCAGTTCATCGGACAATTGAAACCGTGTTCGGCGCGAAGCCGCGTCAGCTCCTCAGCGGGGACACCTGTCCTGCGGATGCTTCCGTCGGGCAGCACCTCTTCACGCCAGCGCGAATAGTAGGTGCCGTCGATGTGCTGCCCACCCTGATGGATGTCGCGCAGAGGTGCGGGAATGGGAAGGACGGACTCAAAGTCCAGCGCGCCGTTGGGACCGCGCAGCGAGGTGATGATCATCTGTTCGTGGGGCATCAGCACCCCTGGGCGGGGTGGAATGGACAAGAGATTTGCGCACCAGTTTGGCATATGTTTTCTCCGGATTGAATTGAGTTGAGACTATGAAAAAAGCGGCTCCAGTGAGGGAGCCGCTTGGCGGTTCATGTTAATATAACGCAGGGGGAGAGGGAATTTCGGGGCGCGAAAGTGAGGCGGGGTGGGGTGTCTTTCCTGAATGGCGAAAGTTCAACCCGACCCCGTGCCCACGACTCTCAGTACTCGTTCACCCGGACAAAACGGATTGGCCCTTGCCTTTCCGGGCGTAAATCCTATCACAGTTCCTCATACCAACACCCACCCGGAGTCCGCCCATGAAATTTACCACCGTATTTCCATCCCCGGAAGGATCAGATCTGTCGATTGCCGCCGTGTTCACGCCCTGCCTCGTCTGGAAGGAGGGAAACATGGAGCTGCTGAATCCGCACCCGCAAAATCCTCACTACCTCCCGGGTGACCTTCAGGCGCTCTTCGCCAAAGTCCCGCTGCAGTTCCGGATGGAAGACTACAGCAAACAGGTCGCGCTGATCGTCCACCCGGTCGGGCACGGCACTGCTGAATACCGGGAGCTGCTGCTGGCCGATCTCAGGGCGATGGGATTTGAGCCCAAGGTTTTGGCTTTGGCGTGACGGTTCTACCGGGAGGATCCCTCCGTGCGCGGGGTAGGGCTGGGATTTTCCTCAATTGAGGAAACTTCAACCCACTCCCATCTCCGCGTGCATAACCCGGTGGTAGTTGGCGCACACCAGCATCAGGTCGGCAATCGTTGTCCGCTGTATCCCGCAGGCCTCGGAAAGCGGGCGGATGTGGTGGACCTCCAGGAAGGGCGCGCCAATCTCCGCCGAGTAAGGATCCCCCTCGCCAAGCCCGCAGCGCTCACAATACAGCCGCCCGTGTTCGTGTGCAAACGCCTCCTTCTTGCGGGCCACGATTTGACGGGAGCGCTCCCGGGCGTAGTGCGTTCTCAAAACCCGCCGCCCCTCGTCGATGCCTGCGTCCCCGCCGGGCAAGGAAGGATGCCCTCCCCAGAGCTGCACAATGCGGTCGATTAGGAGTCCCAGGCTGGGGTTTGGCGAGGAATCTATAAGAAATGTCACCCCGTATACCTTCCGAATTTTTCCCTGATCCCCCCGCAATTCCGGTTGACTTTTGAGGTGAAACCTATTTAACAAGTCCAAGTAGGATGCGTGTAATGTCCGAAAGCGGCGGTTCTCAGGGTGGGATTTCGCCATAAATAACATTTTTCTTCTTAAATGACCTCACTTGTCAATCAAAACCCACATACTGCTGCACAACCTTATCGGTTTAGTGGCCACCAAACTTTTCCTCTGCGAATCGCGTGGCTCCCAAAAGCAGTGCTTGAAATAACCAATGGCAACGATCCTTTAATAAATGTTGATGAAGGAATCGTCAGTCTTGGGCTCGGGAAGAATATGGTTCAAGCCTTACGGTGCTGGATAGAGGCATTTGGCGTTGCGCAAAGAGATGACTGTGGCTGGACTCTTACAGAGGTAGGTCAATTAGTTTTCTCGCCAAAGAACGGCTTGGATCCTTTCCTTGAAGATCATTCTAGCAATTGGCTTCTTCATTGGCTCATCAGTACAAATACACAGGCTCCGTTTTTCGCGTGGGAGTGCCTTTTCAATCGGTGGGCAACCGCAGAATTCAGTTGTAGCACAGTTGTGGAAGCATTTCAAAAGGAGGCTATACAGAGTCAGAGGGTCGCTTCGCTTGTAACGCTTAAACAACACTGGGAAGTTTTTCTACATAGTTATCGCCCACCCCGGGGAGTGCGGGGGGAAGATCACTTGGACTCCGCATTATCCGTTCTTGGCATGATTCAAGAAGCAGGTGAACGGCAGAATACTGCCGGTAAATGGGAAACACTTTACGCATTCGACACGGGCCCAAAGACAGCTATCCCACAGCAACTTTTTGCATTTTTTGTACACGACTATTGGAATCGTGCTTTCCCATCAGAACAAACTGTGGCCTTGCGCGAGTTGGTTGCGGGTAACCACAGTCCAGGACGCATACTCAGAATGGCAGAAAGTGAGCTTCTGCAGCGCGTGGATAATCTCGCACAGACACAGCCGAATGTTTTCCAAACCACCGACTCGGCAAACCTGCGCCAGATACAACGCCTTCGCCCTAGTAACGGTCTCGCAGATCTGCGTGCCTCGTACGAAAGACCGATATTTCTCTAACCATACCCCACTCTTTTTCTGCACTCCGCAACGACTGACATGCAAATTTCCACACTGCTCCGAATTCATCCCCGCTTCATGCGGTCGGTTCATCTTGAGCGCGATTTCAAGGATCCAAACTCGTCGAAGGGGTACATCCTTACTGCCGTAGCACAACAAGCGCTCGAACGAATTGTGGCCAGTTTTCAGACGAACTCCACACAACGCGCATGGCGAATTGCTGGCGATTACGGTTCGGGTAAAACTGATTTTGCACTGGCGCTGGCTCGCGTTGCGGCAGGTCACGGGAGCGAACTTCCCTTTGAACTCCGTCAGTTTATTAGGCAGATACCTTTTTCCACGGCATTGGCTACGGGGGACAGCGAACCACTTGGTGTAACGGTCCTCCGGGCACTAGGCATTAAATGTAGCCGTCGTCGGAGCCGACCTGATACTGAAGAGGTGCTTCAAGCCGTTCGGGAGTTTGTTGCCAACACGAAAAAAAATAAACATGCGGGTCTGCTCCTCATCCTAGATGAACTTGGAAAAAACCTAGAGTTTGCTGCACGTAACCCGGAGTCTGAAGACGTTTTCCTCTTGCAACGACTTGCTGAAGAGGCTTCACGAAGCGGAAACCAATCATTCGTGATAGTTGTAACACTACATCAGGGCGTTGCTGCATATGCTGCGGGGCTTGATTCAGCGGCCAAGCGAGAATGGGATAAGATTGCCGGACGCTTTGAGGAAGTCGTTTTTGCTCAACCAATCGAGCAGATCACAGCTTTGGTTGCCGCTACGCTGAACGTCGAAACCAATCAAATGCCCGATGCGTTGAGAAGAGAATCCAACGAGGCAATGGTGGTCGCGCTCAAAAACGGGATCTACGGACCGACTGCTCCCGAATCACTCGCGAGCCTGGGACAAAATATCTTCCCGATTCATCCTACTATGCTGCCGGTCCTAGTTCGTACCATGCGTCAATTTGGACAAAATGAACGATCACTTTTTAGTTTCGTGTCGTCAGCAGAACCGATGGCACTTCAGCAACACGCAGCGCAGAACGCGGAAAGTGCCGGGCACTATCGAATTCACCATTTCTTCGATTATGTCCGACTAAATTTGTTGCCAACCGTTACGGCGGGAAACTCGCACACTCATTGGGGCGTTATCGAGGCCGTCCTAGCGTCTACTCCAGGCGAAACACCCGAAGAGCAAGCTGTACTCAAAACCGTCGCGATGCTTAGTCTTTTAGATGCTCCTAACCTCCCGGCCACGGAGGAAATTCTATGTTCCTCGGTAGGCGGATCGCCCAAAGCCGTAAATGATGCAATTAAGACTCTGCGCTCCCGGGGTGTTATTTATGAACGCGGCACTGTGAAAGGTCTATGCTTATGGCCGCATACGTCCGTTAAAATTGATGAGCTTTTCGCCAAGGCTGTCGAAGTTACATCTAGTACAGGCGATGGTATCACCCGTCTATGTGACCACGTTCGTTCCGAACATTTAGTTCCGAGGGCCTATTACACGCGCACTGGGACGCTGCGTTATGCCGAAGTGAAGCTTCTGCCAGCAAGTACTCTTTTTGAATTTCTCGACAGCCAGCCGCAACTTCATGGTGAAGGAGCGGATCTGAACCTGCGAGTCATCCTGCCGACTGACCGAAATCAGATGCGATCAGCCAAAGGGATATTGCGTGATCGTAAAAACAGCCTTGCCAAAGGACTCTTCGTTGCGGTTGTCGAGCCGCCTGACCAAGCGGCAACTGCGCTTACCGATTTGGTGGCATGGGAGTGGGTGATGAGGAATACGCCGCAGCTTTCCGGTGATCGGTATGCCCGCGAAGAAGTATCACGCCAAATCAATCAGGCCAAACGCAACCTCCGTATTCGCCTCGGCGGGTTGGACAATCTGGCCATCCCCACCGGGAAGAGCATGGAGTGGTTTTATAACGGAACCAGCAGCCCAAAGGAATTAGCCACCGGGCGAGAACTCCTGACTTTCCTTGGGAAGAGGTGTCAGCGTATATACTCTGAAGCACCTAAAGTACTAAACGAACTAATTAATCGCCGTTCACCAAGCAGCGCGGCTGTTGGCGCTAGAACAAAATTGGCCGAGGCTATGGCAACGGCATCTGACAAACAGCATCTGGGCATGGACGACACGAGGCGTCCGGCCGAGATGGCTCTCTACCTTTCTATCCTCAAACAGGGCGGATTTCATGTGGAAACCGAGTCCGGTTGGATGTTTCGACTCCCCTCACCAAGCGAGGATCGGTGTAACTTGCTCCCATCTCTCGCTCTCATCACGGATACGCTCATGGCGAAAGGTGTCGACGCCTTAATACCAGTACCCGAGGTTCTCCAAGCACTCTCGATGCCACCATTCGGTGTTCGCGAAGGTCTTCAATCATTCATCCTCGCTATCTATCTTGCGACAAACCACCAGCGTGTCGCTCTTTACGAAGACGGCACATATCTTCACGAGGTCGGCGGCTCCGTCTTCCTGAGGATTGGGAAAGAGCCTGAGTACTTTCACCTTCAATACTGCGAACTGAGTGGAATCCGAGCTGATGTTTTTTCCAAACTGATGCGATTGCTTCAGATCGAAGCGCGTGATGCCTCTAAAACGGATCTGATTGATCTCGTGCGTCCGCTAGCAGTGTTCATTGGACGGGAGATCCCCGAATATTGCCGCAAGACAAACCAACTATCAAAGGCTGCACTAAATGTGCGGCACGCACTTCTCGACGGACGAGAACCGGTTAAGTTGGTTTTCACTACTCTACCCGAAGCACTTGGCCTCTCGCCTATCGGAGAAGATGGACTAAAAACCCCGGAGGAACTGGCCGCCCGTTTGCGTAATGCACTGCACGAGATTCGCACGGCGTACCCAAATCTTGTCGAGCGACTGCGGAATGCGATCTATGCCGCTTTTAACGTGGATGAGAAAACACCTGTGGCGAGACTCTACATCGCAGATCGGGCCGCCCAACTTGCTGCGGCTGTGACCGAACCGGTGCTCAAAGCCTTTTCCCTGCGACTCGCTGACACCGCGCTCGATGATCGAGCATGGGTAGAATCCGTCGCGAACCTGCTAGCGAGAAAGTCGCCGGAGCGCTGGTTGGATAACGATGAGACGGAGTTTCACCATCAGCTCGAAATTGCTGCAGGTCGGTTCAAACGGACTGAGATGACATTCATCGGGACGACCAGGAAGCTCAACGGCCACGCCTACCGCATCGCCATCACCAAGAGCGATGGAAGCGAAGTCGGTGACCTTGTCGATTGGAATGGGATGGATGAAAGTCTGATCCGCCCCGTAGAAACAGAGATACGAAGGATCCTTACTACGAACGGTCGCCACGGGCTCGCCGCAGCTATGCGCGCGATCTGGACTGAGCTCAACGCGACAGATACACCCACGAAGACCTGACCTATGACGACTCAAGCTACAGTTCTAGACAATAATTGGCCAGAAGACCCCACTCTGGTTCGTCATGTCCTTAGTCTTTCCGGAGGCAAGGATAGCGCGGCCCTCGCTGTCTATCTCCGCGACCGCGTTCCGAACATGGAATACATCTTCCATGATACTGCAAAGGAATTGCCGGACACTTACGAGTATCTGGAGCGTTTGGAAGGATATCTGGGCCGCAAGATCGTCCGAACGACTTTCGGAACAACGTTTGATCATTTATTGCGCATGAAAGGCGGGATGCTTCCCTCCAATCATCGGAGATGGTGCACCGAATTGATGAAACTAAAGCCTTTTGAGGACTATATCGGCAGCGGCTTTTGCATTAACTACGTAGGCATCCGAGCGGATGAGGAGCGGGTTGGTTACATTAGTCACAAGCCAAACATCCGCGCAGTATTTCCATTTCGAGAAGACGGGATTGACTACGAAGGCGTTCAGCGAATTCTCGAAGAGTCGGGTCTCGGCATGCCTCCCTACACTGAATGGGGTCGCACCCGAAGCGGCTGCTTCTTCTGCTTTTACCAGCAGAAGATCGAGTGGGTTCGTCTCAAGCAGCACTACCCGGAATACTATGAGCAAGCCAAGGCTTACGAGAAGCCCAACCGCGTGAATGGCAATGTGTTCTACTGGTGTGGCGACGAATCACTCGCAGAACTGGAGCAACCGGAGCGTATGACTCAAATCGAGGAGAACTGGCGCAAGTCTCAAGAGCGTCTCGCGAAACGCCAGCCGAACCGCTCTCTTGCTCAGACTCTTGGTGGTCTCGATGTCGCACCACGGCGGCGAGAAGGATGCCTGCTCTGCCAACTCTAATCCTGCTAAATCTATGTCAGCACTCACCAAAGGAGAAAAATGGATTCGGTTGCTACGGGCCTACGGTCCTGTTGCCGACAACGAGGCTATGCAAGCAGAGCACGTCGGACTACTGGCAGATTATCTCGGTGTTCCGAAGCTCGCCTTCAATCATCCAGCGCGACAGCTCATCCTTGATTGTTTTCCTGTCTCCACAGGCTCATTTCGCAACCTAGTTTTGACGGGAACCGCTGGAGAGGGGAAAACCTCGCTTTGCTTTGAATTGGTCCAAACATTGAACAGCAAATCTACCGAGGGACACAGCGGAGTTGAATGTGTCAACGTCAAAACTCCCGCAGGCCGGCGCACGGTTATGTTGATCTACGATGTCACCGCGTGGCGGAAAAAAACGAACGGTCATCTCAGCCCTGAACACGTCAGCGTACTCACCCGGATGGCGGAGTCTGCATTCGGTGAAAGCGAAGAGTTCTTTGTCCTGGCCGTCAACGACGGCCAGATGCATGAACTTTTTCGGGCTCTTCCCACGGACACGCCCGAGCCTGTTCGCAGGCTACAGAAGACTTTGATTGGCCTTCACGCGCGAGGCGAAAAGGACATCGGCGAGAGCCTCCGACTCATCAATCTGAGCATGGTCCCCAGCGAAGAGATCATGCGCCTCTGCCTTGGTGCGGTTCTCGACCGTCCGGAATGGGCCTGTTTCGCAGAAGAAAGTGATAAACCTCTATTTTCGGAAACTTCATCGCTCTCGAGGAACTATCGCGCGCTCAATTCTCCCGAAGTGCGGGCCAAACTCATCATGCTGGCGCGGATTGCGGATGTGACGGGCCATCACCTGCCAACGCGCGGAGTGCTTTGCTTACTTTCCAACGCCTTGTTAGGACACCCCGACGCCAGAGACCGCGTCATCCGTCCGGGCACGGAAGCCAATACAATTGGGAAATCCGGAACTGCTCATAAAGCGGCGCTCCATCGGACCCTTTTCGGAGAAAACCTCACCGTCAGTAACCGGCGGAAGCGCGAAGTTTACCGATTCCTTTCGATGCTCCACGTTGGAGATGAGACGACCAATGATCTCGACGAACTCCTAATCTTTGGAACGAGGGACGGTGAACTCAAAGCAGCGCATACCGAACTGGTTTTGCCTGACCCATTTAGTCAGCGAAACCCAGATTTCGATGAGCTGCTAAAGCGCTACATCCGCGGCGACATTAACGACGAAGAGGAAACGTCCTTCTTTTTAGCAGAGTTGGCCGCAGAGCGACGCCGAGTTTTTCTTCAAGCACCCCAGGCACCGCTTCAGAAATTTCTGTTGTGGAAAACTACCGTTTTCCATCACACGAGGGAATACCTCGAAGAAATCCTCAAACCGCTCGAGGATGGAAAATCACCAGCCCGCTTGTACCTCCGCAAGCTAGCCTCGGGGCTGAATCGGATATGGACCGGGCTGCTGCTCACGGAGAATGCCAACGAGGTCTATCTCGCCACAGGGCTAGACTTGACGACATCGCCGGTGAGTGACATTTATCTCGCACAACTCGAATTGGATTCCGAGCCGCCTGGTCTTGAGATCCTACGTAAAGAAGCATGCAGTGTCCCGGAGGCGGTACTCCGGATCAACGGCAGAGAGTTTCGATTCCCTCTCACGCTTCCCCGCTTCGAGTTCCTCTGCCGTGTGGCCGATGGAGCCATGCCGTCGAGTTTTTCTCGGGAGTCCTGCGCCGATTTTATGTCGCTCAAACAACGTTGCCTCCGTGACCTTCGACTCAAAGCAAGCTCACGATCATTGCATCTGATCGAAGTTCACGGAGCTGGCACAATTCAACGGCTTCCCATCCACCTAGCAGAACAATGATCTCTCCAGACAACACTGAGGAGTTCTTCGGATCGAAGGACAGAAATGAGGCATGGATCGCCGAAGCGATCTGGGGCCATCGTTTGGAGCGCCAGCCGTTCTCCGCATTAATTCTCGAATTCTTGGGTATGGCGGAGGGGATGTTCCGGCAAGGGAAGCTGCTCTCCGACACACGTCCAGGAGAAAACCCTGAATACGTTGCCAATCGCTCCCTGCAACTACGCAACCTTCTTTTTAACAACCCACGGATGGGGGAAATACTCCGAAATGCTCAAGGGAGTGACGAGGAGGGTTGGAACACATGGTTGCGGGTAATGAAGGATAGCGCTTCGCTTGGTGAACACCTGCCTGCCGACTTCTCGTATCTTCGTACTCGCTTCGACACGTTCGCTGAATTGGTCAGCGTGGTCCGACTACTGCGCCGGATCACGGTTGATCCAGGTAGCGAGCGAAGTTGGACGACACAGTTCATTTTCCCGATCGGGCCAGCAGCGCTCTACGAAGCCATTTTGGAAAAAGGTGAAGGTTTTGAAAGAACAAGGCGAGTATTCACTAGGACTGGCGAACTAGCCTATTTGATGCTTTCTCGTGCTTCTGAACCGCTCCGCGCCCGGATTCGAGAAGGTCTTACACCTTCGTTTGATCCGAACACATCACGCAACAAACTGGTGCTGCGATTAATATCGTCGCCTGAGCCTGACCGCGGTGAGAAGAAGGGCGGCACATATTTGCCTTACAAAAAGCATCCAGCGTTTGATCGAATGGCCGAGGATGTTGCTGCAATCCTGAGCTTGAATCTCCCAGATCAGGACGCCTTTCAATATCTGGGGCCCTTACTCGGATTACATCTCTACCTCTACGGGATCGAGACGGCGAACTATTGGCTGGGTGACGCGCAATTGCCCCCAATCATCTGTGAGATTCTCGCGCCCAAGAGCGATCTCGTCAGGAAAGCGGCAGTTGGCTCATACCTTCAAAACGACAGTCTTGGTGCGATGGCGGTTCGCAAGTTTATCGACAAAAATGCTTTCTCCGACCCCGAACTCCACAAGAAGCTTGCCGATCCCGCTCTGGATGATTTGGCGAAGAAGGAATACCTTGCTGACCACCTCGCACGCACTTTCGCCTACAAGAAGGATTGCCACGAAGCGGCAGATCCGAAGGAGCTCAAACAGAAATTTTATAGTAATGCCGATCGACTATATCGTAATGGGACTGCTGATGGCCTGACCGCGCTTGCCACAGGATGTGGCTTGGCCTCGAAACGAGGAACTAACCGCTTTCGTTACGCGCCCACAGATGAACTTCTTCGCGCACTCGTACTCGCGAACGTAAATGCTCCACAGGAGGAAAGCTCCTTCTTGAGTCACATCCACAAGCGCTATCGAATCGTGATTGGCCCCACTGAGGCAAAGGCGGAAGTGCTCAACTACCTCTTTGACGAAACGGACTTTAAAAAGAACAGGGACAGGCTTGCTCAACACCTCATCGGAATGGGGTTAGCGCATCGAATGAGCGACGCCTGCACTTATATCATGAACCCAATGAATTCATTAGCATGAACATAAACCCATCAGACGCACTAATTGGATCGATTGCCTTGGAGTATGTTCTAACGAAGCAGAAAGTGCACGTGGACGCCGATTCAGATTTTCGAGGAACTTTTACTGTGCTCTCGGAGTTCACGGCTGAGCAGCTCGCAGGCTTTATAGCAGCCTGGGAAGCTACAACCGATAAAAGTTTGCCGGTAAATATTCAGTTTAATGAACAATCGCTACATGGATTCGGCGCCGCACCCACCTATTTGACGACGTTGTCCGCAGGAGAAGTTCGCAATGCGGCTCGCGGCAATGGAAAAATCACTATTGCAGCGACAACAGAGAAAGATGAGACAGAAACGTTTATACACACCGATAGCACCAGCGCCTCAGATCTGAAGGACAGAGCGATCTCTGATATATGGGTGGGTTTCGTCGCGCGTCGGATCGGTATCAATCTGCTTCCAGAAGATCGCAGGAAGGTGGAGGCGATGCTCAAAGGTTTATTCGATACTGGCCGTTGCCCAACAGCGAAGGCCGGAGAATTTCTTACCGGGGTTCTCACTCGTTTTCATACCGGCGAAGTTCTCAATCGCGCCGCGGGAAAGTCCCTTCCAATTATTGGTCTGCCGCTATTCGAGGACTGTTTCAGTTCACTGAATGAGGCGAAGATGGCGCAGCCATCCCAGTGGGCTGCGAAATTCAAGAGCCACTATTCGCTTGAGTGTTATCTCGATAAGCGTGCGCTGAACCAGGAGGTTTTGGACCCTGATAAGCTTCGAGGCCGACTCGCTGAACTTCAGTTGCCTGACAAGCAGCCTCCAATTCCCGAGTCGGTCCTGACTGCTTTTCACGACTACATCGAATCCACAGGCACGAGGAATTCAGCGACTGAGGCGCTTCTTTTCCATTACGACTGGAATTACACCACGCATTGCTTCGAGCGGTCAAAGAAGACCTCTGCCAAGGACTTCTCGGAACGGACCCGCGGCGCTTTGGAGGCAGAGGCAATCACCCCTACATCAGACGACGAGTTGGTGCTTCAGGCTCTCACAAAAATCGCGCGCAAACCCGGCTCAGCATCTGACGAGTTCCGAGAGTTTTTCGAGCGCCGCACTGATGCGCTTGAGAAGGACGCTCCCCTCTATCTCGAATGGGAAGACTATGTTCACGGCAAGAAGATCGAATGCGTGGACCTGTTTCAGGGCATCTTCGAGTGCGTGCAGCGCGCGATTCGCGGGCTGTCGTCTCTCGAAGGGGCCTATGTCGTCCTTGAAGGGCGGCAACAAAAGAAGCCGAACAGCTTTATGGAGATGAACCAGCGTGCCTGCGAGTTCTTCGAGCGCGCCTACGGCTTTCTCGAGACTCGCACCAAAAAGAAGATTCGGTTCACCGAGACGCTGGTTTGCAACTACTCCCAAGACGTTCTTCCGAAGATTAAAGAGAAGCCAAAGTTCAAGGGGTCGAGCAAATCAGGGCGGGCAACGACCCTGAATTTCCTTGTCTCGGTCTTCCAAAAGCAGCGAGGCGGAATGGAACGCAAGGTCGTTACGTTGTCACTCTCTTGGAAGTTCCCAATCGCTTCAGTTCTCGGGCAAGAGACCGCGGACTTTGATGCGATTTGTCGCTTCCATGCACGAAACGGGACTGCCTTGGTCGAGTGCGTAGCTGAATACGAGGTCGTCGGTCGAAAAGGGCTACCGGTCTCGCTGTCACTCGAGAACGTGGAAGGGTTCGCCGACGTGGCTCGGGGAGGTGGCCGTGGCGCATTCATTCCGGCCCAAGACCGAATTAAGTCCCTGGCTGCCCAGTGGAAGGAAATGCTGAAGGGTACCGCTTCCCGCCATTGGCTGTTGCCCGACCAGATCTCCGAGCTTTCGTCGGACTTTACCACATTTGAATCCATCTATGGCGAGGCGGTACTCGCGCTTCGCAAAAGCGCCCTGGCTAGCGAAAACGTTGCCGATGTCGCCGCCGCGTATCGAGGACTGCTGCTCAAAATCAACGGCCTCAAACACCAGGATGCCAGACGGCAACTGCTGCGCATCGTCTTGCGGGTGGGCCTCGCCCAAGTGCAACGCTCTGGGAGGCGTCCTCCCATGGCCGTCATTTGCCCATGGCACCCTTTGCGCATGGAAGCCGCTACAGGCCGCCAGCAACAAATTCTCGGTCTTATCGAACAACTTCTCGGCAAGGATCGGCCACCATTTTCGGATGGCACGTCCGGGTCGCTTTTTTTCCGCGAAGTCGAACAACTACTCTCGCACCCACTCTATCCTGAAATGACGGTGGTCTGGGAGAACACGCAGGCGTTTCCTCGCGTCGTGACTCAGGCTTTTGCCGGTTACACCCTGCATCAGCCGCCCGAGCCATCAAGCGAGTCGGCGATGCCTTCCTTGGACGATGAGTCGAGCACGGCCGCCGCAACGATCGAGCAAGAGATGATCGAATACCTCCGGCTCCAGCCGCACGAGCGGGACAACTTTTCGGTGCTGCTATACAACTGCGACTCGCCGGACCTTCCCACGGCTGTCGTCGAGAGCATCAACCGCATCAATGCCAAACGGGAAGATGATAAGATCACCTGCCAGGTGCTGCTCATGCATCGGGATGAAGATCACTTACGACAGATTTATCGCGACCTTGTGGCGCGAGGCGTGGACACCGAAGCGGACCCAACCGAAGCCTCCGGTGATTTCCTCGCCAAGGTCCGTGTGAACATCACTGCGGCCAACCGATTACGCCGCGAAGGCCGCTCTCAGCCCGTAGATATTGCATACTGCCGCGACTTGATTTCCCGGGAGGCGAAGCCCGTTTGGGAGTGGCTTTCCAAGGAGACCGCTACTCCGCAGGAACTCCAACCACACCAATGGAGCCGTCGCCTTCCAGTGAGTGAGGGCGACAGGAAAGTACGGCTCCAACTCGCTTGCCCCGCTCAGACTGAAACCGGATGGGCCCACCTTTATTCACTCGCGGTGCTGTGCGCTCCTGGTGCTGACGATGCTTGGGTGGTCGGCAAGTGTCCGGTGCTCATGCGCTGCCTCGACTTTGATGATCAGAGCGTTGAACGGATTTTCAGGGAGACACACGAACTGGCGACGTGGGTAGTAAATCAGGACGAGCTGCTCGACCGCAAACTTCTTGAAGCACAACACGTCAAAGTAATTCGTTACGTTCAATCCGCAACGCACGGACGAAACCTGATCATTTCCTCGGATGCACGTGAGACTTTGCTGGTGAACACGCTGAAGGAGAAGCTGAAGGCACTGCTGACCTCGGACACGCCCGTGAACATCATCGACAGTCTCTGCAAACGGTTCATGGAGGACGCGAATAAGATCTCTGGCGGCCTCGTTCTCAAAGCTGCACGTCGTTCGAATAACACCAATGAGCTACTCGGCATGGTGCTTTCCCGCTACCTCGTCCAATCCGAGCTGGGCGCGGGCCGACCAATCGCATGGTGCTTCCTCGACGATTACAGCCAATGGCTCGGCAAGAAAGAAGGAGCGAACATCGCTGACTTGCTCGTGCTAGCGCCCAAGACGAATGAGGACGGCTCCATGCACCTTGACGTTGTGGTGACGGAAGCGAAGTTCATCACCCATGACTCGCTTTGCGGAGCAGCAAGCACGTCCGCAAAGCAGCTGACGGACACACTCTCTCAGCTGACCGAGGCGATGGACGGCGAGGAACGCACCATTGACCAGGACATCTGGCTGGCTCGTCTGTCTGATTTACTTGTTTCGCAAGCGGTCGTTGAGCCCGGCCAGCCGCCATTGGATACTGTTTCTTGGCGCCGAGCAATCCGTCAGCGCCTATGCACAGTTCGGATATGGGGATACTCCCATGTTTTCGTGAATGAGCCACACGACCTCACCGCGCAGGTTTCCACTGTAAAGGGAATCCCGGCGGGCAAAGGAAGGGCTGGCCTTGATTCGTTACAGGAGACTTTCGGGCCTGGAGATGTTCGCGAACTCGTCATCCACTACAACGACGCCAACCACAATGCGACGGCTGCATTACGGCTGCGTAATGGCCACCCGGCATTTGGAAAATCAAAGCTCTATCATCTGGCCAGCAAAACTGAACCGACGACGCCATCGAATAAGACTGCAGAGAATCCATCAGATGAAACCCAGAGTGGAGCTAGCACAATATCCAAACTGCAAAAGCCCCCGCCTATCACACCGCAGATTGCGGTAGCAGGTGCCCAAATCACCGGTTCGGAACCGACATCCGTTAGCGATTCGAGTGTTAAGCAAAGCGGCACTCCGAGCGCTACGGAGCCTGCTCTTATCGCTTTCTTCGCGACTCGGGCAGGGGCATTTCAGACCTCGGAAGAGGAAGGTCGCGCTTGGCTTGAAACCGTCACTGCCAAACTTCGTCAAGCGTTGATAACACGAGGGCTGCCCGCAAAGTTTTTTGCCGACTCTACTCCAATCCTAACGCCTAATTCAGGGATAATTAAACTACAGGGTTCTAAGGATTTGACTGTTCAAGCCGTGGAATCCCGCGCGGATGAAATATTCACTTCCGAGGGTGTCAAAATCATCAGCGCAACACCCGAACCGGGACGTGTCTCGATTGCTGTGGCGCGGCCGAAACGGGAAGTTTTGCACACCACTGCCGCGCTACACAAATTCCTTTCGACCGATTCCCAAGCAGGTGCCGATGAGAGAGTCTTTGTTGGCCTCAGAGAAGAGGATGGAACTCCGATCTGCATTGATCCATTCCAGCAACCCCACACGCTGGTGGCCGGGGCGACCAACAGCGGCAAATCCGTCCTGATTCAAAACATCATCTTGGGAATTGTAACAACGCGGAGCCCGGAAGAAGCGAAAATCGTCCTAATCGACCCGAAATTAGGTAGCGACTATGCGGACCTAGCCAAACTACCCCATTTCATTAAGGAATACGGGAATGTGATCACCGACTCTCAGAATGCAATCAAATGCCTTGAGGCTATGGTCGAAGAGATGGAGCGTCGCTACAGACTCTTTACTGAGGCTGGCTTAGGAATCAACAACATCAAATCCTATAGAAAGAAGACGGGGAAACCTCTTCCAACGATATGGGTGATCCATGACGAGTTCCCGGACTGGATGCAAATCGAAGAATATAGAGATGCGGTCACTAGTCCAGTCAACCGACTCAGCGTGAAAGCCCGGGCATCTGGAATTTACCTAATCTTTGCGGCACAACGCCCAGACAACACCGTATTCCCGATGCAATTCCGCAATCAACTTGGAAATAAGTTGGTGCTCAGGGTTGCAGAAGCGGGCACCTCGGTAATTGCTCTCGGTCAGGAAGGTGCCGAAAGACTCCTCGGTCACGGTCATATGCTCGCAAAGGTCGGACTTTCTCCTGACCCCGTATTTGCACAGGTTCCTTTCATCGACACCTCGGAGGGCATTCCAGACCTCGTTGAGTTTATGCTAGGAATTAAAAGTCCTCAGTGTTCAGCTCGTGAAGTTTGATCATGAACGTTGAGACGCTATAATGACCTACCTCGACAACAACGCAACGACACAGCCGACTCAACGTGTAATCGAGGCTATGCTCCTGTACCTGACCGAGTCGTATTTCAACGCCTCAGCTTCGACATCCGCCTTTACCGGAGCCGACAAACCTAGATTGCAAGCGGCGGTGGCGATGGCCAAATTACTAAATGCCGAAGAAGCGGAATGTTTTACATTCACGTCGGGTGCTACGGAATCAAACAACTGGGTCTTTTCGTCACTCGCTAGGGGGCGCAAATATGGTCGCGTTCTTGTTAGTGCTGTGGAGCACGCCTCGGTCTCTGAACCGGCCGCCCAACTTGCACGCGATGGCTTTGATGTAAAAAAAGTGCCAGTGGATGCGGAAGGTATCGTCAAGTTAGATGCACTACGAGAATTTCTGATAGGGGACACATCTCTAGTTTCCATTATGGCGGCCAACAATGAAACTGGTGTATTGGAGCCCGTCAAAGAAATAGGGAGATTGATTCGTGAAATTTGTCCGGCAGCACTTTTTCATACCGACGCCACCCAAGCAGTCGGAAAGATACCTATCGACTTACAGGGCGAATGGGAAGATGTGGATTTGCTATCATTTTCCGCTCACAAATTTCATGGACCCAAAGGGGTTGGGGGGCTTTACATTCGTCCTGGAGTAGAGCTTGAACCAATGATCTTGGGTGGAGGGCAGGAGAATGGACTTCGGTCTGGGACGATAAACACTCCAGCCTTAGCTGGACTAGCGGCGGCTGCGGCTGAAGCATGCGACTTACAACTTCAGTCGATTCGCGATCTCAGGGATAATTTTGAGACTTATTTGCTCGGTGCGGTTCCGGATGCAGTAATCCACTCCCGGAATGCGCCGAGGCTTCCGAATACGAGCTATTTCTCGCTGCCCGGAATACTCGGGGAGGAGATGGTCGCATGCTTGGCCGCATCTGGGGTCATCGTCGGTACGGGTGCTGCATGTTCTGCTGGGGCGATCCACTCATCCACAACTCTGAGATCAATGGGAATCGCTCACGATATTGCAACGGCTGGTTTGCGCATGAGTCTCTCACGGCTTACTTCCGCGAAAGATATCTGCGATATGATTTCTGCACTTTTGACGCTTCGTAATAAAAATCTCGGGATTCGTAATGCGTCCCTGCGTGCCTAGACAACAGGTTGAGGTGTGCGATTAGCTCATATCTTCTTTAGCGTCAGACAGCCCTGGGCGCTGAAGGCGCAGAGGATCACGCGCATGGGAGTCTTGCATTTGGGCAGCTCGTCGCGGAGGGTGTCGACGGCGATGCGGGCGGCGCGGTCGGGCGGGAAGCGGAAAATGCCGGTGCTGATGGCGGGAAAGGCGATTTGGGAAAGCCCCTGCGCATCCGCGAGGCGGAGGCTGTTGCGGTAACACTGGGCGAGCAGGCGATCTTCCCCCGCATTCCCTCCCTGCCAGACCGGACCCACGGTGTGGATCACAAAGCGGGCGGGAAGCCTGAATCCGGGGGTGATCTTCGCCTCCCCCACGGCACAGCCCCCCAGAGGGCGGCAAGCCTCGACCAGTTCCGGTCCGGCGGCGTCATGTATCGCCCCGTCCACGCCTCCGCCTCCCAGCAAAGTTTCATTGGCCGCATTGACGATGGCATCCACCGGCAGCAGGGTGATGTCCCCGTGCCAGAGATCAATCGCACAAGGCTGGAAGGGCGGCAGGGTCAGATGCATAGGGATCTTCCGATGGGGAACGTTGGGCTTTATGACACAATTCCGGCTGGAAAAGCTCCCGGGGGCGTTTTAGAACGGCGGCGAACCAACCCCAAAGGATGCCCATGAGTAAATCGAAGTCGAAATCAAAAGACAAGTCGCAACGCGTCACGAGCTACGTCTGGACCCGCGAAGCTCTGCAACTGGAACTGGAGACGGCGTTTCACCGGGGATATCTGGTGTTGCCGGGCAACTGTTTGCGCGGCATCTCGATATGCAACACCGCCTTTGAATCCGCCCTGAAAGTACAGCTTCCCGCGGACGGGCATATCATCCTCCATCTTCAGGTTCCCACTGCGTGAGCGCGCACACGGAGTCCATTGGAGAGATGGCCCGTCTGTATCTCGGGCTGCGGCGGAAAAACGGCGCTGAAATCGGAAAAGAAGCGGTTCTGGACTGGATGGGCCGCAAGCTTCAATCCTTCACGGTGGTGGAGGGCCAGGGCGTTTTCCGCTGCACGCCCGAACCCGTTTTGATCCTGCATGTCGCGGGCCAGAGCAAAGAAACGATCCTCCGGATGGCGGATGAGCTTCGCCAACACTTCGAACAGGACGGCGTGGGTGTGGAATGGCAGGGGCGCTACGAGCGGGTGACGCAGTCTCCGGCTGAGCGCATGGGGCAGGACCGGAAAATTCTCACCCTTTTCAATCAGGAACTCGCGCGGGGCAAGACCGTCGCGGAGATGTCGCCGGAGATTCAGGCCTGGTGGGGGCGGCGGTACTGAGAGCGCCGTGTCAGGGGATGGGGGTCGAGGACCTTCACTTCAAAGGTTGAACCCTTCAGGCTGGCATCGTCGCCCCGGCTGGTGACCAGGAAGGCCACCGATTGCTTCGCCCGCAGGAGCGTCTCCCGGTCGGCGGGCGTGACGTTGCGGAAACGCCCGTCGGTGACAACCACGGCCTTTCCGGGACGGGTGTTGAGGATGTGCCGGAAAACGGAATCGATATAGGTCCCGCCCGTGCTGTAGGTTTCCAGCCTTCCGGCGACGAATTTGGCGGGAACCACATGCGTGCTGAAGGCCCAGAAGGGGCGCTGGATTTCATGGCGGAGGTAATGGAGAAGGGAGACCAGTTCATTCAGTTCCACGTCCATCGATCCACTCACGTCGAGGTAAATCTGGCAGGAGTCGCGCTGTCCGGTGGTGGAAATGACATGGGCGGCTTCGGGCACAAAGGGGCACCACATCTGCTTGAGGAACGCGCGTTTGTCCGCGGGACTCAACAGGGGCAACAAGGCATCGGTCAGCGCGGTGTTGTGCGCGGGCACATTCGGATTGGGGGTGGCGAAGTGCTTGAGCAGCTTGAGCGTTTTCTCCCGCCAAATCTCCACGGGATCGGGAAGCCTCCGGGAGCGCTTCTCGACGGGAATCCGCCGCTCCCACAGGGTATTCCGCAGCAGTCCCTGCGTGTCAAAGCTGCGCAGGGGATTGTCCAGAATCTCCGCCGAGGTGTCGCCATAGCGTTTGCTGCCCACCGTCGGATGACTCCCGATGAACAGGCGTCCCGGGGGCATTTTGTAGAGACTATCCCGGTTCGGGATTTCGAGAGCGATCTCCTCGATGTCCTCGGCGAGCAGACGTCCCTCCAGTAGGTTCAGGCGGATCTCCTGCGCCCAATCCCGTTTCGGGGACGCGCGCAGCTCCTGGTGCTCCTCCTCCGAGAGGGGGACCAGAAAGGAGTAAGGCGGCAGGGGTTTCCCGTAGTAGTGCCCGAAAAACGAATAGACGCTTTCCGGAAACTTGCGGCGGATGATGTTGTTGATCACCGCGTCCGCCGCGAGATTTTTCGTTTCGGTGACCATGCCCAAATATCCGGTGTGGTTGAGGACGACGTGCAGGAACTCATGCAGGATGAGGGCCTGCACATGGGCGTTGCTTTGGGCCCAGCGCCGGATGAAGTTCAGGTTCACCCGCAAGGTGACGCGGTCGCCCACACTCACCTCCAGGGTGGGAATCTGTGCCGTGAACTCCAGAGCCGCGAGGCTGAGCACGCCCGCGCAGCTCAGCGCGTTGTCATCGATCAGTTCCAGCAGGATGTGCCGGAAACCCACTTCATCAAGGTTCGTCATAAAACCCCCGGGGTTGATACAGCGAGATGCTTCGGGACAGACGGTCCTCGGTCCAGATCAGGAATTTTCCGTGATCGTAGAAGACGGAGGAGGAGCGGCCCAGGATCACCGCCGCGCGCAATTCGCGCCACGCGGTGGGCGTTTCCGTCTGGCGTTGCGGGGTCCCGGGGGGATGCGCGTGTTCTTTGACATGCAGCAAGGCCTCGGGGAGGTCGGCAATGGCCGCCGCCGCAGCCTCCGGGGTCTCGAAACCCGCGTCGCGCACAAGTTTCTCCGCATAGCGGAGGCAGTTCATGTCGGGCGGGGGTTGAAGCCGCACGCATTCGATTTCGGGCCAGCAAAGCCGGTGACGGGGGTTTCCCAGCAGGGTGTTCATGGTTTGGATTCTCCGCGGGTGGGGGTTGGACGGGGGTTCAGGCGGACGGGTTTCGTTTTCCGAGCAGGAAGATGCATTGGTGGAACTCCTTTTCATATTTTTCGGGGTTGGGGATCGAGATGTGCTGCCGCAGCAGGGCGCTGAACAACTGACGCGCGCGCGCCTCCCGGTGTCCCTCCAGTTTTTCAAGCACGGCCTGATAGTTCTCGGCGTCCGGGTGTTTGTTTTGGTGTCCGCGCGGCTCGCGCCAGAGGGTTTCCGCCGAGGCCTCCAGAACGGGCGCGGCGTTTTTGCCGAGTTCGCTGACGCCTTCCCGGGTGATCGGAAACCGGCCCTCCAGCGCGGCGGGATAGAGCGCGAAGGCGAAGGCCAGCCTGCGCGGCGGATCCATCAGTCCCAACAGGCGGGTGACCGCAAGGGTGATGTCGTCCGCGGGACGGGGCTTGGTAAGCAGTTTCCGGACGCGCAGCGACAAGTCTTTGCTGGCGATGAGGGCGGCCAGCCAGGTGTCCACGTCCGGGGTGACGGCCTCTCCCCACGCGGTGCGATGCACGCCGTGGACGACCTCGTCGAGCGGCGCTTTGCCCGAGGCGCGCTGCGGCAGGCTCCATGTCAGGCACAGCCGGAAATCCGCATCGCGCGGCGCGCTGTTCCGGAGGGCCATGATCGCGCAGAGGTTGCGCGAAAGTTGCCGGACGCGGCGCGGGGAGAGGCGAAGCCCGGCCTCCGCGAAAAGATCCGCCGCGTACACCGCGTAGGTGGTCACGGCAGTCGGCGGATCGAGCAGCAGTGCCTGAAAGCGTTTCCGGGCTTCTTCGATCTCGTGCGGCAGCGTCGTGGTGTCCGCGGCTGCGGGCGTGCCGAGAGGTTTGGCGATTTTCCGTTTGTCGGATTCCTCCATGGCCGCCCAGTCCGGGACGTTGAGCACGTAGGCAAAGCGGTCGGCCAACGCAGCGTCCAGAGGATAGGCGCCGTCGTAGGATTCCTCCCCGCCGCCCTCCGATGGATTCATGGCGGCCCAGCGGTAGCGTAGCTTCTCCACGCGGATTCCCTGGATGCGGCATTCGTGGATCAGCGAAAACAAACGGTTCTGGTGTTCCGGTTTGCAGCGGTTGATCTCGTCGATCAGCACCGACTCCGCGCCCCATACGGTGGCCGGGGTGGGCAGGTAGTGGATGTTCTTCCGCGCCTCGTCGGGCATAGGAAACCCCACCAGGTCGTCGAAGGAGATCAGACTCGCGTTGTAGTGGCGGTGCACCAGTTCAAGCGACGCGGAAAGCTGGTTCAGCAGGAGTGTTTTCCCGGTGCCCGCTTTGCCGATGAGCAACAGCGGGTCCTCGCTGACCAGCGCGGCCAGGAGGATGGGTTCCACGGCGTCGTAGCCATAGATCCCCAGACGGCGGAGCGGAGAGGGATTATCGGACATCGCACAGCTCCTTCGCGCACAGGGTGGCGAAAAGGGAGTCGCGCCGCTGACGGGCGATGCGCAGGCTGCGGGTTTGCAGCGACTCGCGGCGGCGCTCCGCGCGAATCCGGTCGGGATGGACCGTGTAGTGAACGAACCACGTTCCGTTGTTGTTCCAGAGGTGGTGGTTGGGGTTGCCCCGCGCGGGGCGGATGGCCAAGTGTACAGAGGACATGTTCGGATTCCTTTCGGGCTGTCCGGACATGTCGGCCACGTCCGGAGAGGTTTTGGTTTCCCCGTCGAGAAGTTCGGCGGAGCGCGTCCCTGTGCCACCGTGGGTCCTCTCCGGACCTCGGTTGGCGACCCGACATGTTGTCAGGTGCTCTAATGACGCTGGTGTGATTAAAACCGAAAAGATTGCCCAGGTCAACAACGAGTTGTGTCATAAAATAGTGTTTCTGATTTGAGTTCCGTTTTCCCCCATATGGAAAACCAATCCCCTAAAATTCGAGCCTTCCTGTCGTTATTTTGACATGTACACACCAAGCGGTTCCTTCATCGGAGCCGCCTTTTGTTTCTTCAGATCACCTAACCCAAACCGATTATGAACCTGCGTCGACCCTCTCCCCGTAAACGATGATGGCCCTTGAGGACGGAATGTATTCGCCGTCGATCCATGGCGGCAGTTCCGGTGGCCGGGCAAAGAGGTGGTAGGTAAACCGCTCGCAATGTTTGAAGTGGCGCCCCAGGCGCGGGGCTATATGCAGGCTGATGTAGCGATGCGCCATGCCGTCCATGGCATTGTCCGCATGGATGAACCCCCAGCCGAACGGGAGTTTCCGCAATTGCGGCTCATCGGCCAACAAGTCCTCTTCGGTGTGGTCCGGCCGGAACCGCGAGAGCCGTCGGTTGATCAGGATGCCGCTGGCGGTTAGCCAGAGTGTGTCGGGCGTCACGCGCCGGTGCCAATTTTCTTCACGGGCATCCACCCAGGCGAATCCGAAATGCCTTTGCATCCGCCAGCAACCGTAGAGCGCATGGGCGCGGTAAACATCCTGTTCGAAGGATTCCGTCCGGCTAACCCCACCGACCATTGTTGGGTACGTGATTGTCATGCGTTCATGTCCTTGTTCGTCGGGATTGAGAACCGCCAGGCCTTCGAAGTCGGAGTTTTCCATGATTGACTTCTCGTTTGTCCTTTTGCGACGTTTGTCAGCCCCTGGAGGTTGCCCTTCCCTTCAATTGAGCAGGCCCCGAAGCTTGCGGAGGAACCCCGGGTTCAACACCTCCCACGCAAACGCGTCCCTCCCGAAATGCCCGTAGGATGCGGTCTTGCGGTAGACCGGCCTCTTGAGATCGAGCATTTCAATAATGCCGTTCGGCCTGAGATCGAACAAGCCCATGACTGCCTCAATTGCCCGGGACTCGGAGATTTTTCCCGTGCCGTGAAAATTTACATATAGGGAAGTCGGCTCGGCCTTCCCGATGGCATAGGAGACCTGGGTGGTGCAACGTGACGCCAGGCCCGCGCCAACAAGGTGCTTGGCCACATGGCGCATGGCGTAGGTTCCGGACCGATCCACCTTGGACGGGTCTTTTCCGCTGAAGGCTCCGCCACCATGCGGACAGCTTCCCCCATAGGTGTCGACAATGATCTTGCGTCCGGTCAGCCCCGTATCGGCGGCCGGACCGCCAATCGTGAAGCTGCCGGATGGATTGACGATGATCTTCCGGGCATCCTCGAATCCCGCCTCCTCCAGAACCGGTCTGATAACCTTCTCCGTGACGGATTTTCGGATCAGTTCGTTTGTGACCGCATAGGATTCACCGTGGTGTCCATGGGAAGCCACGCCGCCCGCCGGGCGCGGGTTGATTCCGCCCCTGACTTGGGTCATGTGTTGCGTGGAGATGAGAACCGTGTCGATCCCAACGGGTTTGCCGTTCTCGTAAACGACAGAAACCTGCGATTTTGAATCCGGCAGCAGCCAGGGAATGCTCCCGTCCTTGCGCAAGTGGGCCAGCCGCTCCACAAGGCGGTGGGCCAGATAAATGGGCAGCGGCATGAGAACGTCGGTTTCGTCGCAGGCATAACCAAACATGATGCCCTGGTCCCCCGCACCTCCGAGATCGACCCCCCTCCTGATTTCGGAACTTTGCTGGTTCAGGTGATTGGTAACCGGGATTGTGGCGGCATCGTAACAGGAGTCCCCTCCCGTGTAGCCGACCTCGCCAATGACCCGCCGGACCACCTCCTCGATGCGCGTGTCGCTGACGGGGACGGACGAATGGACTTCCCCGCCAACGATGGCGGATTTGTGCGTGAGAAATGTTTCGCAGCCGACCTTTGCATTGGGGTCCAGCCTGAGAAACTCATCCAGGATAGCGTCCGAGATCTGATCCGCGAGCTTGTCCGGGTGTCCTTCGGAAACGGATTCAGATGTGAATATGTATTTGTCGTTCATTGCGTGTACTCTTTCTTTGGTTTATTGAACAGAACCGCCTGCTCCGATGCGTGTGTCGTAAATGATCTCCATGTTGTCCGGCAGGGGGGCCGCCCCGGCAGTGCCAAGCCCGCCAGATGGTGGCTCCCTTGAGTGCGTGACATGATCCTTCTCGCAAAAGGTGCTGTCGTTCGGTCCCCACACGATACACATGCGGTGGCCCGTTCTGTTTACCGCGATCACCGTCGCGGCAATCAGCATCTGCACGCACACGAATTGCAGCTGGCCATTTTGGTCAAACGGCTGGGGATAGTGCAGCATGGTTTTGCGAAACCCCACCCGGGCCTCCGGCTCACCAATCCCGATGTCGATCTCCTCGCGCTGATATACCGCAGACATGACCCGAACAACAATATGCGGATATTTCCGGGGGGGCTGGCTGGTGTTGCCCGGCAGGGGTTGGGTTGTGTCTTGCATCGGGATCGCTTTATGCGTCCCTGTGGTTTTCGGTTTCTTGTTCGTGGTCATGGCAGTTCCCTCCTTTGGTTAAATTCCAGAGTGTCGTTTTGGCCACGCAGGATCTCATCACGCCGGCAACGGGCCAAGCGGATGCTGCGGGTTCCCAGGGAACGCCGCAGGTGCGTCTTGCGGAAGTCGGGCAGATGCACGGTGCAGTGCACAAACCACGTTCCGTTGTTGTTCCAGAGATGGTAGTTCGGATTGCCCCGCGTGTGGCGGATGGCCAAGTGGACAGATGACATGTTCGGATTCCTTTCGGGCTATCCGGACATGGTGACAGGTCCGGAGAGGTTTTGGTTTCCCCGTCGAGAAGTTCGGCGGAGCGCGTCCCTGTGCCACCGTGGGTCCTCTCCGGACCTCGGTTGGCGACCCGGCAACATGCCGGGTGCTCTAATGACGCTGGGGGCACTGAACTACAAAACGCCGCGGAGATCAACCGCTTTGTGTGTCATAAATGCTCCAGCCCCTCCCTACCCAGCCAAGCCGGTGCGGTTTTACTGCTCAAGGGTCCTTCGGTCCTTGTTTGATAAAATCGACGTGATCCACTTCGAGTGGTTTCAGTATTTCATTTATGGTCTGTCGAAATGTAGTGAAGCTTCTGCGAGCCTCGTGCACAGGCGACAGCCGATCCCAATCCCCCCACGGGGGTAGCGAATCCGAAGTCACGGATACAACCAGTCTTCTGGCTTTTGCTCCGGTAAAGGCGATCGGTCGGGTATGGGCGGCGAATCCAACAGCGATATTCGGCCATTTTTCAATCAGTTTTTGTAACGCCGCATTGATCGCATCTTCAGCGGGTCTGTCCTTGGATTCATGGTCCCAGTCTCTGTACATCGGACCACCGTAGGGGCCGATCTGATAGGTGCTGACCTCATCGGTAAAATAATAATCATCGTCGGAAAGCGTTTCGATCAGATCATCACATCCAGCGTTTTTCGCCCACTGCAGTGTTTCCGCCCACCGATTGATTTTCTCGGAATCATTGGTTCCTACCCACCCAGCGAGAATCAGGGGGGTGGGCGGTTCAGTCAGGTCAGGGTGCGAATGTGCAAACAGGGATAGGGTTTTGTGGATGCTGACCCAAGGTATTGGATTCGGACAAACGCGTATCATTCATTCAGCTTAGCGGGTTCGTTCCGGATTTGCTATTTTGAAAATGCAGTTTCATCAGATTTTACCCCAAGCAAACCGCTTACATATCCTCCGCCGGGCAGACCGCTCCAGTTGGACTATGGTGAAGCAGACGACATCCGGATTCAGCTTACGGACAATGCGCTGGGATTTCTATCCATGCGTTGAATCAAGCCCCGCCCGTGTCTACAATTGCAGACAAATCAGCTTGCCGATCCACCCGGTGAAGTCTAGCGTTACTTGCATGAAAAATGGCTCTTCGGTTTCCATGAGCGGGCCTATTCGGAGGTACAAAAGCTTCTGCGCGTGGACGGGGAAAGACTGGTCTCCACTGTGAATGGAGCGTCCTACGCCTGTGGCCGATTGGAGATGCCGTCACTGGCCGAACTGCGGGAGAAGGTGTCCCCCCTCCGAAATCAATCCGAGCCTTCGACGTGCCGGGAGATCGTGGCCGACGCGCAATCGCTGCACGTGCATCGCCCACAATTTCCCGGCAGGTGGAGGGGTTGGGCGGGAGTTTGAGGGCAGCTACTTGATCCCGCAGCTCGGACAACGAAGGTATCTCCAGCCGCCCACAGGCGTATGATGCGCCGTTCACGGTGGAAATCAGATGATCCCCTTGCACCCTCAGCCGCGCCTGAACCTCAGCGTGTGAGCCCTCCGGGAAACCGAAGAGTTGTTGGAACATCGGTGTCTGCATCCTAAATCGGTTCCTTAAACATCTTCGCCAGCCCCGTGTAACCCTCGGTCTTCCCACACAGCCACTCCGCCATCTCCGGGAGCAAGGGAATCAATTTTTTGGGGTGTGAGATAAACGGTTTCCTCGTGTATTTTCCGAACCGTCTGCATACAGTAGTCGAGATGGGGTCCGTATTTTTCGTCCCAAAGGTAGGTCGGGTCGGCAAATTCCGGTGGGACTGCGTGGGCAACGGTTTCGAGGAAGAGACGCCGGTATGCGCACCAGTTCGAATGATGAAAGGGTAACTGTTCTCCCCCCCACTTGCAAAGATAGCGTTGCAGATGAAAAAACGCACATTGCTTTTCCAGCGGGGTGGCTTCCACTTCTGCATCAGGAGTTCCGTAGGCGTCGATGAGTTGGCGGACGCGCTCTGGGGTGATCTTTGTTTCATTCAGTATCTTATATCCGTCAATCCGGAGGGCGGCACACGTAAGGATCTCATGTTCGGAAAACTCAGGTGGGGGGAGGCGGGGCGAGAGGTCCATGCGTAGTTCATCCGCGAGTGTGGAAAGGTCGTCCTCCGCGAAGTGAAGGCGTAAAAAGGCTACCAGGTCCTCCTGGCGTGGCTGCCCGAACACCATGCGGTACGCGGCCAGGGTGGAACGTAGGTCCCGGTAGTGAGCCACCTCCTGACTGAGCGGCAGGTTGTACACATGCCTTTCGATCTGGGCTCCGCCTTCCACAGTGAAGATCCAATACGGGTTGAGGTCGTTTTGGCCGTAGCGTCGCTGCTGTACAGCCGCATGAAACACGGATTCCCAGGGATGAGGGTGGGTGTTCAGATTTCTTGATTGCTGGAAGACACGGGCAGCATTTTTTCGAACCGCATGTCCTTTGTAACGGTGGACACGGCCTTCCCGCTGTTCGAAGTCGACCGGATTCCCGGGAAGGTTCCAATGGACGATGGCATGGCAGTACGTGTGAAAATCCAAGCCTTCTTGTCCAATCGATGTTGTCGCCAGTACGAAGGGGCGGAACGGGGAGTTAAACGCGGCGCGGACATGTTCGGCGCGAGTCTGACCTCCGCCCTGATCCTGACGGTCCGCACCATAGCGCATGGCGTAGTGAATCCGCATGTGCTCAGAATCGGTCTGCCAGCCACCGGGCTCCATCTTCGCAACGTGATCCACTTTCGTCAGCGCCGTTCGCAGGGTTAACACCTCCACCAATTCCTCTGCAAGCCGCTGGAACCGGATTTCAGGTGCGAGGTCCGTCAACCCACGGGATTCGCAGAGGATCGCCGTGTATTCATCGAGCACGGACTGAAAGCACCCATGCATGTTGTATTCAGCAACATTCTGCCAATAGGCTTTCCTCGGATCCAATCCTCGAATAATCGCTATAGATTCCGGGGTGTTGAAATAACTGAGTGCGGCGTGGGCACACGCGGCAGCAAGGTTCCGCATTTCGCAGGTGTCCATCTCCCAGCCATTCAGCAATCGGAAGCTGCGTAAGACACAATTTCCGATTCCGCCCATTCCCAGCGTGCATAGGATTTCCACCAAGTCGCTTGGCTGAGGCCCCAGTTTGAGGACTCCATTCCGGAGGTCGGTCAGCACCTGACATAGCTCCCGCACATGATCTCCCCAACGCCCTTCCGGGTCTGGTTCTGCATCAGGAGGGGTTTTCCCGATTTGCCTCAGTTTCTCGGCAAGATTGGGTTGCTGGTGCCATATCATCAAACGCCGGGGATTCTCCCGATGATCCAAGAGAAAAGGGGCGATCCAGTACCAGCGTTCATCCACTGGCCGATCTTCTTCAAGAGGAATCTGTATGGTTTCGAAATCTTTCTGGATCGCTTGCATGGCGACCTCTCGGATTTCGGAAAGGTTCAAAGGCCGGGATTGTTTGCTGCGGATACGCAAGGGATCTGTCAGTTCCGCCAGCCGGAAAGAGGGCAAGACCAGAGACAGAATCGGCAGGCCGGTCAGACGTTCGTTCGAGAATGCGAATCGGAGCAGGGGGCGACGCTTTTCTCGTTCCTCCGCTGTATTGACGGCCTCCGGGTCGAGAGAGCGAATCGCCATACGTTCCGCCTCATAGCTGGCAAGCGTAGCAATGACCTTGGGAACCACTTTCCAACAGGAAAACACGAGCCGTTTGGTATAGTCGTTGTTGGATGCATCCTCATACACGCCCTCCAAGGGATAGTACGGCAGACTGGGTGGCACCCAGAGATGCTGCCAGGTTTTGTAGACCGTATCCTCCAGCAACAGACGCATTTTTGCGTGGGCAGGGTCCAATCGCTCATAGCGGGCAAGGTCCTCCCGATTCAGCCAGGCAGCCCCCTGATGTTCAAGCAGCTTTTGGATACGGGAGAGGTCCTCTTGCAGGAGAGCCCGGTTGAACGAGCTCTTGAAGGCATACTCATCCATAAAATTCAGGAGAAACGGCGCGGATTTCCAGAAGGTGATCATGGCACTGTGGTCCAGCCCCTTTGCCCAGGCTTCCATTTCCAGAAACGCCAAGAGGTCTTTCCGTAGCGGCACTCCGGTGGCGTGGACCACTTCCCGCAACATGCCACTCCGGTCTGCTGTGAGGCCCATCCGCTCTGTCCGCACCATAACCCTGCGGAGGATCGTTTCCAAATCGCCCTTGATCTCACGCAGCTTCTCAATGGCGCGGTCTCCACCGGCCAATAAAGTGTCCTGAAACTGTCCAAGCTTCTGCCGGAAGTACTCCAAGGTGCTTTCGTCCCCGAGCAAGAACCCCAGGGTTCGGTGAAAATCTTTGTAATGGTCTTCGGTCTCGGTCTCTTCGTGCAGCGTGTACATTTTGTAGGGGGTTGCCGAGAGCAACAGAACTCTGGCCGAACTCTCCTGCTGTTCGTAGGCGAAATCGAAAAGGTTCTGCGCAAGTTTTGCCGCCGGGGAATCGCCCGACAGCAGATCCTTGAAACGTTGGAATTCGTCGAGAATGATCAAGTCCGGCTTCAGGGCCTCCAGGCTCACAGTAGCGAGGAGTTCGCGCAACTCGCCTATGAGGTGCCTGCGCTCACGACGGTTTTCATTCGAGATCTTGGCGTCTTTGCGGGCGAATATCTCACACAGCGCATCGAAACGTTCGCGGAGTCCGGGTTGCCCCAAGGTGCGGGCTTTCTCGTCCTCACGATCGATCTCGGCGTGGAAGGCCGCTTCAATTTCCGGGTCCACCTGTTGCTCCACCGTGCAGGCCTCCTCACAGAGGCTACGGAAACGCTCCGCCCGGCACCCGCACTGAAAGACATTGGCAGGTGCCTTTCCGGTGAACTGCCAATCTTTATGCAAAAGCCGATAGAGTAGCGCCCGTTCTCTGGCCCGCCCCTCACTCGACTTCAGATCAAAGGAGGTCCCGGGGGTGAAGGCGACAAAATTGGTTTTTCGATCCTGAAGACCATGCACAAATTTAGCCAGCTCGGTAATACGGTCCGGGAGGGCGAAATCCTGCTGATGGTTTAAATTCAGGCGGGCGATATTTTGCTTGGCGATCTCACGGCTGGAGCAGATGTAGACGATATCAATACGCGGGACGGTCTCCCACAAATGATCGATGGCCTTGGCGATGAGCCCCCGGGCCACCATGGTCTTGCCCAGGCCCACTTCATCGGCGATGAGGAAGCGGCGCGTGGGATTCGCATCCAGATACATCCGCTCGAAAACGGTGTCCACGGTACGCTTCTGGAAATCTTTGAGGCCGGAAAGCACGGCGCCCACATCCGGGCGGGGGCACGGCGTACTCATCGATCCAACTCCTGAAGCATTGGGCTTACCTGCTCCCATAACTCCACGAACCCCTCCGGCAACAAAGCGGTCCCCTCATCTGTGGCACGCAGTTGGGCGAGCAATGCACCCACGCGATCCAGAGCCTGCGGACGTTCGCTCAAACAGCGCAGCAAGGGCTCCAGGAGGGCCTCTGTTTGCATCCATGGCATCGTATCGGACCCGGCTCCTCCGCCTGCGGACCCGGTGGGATTGATTTCCATGGGCGGTTCCCCCTCCTCCGCCATGAGATATAGCAAAAACCGGGTCACTTCATTTCGGTTGCGCAACAGTCTCCGCAACAGACGGTCCTCCCGATCCGCCGGCATTCCTTCGACGGGAAGTTTCAAAACAAAACGGACCCGGGTCGTATATTCGCCAACCTGGGTCTTCACCTCAAAGGCCACGAAACAGGACAGCGCCTCCAGGGTGCAGTTGGGAAAAACTGCCGGGTCGGGCGGTTGAGGCAAGGTTCGCGCGGAGGATTCGGGTAGGGTAACCGGCCAACAGCAAACGGAGGCCACTTCGAAATTCTTGCAGACCGGGGGGCTTTCCAGACGGATCTGCATCTCGTAGCCGGAGGATTCATGGGTCTCCGTGATATGCACATTTCCACCCACAGCGGCGAAGGCTTTGAAAACTTTGGACCGAACCCAATCCAGTTGCTGTTCCAGGTCTTCCGGCTCGGGTTCTGCGTCCGGTGTGAAGGGGGTCAGGAGATCCCAAAGGCAGCAGGACCCTTTCTTGGGTTCCATCATCGTGGTCATCCCGCATTGGCTCTCTTTTCCCACCAGCTCGACCATGAATTCGACGTTCTGATGCAGGCCCGCTCCAGTGGCATTGACAGACCCCGTGAACACATGGGAGTCCCATCCGTCGTTGAAAACAAAACATTTGGCATGCAGACCTCGCAAATGGTTCACATCCATGGCTTCTTCGTCAGACTCTCCCAACGCGTCCGGGTGGAGCATCCACACCGACCTGAAGGTGGATAACAGGTCGTGAGGCAAAGCCCGCAATGCCTCTTCTCGCGAAACGAGGATTCCTGTTTTGGGATATGGAATGAGTTCCTGAAGTCCACTCTGATCCACGAACGGGGCCAGGATCACCCTGTGGCGTTTCTCCCCGATCAGAGGCAGGGATTTATGACCCTTTATTCCAAGCGGATGGAAATGAAGTTCCTCAAATTCAGGAGGAACCTCGAAGTAGACGGTGCGTAATTCCTCGGCCATCGTCAAAACTCTCGCCCGGGTATCAGGGTTCGCATGCAGCATCATTTCCGGCAGCGCCCTGAGAAAATCACACATCGGACGATTCTTCGTGACGGATGCCTTCTTCTCCGGATCGCTTTCGAGGCGCAGGAGAGTGTCCCAGGAGCGGTCGAAGGTGAGATTCCGGCTCAGGACCAGCAGGCGATAGCGGACGGGTTCCAAAGCGTTCAGGGGGTGGAACCGCAAGGCCCAGACTTTCGGATGAAACAACCCGCTTTCATTCGGGGGCAAAACCTCATGGACACCGCGCTCCAGGAAATGAAGAAAGCCCGCATCCCCCTTGGGAATATGCATAGCCCCGCCCTGACAAAAAAGATCCACCCGGTCCGCATGCTTGCGTAACGCCTCCAGAAGCATCAGTGGGTCCGAAGCCATCGCCTCATGATCCTCAATTTCCAGCAAAGCAAAAGCAAGCGGCACTAGGAGCATGGCCATGAGATCGAGGGAAAACGTGGTGCCGATGGCGTGATCCACCTCATACCCCGCAGGAGGCCGCAGAGCCTCCACCAGTTCACCTCGCACTCCGGGTTCAAGCATGGTGAAGCCCCTTGTGGAGATCGGTGAGGTGCCGCAGCACGTACGCCCAGCGATAGGTCAGTTGCCCGGAGCCCACCTCGCCCCCCCACAACTCCAGAGCCCTCGGATTCACAAACCGTGAAGCCGAGCGTTTCAATTTCATTTCCCGTTCCCGGACCATGGACTGCATGCGCTCGCTTTCCAGAATCTGAACGGGATGAGGTAGTGCCCGAACGCCTCCCACCCATTGTTCGACAAAGGACATCGTTCTCTGGGGAATTTTCGTTCCCGACCGGCTCAACAAACTCCAGAGCGAGGTGGGTTGCCAAACCTGGATATACGCGGGGGCCGACATCAGCGAATCCGCCCACCCCTGAATGAATTCTTCACAGCGTTCCTTGGATCTTTCCTTTTCCGACTTCACTGCCAGCAGCCATTGGTACAGCAGCGTAGCCCCTTGGAGCTGGAGCGAAAAAGCCTCGGCCTCCCGCATCTGCAACTGGAGATCAGCAGGTAGATCCACCACATACTCGGAGGCCCACAAGGTTGGGGTCTTCTCGGGTTCATGATCCTGCCGGACCAGATGCGCCAGCATGGAGTCTTTTGTGTGCATCATGATCCGGTTGCGAAGGTATTCCGCATCCTCCCGGCGCAGTGCGAACGACACCGTGTCAGGAAATCCTGCTGGTACGGGGGGTAAACCGGAATGCCAATGTCCGGGAACGCTTCCCGAGAACGATTCGGGGTCGTCAGAGGGGGTTGCCGCGGATCGTTTTCGATACGCCGCATCCAGACAACGGTGGTACTGAGCCTGAGAGCCGGGGAATAAAGAAATTCCCCACTTCCTCAGACCGTTCCAGTAAATGTTACTCGGCAGCCGCTGTACCGCCGCACCTGCGTCTCGCCCTATCAAACCGTCTGTATCATCACTCTGGGCCAGTGCCTCCATAATCCGGACCTCCCACCTTCTCGACCGTTCGCGGATTTCATTCGAAGGAATGTTGCGGCGTTCCAGCTCCTGATACATCCAGGGGATGAACAGGAAGTAGCGGGTACGGGTTTGGATGGTGCTCGTTCCCGGAAACAGCAAGTCCGCCAGGCCATCCCGTACCGTTCCGATGCCCATCTCATCCAAGGTTCCCTTCTCCCGGAAGGATGCCACCAAATCCTGCATACGTCTCCGCTCATTCTCCGACGTGTCCAGCCAAAGGAATGTGCTTGGGATCAATACGCTCATGGTCTCTTATCTTTCTCCCGCTGTGAGGAGTGCCGTGCGACTCTGGCCATACTTGAATGGCGATAACATCGGACCTGGCGTGATGAAAATCAGAATGTGCGTCATCATCGAGCTATCGTTGTCTGAAAGTGTACCGGTTCCGCAGGTAATCTGCCCGTGCATCCTCCGTCTCAAACGTTTTGACGGACACCAGCGGTCCCAGGTCCTCATCGGGCAACATCTCCGCTAGGGCGCTCTCATCACTGATGACGTAGAACATGCCGTCTTTTTCCGCCGTGTACACCCCGCCGCACTCGGAGAGGCGATAGGGAGTCCAGGGATGAAGGGTTTCGGGATCGGGAGGCGGGGAGGGCATGATTTGAACCACTGTAGGTGGCTGGTGAGGTTGAACGATGGCATGAAAGCATTCCGTTTGGAACCGTCAACAACAATTGAAAGGTGATACCGCACCCACCCCAGCAAAGCCGAGGAATGACGGCTGGGACTTCCCGTGTGCTGACCTCCTGGGATGACGTTTCGGATCATCGGCCAGTGGAGCATCCGGTGAGGCTGCAGTGAGGCTGGGCGGCAGCAAGGGTGGAGGCGGATTCGGCAGCACCATAGTACTGTCCAAAATCCATCCCGCTTCAACTCCGGGGAGGATTGTGCAAATCAGACGGCGAACGGTCTGATTCATACTTTTTCTACTCATGGATACGTTCCGCTCCCCGGCGGAGTTGGCGGTAAGGGGAGAGTAAAAAAAAGGCAGGCAGTGGGCGCGGCGTCGATCGAACGCGTTCCACTGAAACCCCCGGGACGGAGGAATCAGCGGCACAGCACGTTCCCCGAGCGCTCACCCCTACCGCAGTGCGGCGGGAGCTTCTGCCTGCGCTCTACTCGTGCGCCGATGCTGGCGGCATGTCGAGCAGTTCCTCTCCCGGGGGGCGAGAGGGTTTTGTCCCCGCTGTCGGTCGAACGTTCGATTGTAGAGGCGTGGGGGCGCTCAAGTTCATGTAACGCGGTTGCCGCATGAATTTCACGAGAGAGCTGACGGACGCGTTTTTTTGTCGGCTTAAAGAAGTGCATACAAGCGAAACAGTTAGTAATTTGCTGAAATACCTAGAAACCAAGACCTTACGCATATATTATGCGCTAAGCCTATTTTGCAAAAGTCGGGTTTTTGCGAAAATGACGTATTTGTAAAAGTGATGTGTTAGCGAAAACAACTGCCTAACAACGACATACAGCATTTTTCGTAGTCGGTAGCGCACCTGTTATTTTAGCTTCGAGGAAAAATGGCCGAAAAAGAATTAACAGGCATAGGGTTAATTTTAGAGTTTTATACCCCACACGAAGAAGGGACGACCCCTCATAGCGCACCTTACAAAGCCCTGATTCAACAGAAGATCCGACCTCCCCCCCCCCCGCACTCGCATGGCCTACCTCCGCAGCAGGGATTCCAGAGCCACCAGATCCTTCAGTTTGATGCTGCCACCGGTCACCAGCTGCTGACGCCATGTCTCGACCAGTGCTTCAGCCGCACGGAGCCGTTCCGCCGGGGTCGAGATGACTTCCCTCTTTTTTAGTGTTGGCAACAATCCACTGACCTTCTCCCGGATGAGTTCTGCGGTCACGCGGTCCGGGTCTCCATTCACTGCCCCCAGTGCCTCCTTGTATGCCTCCCAGCGAAGTGCAGGATCCGACAGCGGTTTCAGGGCCGACAACTGAAGCTCATTCCGGGGGAGCACCACCGGGCTCCCACCGTCGGTTTTGGAAACTATGGTTTCCAAAGTGTGGTAAACCTGGCCGGCAGCAATCAGACGGTTTGCGTATTGTCGGCTCATGTTGTGAACCTGATTGCAATACTCCTCGAAGGTGCGAAAGCGTCCCCGGTACAATCGCTCCCTCCGAATCTCCTCCAGCGCAATGGACGCTTCAATCATTCCCCGGGTGCCCCGTCGTACGATCTTGTCCAGCTCTTCAAATCGTTCGATCTGCTCCGGGGGCATTGTGGGCAAGGTATCCTGCTTGGCCATACGTTTTCGCTCTGATTTGGGGATTGCAACCGGACGGAGACCGCCGTTGGTATTCTCGGCCTGACGGTACTCGTGGAACTGTCGGGGAAACTCTCGGACACGCAGACCCTCACCCCAGGAATATTGTAGCCACTCGTCCCATTTGCCACCATGAGAGTCCGCGAGTTTGACGGGCTTGCCTTGGTAGGTGGGATTCCGGCCGAGTTGTTTGCAGAAGAAGGCCACACCGCTCGCCCGGCAGTGATCCCTCAGTTCCTCCGCCCACTCCACAGGAAACTCTCTGGCGTACTGGGAACCTGATTCACCGCCCACGATCACCCAGTCGATGCCCGTCAGGTCGAAGTGCTCCGGGGGTATCCGTTCCCAAAGGGGCTCGATGCTTAGTCCCCGGATGGCTGCGGGAATCTGTTTGAGATCGGCCAGTCGCTTCAGGTTCTCTGCATTGGGACTGGTGAGGGTGGTCATAGCGCAGACGTTGGCCGGGAAGCCTCCGATTTGTGCCGCGAATTCCTTCATGATGTGGGGGCGCTTGGTCAGCCACAGCCAGAGATGCCGCTGACCGGCCTCGGAGCGAATGGGCTCCAGGGTCGACTTCTTCAGGTACTCGAACTCCTCTTTGCGTGAGAAGGCGTCTCCCATGTCGCTGACGAAGACCATCCGGGGCAGGTCGTCCTTCCACGGGGTGCGTTCGTTGCGCGTGCTCAGGAGGTCCTTGAGCTTCGCCACGACCGGAACCCGCGTGCGGTAGTCCTCACCTCTGTAAATCTTGCTGAAAACAGGTGCATAACCCTTGTGGGGGACCTTGGTTGGATTGACGAGTGATGCGCCTTTGTTCAGGTGGAGCTTGGCCGCGTAGCAAGTGACCTGTTCCTCGATGCTCCTTGTGGCCACCTCTCCGGCTTTAAGTCCATGCTCCTTGATGACAGCCTCAGTGAACGCATTGCGCAGATGCCAGATGTTCGTGGTGGTGACGTGACGCTGCATAGCCGGGTGCGGCTTCGGGATGGCATCATAGGTGGTTGCACAGAGCCGCGTAAAGAGCTTCTGTGCCATTCCGGACTTCCAGGCATCGGTGTCTGAAGCCAAGGCCGCATCCAGCGCCCGGAGGATTTGCGGAGCAGCTGGGAACAGTTCACAGCCGGCGCAACCCATGATCGGGTTCACCGTTGTGTCGCACCATTGAATGCTCGAAATATTCATACGAAAGCGTCAGGTGATCGTGCTTGAGTGAGAAAGAAACCGAAGGACGTCCCGAAGAGTAATGGGTTCTTGTGTGAGGGTAAACCCAAAATAGGAAAGATTACTCATATCATCTGGAGCACCCTCGTACGGTGAGTTTCGACCGTCTCTGCTGCCTGCATGGACGATCCCTAGTCTGTCCTCGTCCTTTGTACCACATCCGCCGCAGGTCAGGTCATCGTCCAGAATACGTTCAGGATCCGAAGGCTTCTGTTCTGCTGTTGGTTCAGCACCGGGGACGGTATGCCCCATAGGGCTGCCCGGCTGCATGGTAAAAAAAAGAGGTGACCGGTTAACAGCACACGCTGTCGGTGTTGCCGTAATCGCGAGTCATGTATGGAAAACGCAGAATCTCCCTGAGTCCCCACGACTGCGCTGTAAACCAATTTCACATGGACGCGGTTTTGGAGGACGGAGGTGAAGAGCTCAACTTCCAGGCTGTTCGGAAACCAATCCTGCAAGACACCGTGCGGGGCTTGTCGCCTTGTATCTCCACCGGGCAGCAAGGGTGTCGTGGGTTGACAGATCATGTGCTCGTGCCCTTCGAGGGCGGTGACCACGAGTACCGCGAACGATGGTCGGTTATCGAGGAGTGGGTGATCGAAGAGCGGGTCCGTCGATGTTGTGCTGAGGAAATAATGGTGGGGTTCAGGCCGTAGGTGATATCGCAGCTTTAAAAAAAGCATCCTGTTGACGCGGTGGGTGGCGTGCAACCGTGCTGGGACTTTACGCATTCTTTTACACAAGTTGAATTACTATTGCACCAATCGCATAACCTACTGTTTATTTTTTTTCTTACGGTATAAAGTGAAAAAAGGTTGAACGGTTGCACGGAACCTGTGCAACCGTTCAACCACGGGCTTACACGATCAGCTGCCCATCGTCATCCCCCGTCTCGTCCACGGGTTGTTCGGGCCACTTGAACCCTGCCAGTTTAATCTCCCAGTCGCGGCTACGTATCGGTTTGGCTCGCCGCACGCGGTCTGGGCGTCGTTTTGACAGCCTTTCCAGATACGTGCCACACGCACTTCGCCAGGTGAAGAGCTGGTGTGCAACCTGCCGGGTTTTCTCGTGGCTGTTGAGGATAGCCTCGAGGTCGACCGACCCACCTCTCCAGACGGGGTTAGAGCTGCTCATGATCGCCCCAAACCCCGTCGTGAGCAGGTCAATCAGGGAGAGCAACTTCGCCTCAGGCTCGAAGGCGTCGAGAATCGCCCGTATCCCCGGTTCCTGCCAGCCCCCGACGTATTTGCAGCGACTGTCGCCGAGACCTTCAAAATCCACGCGGCGCGCGTTTTGCTGAGCCAACCATCCTGGCACGGCCTGTTGCAGCATCGACATACGTTCATCCCGGGTGCAATTCCCACCGGGAAGGTTCCCTTTGGCGCAGCGCAGAATCAGGATTTTGTCCTCGGTCGAGTCGTCAATCGGGGGGAGAACGGTGACCTTCTCCGGCTCTTCGTTCGTGGCAATGATGATCCGCCAGTGGGGTTTCAAGGTGACAGCATCGAGGCCCTTCGCTTCGATGCGCTGGGGTACACATGTGACAATGCCCTTGATCTTCTGACCAAGGGCCTCACGCGCAGTCTGACCGGCTGGGGGAATTTCATCGTCCATTTCCAGCATCACCGATTCACAGAGGTCGGCATTGAACGAGGTTTCTCCCCGAAGGAATTTCACGGCCTTTCCAGCACTGTAGTTCCCGAGTATCCACCGAATTAAGGCCATGAGGAGAGACTTGCCTGAGTTGACTGGGCCCACAAGGGCCAGTGCGGGATGTGGCTCCCAGCGGCGCTCATGCAGCATTTCCCATGCTCCGAACAGCCAGGCCTCGAACCGTAAACAGCAATCCGCATCGGGGAAAATCGTGTGGATGGTCTCGGTGAGTATAGAACCGTCGCAGGACGGGTCCATTTCTGGCACGATGGGTCCTCGCACACTGAGAATTCGACGCCCGTCCTGTAGATGAATCCCCGCGTCATACCCGGGAAACACACCGGCGTAGGCGAGGCTCTGTTCGAGTCTCAGCCGCTGCATGATTTCGTCCACCAGGGGCTGTCCAGACCTTCCCTCCTGATGGGACAGTGTTGTCTGGGTCAGCAGGGCCAAGCGGGTATCCGCAGTGGTTCCGGGAACATAACCCCCGGACTTCTGTCGCCAGTACCAGATCACTTGTCCACCTTTCATCGAAAGGGGGTGCAGTTCAACCCCGTACTTCTCGAGCCGGTAAGGGTTCTGCAATGCGATGGCTTCCTCACTCGCGGCAAGCGTATAGGTCTTGCCCCCATGGGCGTAGGAATGCAGCACCACCCCACCCGAGGAGACCAAGAGCACGGCGGGGCCTGAGGCATCATATTCGGGCTCCAGAGGGTCAAGGCAGCGGGCACCGTCGTATGTATCGGGATCAGCCAGAATGTCGGAAACCTTCACCGTAGTGGCACCATCTTCAAGAAAGACGGTGAGCTCGAAATCCGGGCCGAGCATCTCGGTGTCGAGCGCCGAAATCAAACGCGCTTTCACCTTCGTCCGTTGCTCTGGTGTGGCATCTGGGCCCGCCTCCTTGGCGATGCGCGCTTCGAGCCATTGCGCACGAACACGATCGGCCTCAGGTTGCAGTTTGACCTTCGCCTCGCGCTGGAGCTCTTTGAGTTTCTTCAGCTCGGCCGGCTTCAGGTCCTTGAATACCTTGCGGGTGTCCAGGGATGGGATCTTGCCGTTCACAACGAAGGGCTCCCCCCGTTTCTGTTCCAACGGCGTCTCACAGCAAGCACCCGAGGCAAAATCGAGACGAGCCCCCTGCCAGACAGAAGCATCGACGGGCGATCGGTTCAGAAGAGAACCACAGCCACTGATGTCGAACCTTCCGTGTCCCGCCAGCCAGAGGCGCTCGTGGAGAATCTTCCCAGCTCGAGAAATGTCTGTACCATCCGCGACAAGCAGGTAGAGGCGCTGGCCACGCAGGCCGGTGAGGTCGGTGTCGCCGTTGTAGATGTGTGACGAGCTGGATGGCCACCACACGTAGCCCGCGTCAAAAACGTCAGGGATCACGTTGCCGATGGCCGCAAGGAGCTCCTCACGAGTCAGAGCTCTACCGTTTTTCGGGGGGTCGTAGTCGATAAAGAGAATTCCCATCCCAGGGGCGAAGACAAAATACTCATTTGTCCTAGCCGTCCAACCAACAGGATACCTCAGCTTTGCGAGTTTCCGCTTGGTGACCACCATCATCGTGTCCTTTGCCGGGATTCCATATGTGTGGGCCTGGCTCTCCGTAAGACTACTCAAGACAGCGGCGAATTCGGCGAGATTTCGAACCCGATGAACCCGAACTGATCCCTCCGTGAGGGACCCTCCCGATATCTTTTCTATCTTTCCGTCTGGCCCCAGCCTCATGGTCTTCGTAAGCCGTTCCCTGGGGGTCAAGGATCTTACGATCGCAATCCGGGCTCCACTGTTCGACTCCTCACCCTGATTGACCGCGTCTTTCTTCTTGTCAGAATTTTCGTCATTCTTCTTCATGTACTTTTCCATCTCGTTGTTTAACTGGCACTCTGCCCCCGGAAATGTCGTCCGGGGGCAGAGGTGCCCCTTCCTCATCATCCCTGGGCCGCTTCAAAGCCGGCCCGTGCCCTGTATTCCTGGTCCATCCTCTGGATCAGGTCGTCCACGTCCTCTGCGGACGCCATAATGTGTCGCGCAGAAAGCCTGCGGACACGCAGCTCGCCATTGCTGATCCAGTTCTGAATGCTTCTCCGGCTGCAGCCGGTGTAAACTGCGACGGCAGGGATTCCGTTGAGCCATCGCGTGGGTTGTGGTTGCTGGGTTTCCGCCGCTGAAGTGGTCGCGGCACTTTGCCTGTTGGTCTGGTTTTTTGAGTCCATGAGCGCAAACTACAGCATCGAGGCGCATGAATGCAAAGAGATGCGGGGGCGTGAATATTACACAAATGAAAAGGTTTTGTTATTAACCTACTTAAGTAATTGGAATTCAATCCATTAAAAATTGTCAAATGCGGCCATACGCCAATGATTCCGGAGCGTAAAATCGGGCTGCATTCAAGATTTCCTTTGTGCAGGCGTGCTCCTTGTGAATATAAAGCAGCGTCGACTGTCCCAGCAATGGGCATTCGTACACCAGAGGGATCTCTTCAAGGTTCTGCGATGGCAGCAATCCTTTTGCGAGAGGTCAAGGGTGGTCAGTCGTGTTTGTAGGTAAACTCGTAATCAGTAACTATGCAATTGTATTTATTTCGAAAGCCTTCTTTGGCAGAAGCGAAGGAGTCTTTATAACGGTTCACTGCTACATTTAGATGACCCGCATCCCAATCGCAACGGCCAAACGCCTTGAGAATCCCCGCTTGCTCCTCCCTAGTGAAACTCTCTAGCGATTCAAGTCGAGGTTGATTATTCTCGCCAGTAAACTTGCTTGAATACCCCTTTTCCCTCAGAGCATTTATTGCAAATGCCTCAAAATCTTTCGGAAAACTAAAAATGGTGTCGTAATTCACACCCCCTTTTTTCTCTCTTATGCCACCAACAATATATTTGTGTATACGGAAATCAAGTACACTACACCGCGCCTTGAGGTCTGACACCACGACGCTCAACCTCGCAGCATCCCATTCCTCTATAGATACTTCCGAGAGCGGTTTCGCGTAGATATAAATTTCAGTAAACCCCGTTTTAATCTCAGCGAAACTTTTATTTTTAACCTTTGATTCCGGGTCAATTTTCACGTCCTTGAACGTTTCACATGCCATCTTTGCTTCGCTCATCAATGCCGTTAGCGAATTCTCAAGGTTCTTGGCTATGTTTTCTGGCAAAACCTTCGTGCCCTGATCCTCCAGCCGCCATGAAATTGCTTCCAAGGTCTCCACGCAATCCGTGATCTTATCAATGGCATCCTTTGGAAACTCACCCAGTGCATGGAAGAAATCTTTTCTGATCGATTTTTTTAATATACCAAGAATCTCGTTGAACTGGCCGTGGTTATACAATTGCGCTACCTTCGAGGATTCATTTTCAGACATAACGATCCCATCAATTATACCTTCGATTCTGTTACGATACTCAAAGGAGTCCTTTAACAAAATCGCCCATGTCTTGCGGTGGTGATCGTATACCTTCACTCTACTCGTCGGGGACTCTAATTCAAATTCAACCTCCTTCGTAGCGAAATTTCGCCAGACGACAGTCTTGGACGTGGGCTTGCGGGATGCGCAGTTGCTATAATCCACACATGTCAGGACAACCTGATCCACTATATAGTCGTTTTCCAATAGATCGCTGCGGAGACGGAGACGGAAAAGGATGTCGGCCATGAGCGGAACCCCGGCTGGCAAACCTTTGTCGTCCACGAAACATTCCGGTAGCACGTACTCATTCTCGATGAAGGTCATTGCAGCCTTGTAGGCTACGTAAAGGCCCCAGTCGGGAAACTCGTTTTTTTGAGGAGCGGGCATGAGTGGATTCGTAAGGAACTGGCATCCCGGGTCAACACTTTTCCATGATGGCAGTGTCTGCCTGTTGGCGATCATGGGGGCATCGGCGCTTAGACGCAATGCATCAGTAGCTCTGACCCCTCTTATCACGCCCCCCAAGACCGTGGCTTCTGCTCCCGGTATCTATCACAGCTTCACCGGAAGCGAACGCCCGGCGATGGCGTGAATCCTGTGGAGATTCAGGCTACACCTTTCATCCGAATAACCTTCGCGCTTTCATGGGGAATGGGCTCTATCCTGAAAAAGGCCTGAGCCTCTGCCAGCGCCACTGGCCGTCCTTCGTAGTGGGCGGTGAAGATTCCCAAACCCCCGACATGACCCATGATTTCGGCGGCCTTGTGCGCTCCATGCAGACGGGCGTAGAACGTGCCAAAGGAGTGTCGTGCCGCATTGCTGGGCCAGCTGACCTTGAGGGCGTCACAAGCGGTTTGGCGGTGTTTACGAAAGGCGTTGAACCGAGGGGCGATTCTCCCAGTGTCCTTGCGGTAGCGTTCAAGCCACCTCCGAAGATTGGCGGTAATTTCCACACGTCGCTGGCGTCGGGTCTTTGCCTGGCCAGCCTGGATGATGATTTCGCCGCGTTCAAGGTCCACATCCTCCCATCGGAGCCCGGCCTTGCCCGTGATTTCATCCGTACGCAAACCGGCGAACAACCCAAGTGCAAGCGCAAGTGCGGCCTCGGGGTTCCGTTGCTCCATGAATCCCAGCACCTCCCGGGCCTCTTTGGCGGTTACGGTTTCTGCGGGCTCGAGGTCCTTCACCGTATCCTGCGCATAGCGCGCCACATCGTTTGCGTACCCATCCACGGTCTTTGCGCACCAATTGAAGAAACCCTGGATGACGGTCTGATAGTTTCGAAGATTCCGCCCGGTCGCTCCTGTCGATTCAAGCCATGCCTCAACATCCGCCTTGGAGATCTCCCCAAGGTTGCGATTCCCGCAGGTGGTTGAAAAAGTGGACAGCCTGTTCTTCTTGTCTCCCACGGTCCGGGGCCTCTGCCCTTTGCGTTCCCCCTCTTTGAGGTGTTTGTCGATCAAAATGGCAATGGTCTCCCCGATGGCTTTCCGTTTCTCGCCCTCGATGTGGACCCGCACAAGTTCTGACAAGGTGACGGTTTTTTGAGCTGCCTGCAACTGGTGGAAGGCGTCTATCGCGTCCCGCACTTGTGAAGCCGTGAGTGTCGTTGCGATGGTTCCTTGAACTTTACGGCGTGCTCCCAGGTCCGAGAGCCATTTTTTGGCCTCGGTCAGTGTGCCAAACGATTGACGGCGAATGCGCCCCCCATCGGAACGTTCCCCTGTGTACTTCCCATTCACCATGCGACGGATTCTTCCGCCTGCATGGGGGACACTTTCGAAGTCTTTGTCATAGGTTGGCATGTTTGTTTCCTAACCGTGCGGTTGCGTGCGTATCGTTGCCGTTCATTTATCCCCATTTATCCGACGAAATCAACAACAAACTAAAAACCTATTAAACAAAGGGTTTTATGGAGTCAACTACGCGGGTTCAAGTCCCGTAGATCCCGCCATTTTTCAGCCCCTGCACATCCCTGATT
>CAZCFM010000003.1:0-63525 GCA_964497855.1 uncultured Verrucomicrobiota bacterium | reverse complement strand
GGACGCTCCGCAATATCGTCAAACGAAGCCTCCGCAGAGCCGACAGGCGTCTCCGTCACGTCGGGCGTTGTGTCCTCAACAGGGCTGATCTCTGGTTCTTCCGAAAAATTACTCATGGGTTCACCAATTTACTGAAAGATGCCCAGAGAGCAAGCCACGGATGCAGCAACAGCGCATTTTCTTTTGCTTGCCATTTGCCTATCCTTTCGATACCGCAATCGGCGAATTTCAACCCTCCACCTCTCCAGGAATTCCTATGGCCAACGTCAAAAAAGTCGCGTTTCTGACCGCCGGGGGTCTCGCCCCCTGCCTCTCCTCCGCCCTCGCCGCTCTCATTGAACGCTACACGGAAGTGGCGCCCAAGGTGCAGTTGATCGCCTACACCAGCGGCTACAAAGGCCTTCTGCTGGGCGAATCCATCAAAATCACCCCGGCCATCCGCAAAAACATCGCCGTCCTCTACAAACACGGCGGCAGCCCCATCGGCAACAGCCGCGTCAAGCTGACCAACGTCAAAGACTGCGTCAAACGCGGCCTCGTGAAAGAGGGCCAGAATCCCCTCGAAGTCGCCGCCGCCCAGCTCACCAAGGACGGCGTGGACGTCCTCCACACCATCGGGGGTGATGACACCAACACCACCGCCGCCGATCTCGCCGCCTTTCTCGCCCACAACAACTACGAACTGACCGTCGTGGGCCTGCCCAAAACCATCGACAACGACGTGGTGCCGATCCGCCAGTCCCTCGGCGCCTGGACCGCCGCCGACGAAGGCGCGAAGTACTTCGCCAACGTCGTCGCCGAACACAACGCCAACCCGCGCATGCTCATCGTCCACGAAGTCATGGGACGCAACTGCGGCTGGCTCACCGCCGCCACTGCCGCGTCGTACCGCAGCCTTCTCGACAAAATGGACTACGTACCGGGCATCGGTCTGAGCCGCATGCGCAAGGAAGTCCATGCCGTGTTTGTGCCGGAGATGGAAATCGACCTCGAAAAAGAAGCCGCCCGTCTCAAAGCCGTGATGGATGAACACGACTGCGTCAACCTCTTCATCTCCGAAGGCGCGGGCGTCGAAGCCATCGTCGCTCAGATGGAGGCAAAAGGCGAGGCCGTGCCGCGCGACGCGTTCGGACACGTCAAACTCGACGCCGTCAACCCCGGCGCCTGGTTCGCCAAACAGTTCGCCGCCATGCTCGGCGCCGAAAAAACCCTCGTGCAGAAGAGCGGCTACTACGCCCGCGCCGCCCCCAGCAACGCGGCGGACATCAAGCTCATCAAACGCTGCGCCAAACTCGCGGCCGACTGCGCCCTGCGCCGCGAAACCGGCGTTGTCGGCGAAGACGAGGAGCGGGGCAACAAGCTCCGCGCCATCGAATTCCCCCGCATCAAAGGCGGGAAACCCTTCGACATCGACGCGCCCTGGTTTGTCCAGCTTCTCAAAGAAATTGGCCAGCCCAAAGGCCCCAAAGTGCATGTGAAGCACTGATGGCCCTGACCCCCAAAGCTTTCAAGCCCGTCCCGAAGCGTTTCCACCCCCCGGGGATGCCGATTCTCTATGAGGATCATGATCTCTTGGTGGTGGACAAACCGAGCGGGCTCCTGACCGTCACCTACGACGCCGAAGTCTCCGACCTGCCCACCGCCTACGAAATTCTCGGTCGGTACGTCCTCTACGGCAACCCGAAATCGCACAACAAAGTTTTTATGGTTCATCGCCTCGACCGCGACACCTCCGGCGTGCTCGTCTTCGCCAAACACGAGGCGGCCCGCGCGTATTTGATCGAGGAGTGGCCCTCTTTTTTCAAAACCTACCAGGCCGTGGTCGCGGGTATCCCGCCCGAAAAAGACGGGGTCATCGAGTCCTATCTTGCGGAAGACAGTTCCTACAAAATGTATTCCGTGAGCGACCCGGAAAAAGGCGTGTTCGCCTCCACCGGATTCACGGTGCTGAAAACCGGCGCCCAGCGCGCCCTGCTCGAACTCCAGCTGCACACCGGCAAAAAAAACCAGATCCGCGTCCACCTCTCCGAAAAAGGCTTTCCCGTGTTGGGCGACCGCAAATACGGCGACAAATCCCGCGGCATCAAACGCCTTGCACTTCACGCCGCTTCCCTTACGCTGAAGCATCCGCACACCCACCAACCCATGACGTTCAGCTCCAAGGTGCCGGACTACTTCGGCACCTTGCTGCGGGGCTGACCGGAACCACCTTATGACTCCCGAACAACAACTCTCCCTCCTCACCGCCCGCGTGGTCGACCTCCATTCGCGCGACGAACTCCTGAAAAAACTCCAGCGCTCCGCCGCCACCGGCAAGCCCCTGCGCATCAAATACGGCGCCGATCCCTCCGCCCCCGACATTCATCTCGGGCACAGCGTCGGCCTCCGCAAGCTCCGCGAGTTCCAGGACTGCGGCCACACCGTCGTCTTCATCATCGGCGACTTCACCGGCATGATCGGCGACCCCAGCGGCAAATCCAAGACCCGCCCTCCCCTCACCCGCGAACAGGTCGCCGCCAACGCCCAGAGCTACAAGGAACAGGTCTTCAAAATCCTCGACCCGGCCCGCACCGAACTTCGTTTCAACGGCGAGTGGTTCCACGGCATGACCTTCGAACAGGTCATTCGCCTCAGTGCCAACGTCACCGTCGCCCAAATGCTTCAACGCGACGATTTCGCGAAACGCTACGAGGCCAACCAGCCCATCTCCATCGTCGAATTCCTCTACCCGCTCATCCAGGGCCATGATTCCGTGGTCGTGGAGGCCGACGTCGAACTCGGCGGCACCGACCAGCTCTTCAATCTGCTGCTCGGACGCGAACTGCAAAAAATCGCCGGCCAGGAACCGCAGGTTGTGATGACCCTGCCCCTGCTCGAAGGCCTCGACGGCGTGAACAAAATGTCCAAGAGCCTCAACAACTACATCGGCATTTCAGAGTCGCCGAAAGATATGTTCGGAAAGGTGATGTCCGTCAGCGACGACCTGATGTGGCGTTATTTTTCACTGGTCCTGGGATGGGCCGATGCCCGCGTCGCCGCCCTGCGCGGAGCCGTGATCCGTGGCGAGCGCAATCCGCGCGACGTGAAAGACGAACTCGCCCAGGCCATCATTTCCTACTTCCACAGCGAAGACGCCGCCCGCGCCGCCTCCGCGGAATTCACCCGCATCTTCTCGCAGCACGCGCTGCCCGACTACATGCCGGAAGTGACGCTGACAGAGCCAACCGGATTGCTCGATCTGCTCGTCGCGCAGGGCTTCATCGCCAGCAAAGGCGAAGGCCGACGCCTCGTGCAGCAGAACGCCATCAAACGCGACGACGAAACCGTCTCCGACCCGCTGCTCGTGCTGCAACCCGCCTCGCCCTGCGTCCTGAAAGTGGGCAAACGCCGCTTCCTCAAACTGCTGTGACGCGGATGTCCGCCCCCAAAACCTTTTTCGATCACCAGAACGATGCGCACGCGCGCACCCGCTGGGCCGTTTTTGGTTTTACCCTCACCATCCTCGCCGTTGTCGCCGGGGTCATGGCCGTGGTGGGAGCCCTCCTCTTTTGGACCGCCGATAACGAAACCCCTCCGGATTTCTGGGACATGGCGCCCATCTTCAGCATCAGCGGACTCATCGCCCTGGTGGTGATTCTGGTTTCCTGGCTCTTCCGCGTGTTTTCCATGAGCGATGGCCCCGAATCCGTCATGCGCTCCCTCGGAGGCAAAGCCGTTCCCCCCGACACCGCCGACCCCGATCTGCGCCGCCTCCGCAACATCGTCGAGGAAATGTCCATCGCCAGCGGGGTCCCCACGCCCGACATCTACATCTTGGAAGAAGCCGGCATCAATGCCTGTGCGGTGGGACTGGACATGAAACGCGCCGCCGTCGCTGCCACCCGCGGGGCCGTCACCCAGCTCACGCGCGACGAACTTCAGGCCGTGATCGGCCACGAATTCAGCCACATTCTGCACGGCGACATGGCCCTCAACACGCAGCTCATCGCCTGGCTCGCCGGCCTCTTTTCCGTCAGCGAAATCGGACGCATCCTCATGCACCTCGGCACACGCGTAGGCATCTGGGCTTCGGACGACGACGAATCCGGCCTCGGCGGCATCGCCCTGATGTTTTTCCTGGCGCTCTGCGGCGCGGGGGTCTGGATCGCCGGCTCTCTGGGCGTTTTTTTTGGGCGCATCCTCCAGTCCGCCGTCAGTCGCCAGCGCGAATATCTCGCCGACGCCTCCGCCATTCAGTTCACCCGCAACCGCGACGGGATGGTCAACGCCCTCCGCAAGCTGGGGGTCCGCGGACGTCGTGGACATCTGCAGCACCACGCCTACGCCGACTGTGCGCACATGATGTTCGCCAATCTCTCCGGTTTTTCGTTCACCGGATTGCTCTCCACCCATCCGCCGCTCGAACAACGCATCCAGCGTCTCGATCCCGGCTGGGACGGCTCGTTTCTGGATATCGGAAACCGGCCTCCCCCGCTGCCTCCGCGCACGGCCCCGCCCCCTCTGCCGCCCCTGCGCAAAACCGACCCGGCCCTCCCCTTCCTGCATGTGTTGGAATCCAGCGGACTTCCCGACGCGGAACGCATTGCCACCGCCCGTCACTGGCGCGAAAATCTGTCCTCCGTTCTTCGCGACAGCGTGCTCCATCCCACCCACGCGCAAGCCCTTGTTTTCTGGCTGCTCCTGCACGAACCCACCGCCTCGCAGCTCCAGCTCCTTCAGCCCCATGTTGATTCAGAACTACTCCGCCATCTCGACCACCTTCTCGCCACGCAGGGGCTCCCCAAAACGAACGAACGCCTTCCCCTGCTCGACCTCGCCCTGCCCACGCTCCGCACCCTGACCCCTCCGCAACGCCGCGCCCTGCTCGCCTCCGTCGAAGACCTCATTCAGGCCGACGGCGAAATCGCCCTGCACGAATACGCCTTGCGCAGCATCCTGACCCAGGCCTTGGAGGAACCCACCCGACAGGGCCGCGTGTCCACCCGCCTGCATATGCGTGAAGCCCAGGTGGAAACCAACGTGGCGCTCTCCATGCTCGCCCGGCTCGGTTCCGACACCGAGGAACAGGCCTCGCAGGCCTTCGACGCCGCGCGCGATCGAATTCTGGGCTTCCACGGAGGCATCGAACTTCGTTTGTTGGACCCGAAATTCTGCGGACTCGACGCCCTGGACAGCGCCCTCGAACGCCTCCGCACCCTTGCCCCGGCCTTCCAGGAGCGCCTGCTCGTCGCCGGACTCGCCGCCATCAGCCACGACGGCGACCTTCAGGCGCAGGAACTCGAAGCTTTCCGCGCCCTCGCCGCCGCCCTCAACCTCCCCGCGCCGCCAAACCTGATCTGAAACTTCAGCGCCCCACGTTGAAATCGTATTCGGCGAGAAGTTCCATGTAGCGGGATTGTTGCGTGACGAGTTGTACGCGGGCGTCTTCGAGGTTGTTCTGGCTGCGGATATATTCCAGAATGTTGATTTCGCCGTTTTCCCATCGGTCCAGATAAAGGCGGAGTTGTTGTTCGAGCACCCGCACCCGCTCTTCCTGAAGGACAATGGATTGTTCAGCCTCCACCAAACGGAGCAGGGTCGTCTGAATGTCGCGGCGGATTTCCTGTTCCACTTCAAACTGTGTGATTTCCGCCGCGCGTATGTCGCTTAGACTTTTCCGGGCCTCGGCCCGATCGGCCCGATCCATCCAGGGCCACTCCAGCACCAGTTCGCCCGTCAGATCCGAATCAGTCTCCTCTCCGTCACCCTCGCGATCTTCCGCCGTCAACTGTGCATTGAGGGTCGGAAGCCTCTTGCTGCGGGCAACTTTCGCCTCCAATTTCAAAATTTCAAGATCGAGACGGGCGTTGAGGATGCGTTCGTGCTGGTCGAGGGCGCGGCGCAGGTCCGCCTCGGGATCCACCGCCCGCACGGAAAACACCAGTTGGGTATTCACGGTGAGAGACTGCGTCAAGGGCATGCCGATTTCGTTGCGCAGGGCAAGCAATCCGGTTTCAATCGCGCGACGGGCCGAGAGGGCATCGAGTTCGCTTTCCGGAATGCGCAAACGCGCGGTGGCAATGTCGAGCGGATCCTCCTTCACCATGGCGTGTTCGAGGTTGCGTTTGGCGCGTTCGATCTGCACTTCGCGGAGATGCAGCGTGAGCTGGTCGCGGACGATGCCATAAAATTGACGGGTGACGGACAGCGCGAGTCGGCGTTCCTCCAGACTGAGGGTATTGGCCTGAAGCGCCTCTGCGGCGAGGGCGCGGTCGATCGGCAAGCGCGATTCGGCGCGGGTGCCGCCACCGAGCAGGGTTTTGCTAAATCGGACCGCATGGCGGGTCAGGCCACTGTCCTCTTCGTAGCTGGAGCTGAGGGTCACATCCAGATCGGCGGGCAGGGTTTGGCGAATGCTTCCGCTGCTGAGGCCCGGATCCTCCTCGTCGCTCCAATTGCGGCGCAGCGTGAAGAGCGGATCAAATTTGCTGCGGGCAATCACGATATTCTCCACCAAATTGCTGGCGGTCAACCGCTGTTTGGCAAGAGAAGGCGCATGGCGCAGGGCGTAGGCACGGGTTTGATCGACGTTCAGGCTTTCCACCTGCGAACGGGCGTAGGGCAATATACTGATGCAGATGAAGAAAATAAAAAAGGATGACAATCGCATGATACTCAAACGTTCAGGGGGTTCGGGCAGGTGCCGGGTTTTCTTCCAGAGGAAGTTCAGGGGAGGAGGTTTGGGGTTCCGGCGCAAACGGCGTCGGGGTGGGAGGCGGAGGAACAGGGGTCGCTGTGGGAGTTGGTACGGGCGTCGGAACCGGCGTCGGCGTGGGGACCGGCGTCGGGGTGGGCGGAGGCAGGGCACCGACGTATTTAAGTTTAAGGGCGATGTCAACGCGATGGGAGGGAATCTCAATTTCGCGCTCGCTGTCCGTGATCAGCACGGTGAGTGTTTTAATGATTTCCCCGTTGAAGGTGTTCCAGAACTCCAGACGATATTGACCGGGGTCGAGGATGTCGGGCAGGCAAAGCCATCCGGGGCCGGAGGGAGGGAAGTCGGGGTCGTTGGAGCCGCGTGCGGGACGGCCACGTGTGGGATGCGAAATCCAATCCGGGAAAATATAGGCGAAGGCCTCGCGGGGAAGGGCTTTCCCCATTGCCAGGCGATGCGGAACGCGGTCGCCGACCTGCGGGGTGGTTTCAAAAACCACGGGCCAGCGGGCGGATTCGAAATTCTTTCCGCGCAGATCCTCGCCCGCCATGAAGCGTGATGCGGCGCGGTAGTGCGTGAACAGGTCGTGGAAATCGACCAGGTTCCACCACCAGAACCCGGAAACCCCGGAGAGACGCGTCATCATTCCGCTCCACAATCCGCTGTGAAACTCCGCGATGATGTGCGGGTCGCGGTTGCCGGAGGGGCGCCCGCCCCATTCGCCGACGAGCACGGGTTTGGCCCCTGCGGCCATGGGCACGAAAAAGCGGTCGTAGCCAATCATTTCCTGGACGATGCCAGACCAGGGATCTTCGGAAGGGGGGCCGCGGCGGCCCCGCGGACGCTCCGAACCTGCATACAAAGGGTATTCCCGCTGTGTTTTCGCGCGTGTGGGCATCGTGAGCGGGGGAACATCCCGGAAAAAGCCGCTGTAGGCGTTGTTGTATAACACCGAGAGGCTGGGCAGGTTCCAGAAGTCGACGCCGTTGCTGGGATTGGAGAAGTGAGTGCTCGCGGTGGAGGGGTGGGCATTGAGGGCCATCAAATCGCGCGCGGTCTGGTCGACCCAGAGCTTGAAGGGTTCGCGAAACTCCGGATTGTAAAAGGGAATCGGCTGGTCGTCTCGGCGGCGATTGGGGTCCAAATCGCGGAAAGAACGGAAAAAGGGTTCGGCCCATTCGCTTTCGGTGAGAACGCCCCACCAGGCAACGGAGGGGCTGTGTCCGGCACGGGCAATCAGGTATCGAAGTTTGTTGCGATGCCAACGGGTCGCTTCTTCGTTGCTGAAAAACTCGGATGCGTAGCGCACGGGACCTTCATCGGCTGAAAACAAACTCCAGGGATTGTCGCGCCATTGGTCGTCGACCGTGGAACTGAAGGCTCCGTGATTCGTGGTTTCGAGGTTGAGGTACACGCCATGGCGTTCGGCGATTTCGAGCAGACGGTCCAGACGGGCGGCGTTTTCCTGATTGAAATACTTGCGTCCGTGGTAGCCGGAATGGCGGGAGTTCCACTCCAGTCCCAGCCACCAGTTGCTGATCCAAACACGGGCGAAATTTCCGCCCTCTTTGTTCATGCGGCCAAACCAGCGCTCGAAAATTTCCGTGCCGAGGGCGTCGGCCGCGTCGAGCGTTGCCATCAGGGGCGCTTCATAAATCCCCGGACGGCGGTCGCTGGGGCTGCGCATGGTGTGACCGAGGGGATAGAAAAAATCGCCATTCTGAAACTCGAAGTAGCGCGGGTCTTTTGCTGAAAGTTGGAGGAAGCCCCGGGCCTTGGGATCCGCTTCGGCGTTGAAGGTCCCCGACCAGGATGTCGTTTCCGGCTCTTCGGCATCGCGGCGCCGGGCGCTCACACGCACCGTCCACGCATGAGTCCCCACCAGCCAGGGACGGAAACGGATGCGCCAGTCGGCCTCTTCGCCCAAGGTCCAGGATTCGAGCCCGTCGGCAAAACGGCGGCGCACCTGCTGATGGAAAAAGCCGGGGTGTTTGACGCTGCGGCCATCGGGAAGCGTGATCTCCAGATCGACGGCTATTTCATCGGGGTCGTAGGGATTGCGGAAAATGCGGTTGAGGCCAAAACGCCATTCCTGGAGCTGGTATTGCCGCGTTTTCGCCTCCGGGGTATGCAGATCCATCGCCTGCAAATCGGGAGGTGGTTGACGCAATACCTTCGGATGGCTGACCATGCGCAGATCGTGCAGCACCATGCGGGCGGGGGCGTCCGGGGCATCGCTGAACACGCGGAGAACCACTTCCCGGATATTCATGCGCTCGAGCGGCGTCCACCGCTGCGTGGGTTCTTGGAAACAGGTCCAGAATGACGGGTCGTCGACCGGCAGAAAAAGCCGATTGATTTCGCGGTTGTGCAGGGAAATCACGGGAGAGGCAAACACGCGGTTCACGTCGCTGCGGATGTGAAGCTGCAGGGACGGAAAACGCCCGGCGGAGAGTTGCGGTTCGATGTCCAGGCGCAGGACTTCGGCATCGCTCCAGTGCTGCATGACGGGCAGGGCCGCATCAAATCCCGTGTCCGCGGGGCCGATAAAGACGGCATCCACCCGATTGGTTTGGGACAGAATTTCACGGGCCCCGGGCAGGCCTTCGGGTTTGACCCAGCCAGCGGAACCCGACGCAAGGGGGTACAGTTCCAGGCGCTCCGGGAGACCGGGACTGGGACAAAACAACGTGACACCGGGCAGCGTTTCCTGCAAGCGTTCGCGAAGGCGTTCGATCCAGAAAACATGAAAAGGCGACGCGCGCTGAACATCGATGTAGAGGCCCGTCACCTGGGGCAGATGACCATACCGCGCCCAGAGATACGTCGCCCGGCGGAGAATGAGATCGGTCCATCGGGCCTCTGTCCACATCAGGCGCGGGTCGTCGAGATTTCCGCCATTCACGCTGTTCCAGGGATGGTCTTTCCAGTTGAAGAGGGTCGAATCGTTGAGGATCTCCTCGGATTCGAGCAGCATCGGCCCACGTTGCGCCGAGCTGAGGATGCTCTGCTCCACTTCGGCGGCGCGGGGCTGGGCAAATTCACCGAGGCCGGCGTACATGCCCCAGGCCTCCGTCCAATCCAGGGCCGGAGTCCACACGCCGGAAATCGTGGCGGGCATCCACTGCGGATCGCCCTCGGTCCAGGACCACTGCGGCGTTTGCGGGAGCGCCCGCCAGAAACGGGCGTCTGGCTCGGATTCGGCGGCAAAGGCCTCCGCAGCCTCCACCCGGACACGTCCAAGCTCGAGACGGGTCTCGCCCCATTCCACAGACACGCTGACGTCTCCGGGCAGCTCCGGCGTCCACCCGGCGCGGAACACGGGACGCATCCAGGGCACCCAGCGGGCGTCGTGCTGTCCCGGCGCACGGCGGGAGCGGTACTCCTGCGCCCAGGCGCTGACCCGGCGCAAGGTCTTTCCGTCCTGTTCGAAAACAAACACGGGGACGGATGCGGAGTCAAAGGGGTCTGCGCTGAAGGAACGCGGCTCCACAGAGACCGTGAGGGGATGCCCGACGCGGGCCGTGGCCGGAATGTCACGCGGGCGCAGACGCGGGGGCTGAGCGTCGACAAGGTCGCCGCGTTCAAGGGGCCCCACCTGAAGGCCCCCCTGCCAGGGCTGGGCGGAATAGAGACGCAGCCCCCAGCGCTGCACGCGACGCAGCAAATCCCGCCCAAATGGACGGTCCGCGTTGGACAATCGCCAGTCGGCGCTGTCGTCGGCCAGGGACAAATCGAAACGTTGCGGAAGTCCGTCCAAACGCAAATCTTCGCGGCATTCCAGCCAAAGCCCGTCACGCGTCTGGATAAACAAGGTCAACAGCAGCGGGGTGCTCGGGACATCGCCCTGAAGCTGCAGCGAGAGCGAAAGAGACCCCAGACCGCGCCAATCGGCGTTGACGTCCTGGCTGTAGTAGGCGGTCGGCGGCGTGGTGGCCATCCACATCTCCGCTGGCAGAGGACGCAGGGGTAGCAGCAACGCGAGCAGCATCCATCCATAACGTGCGGCTGAACATTTCATGGCAAGATATACTCCCGTTGCAACTGATGAATGAGGCGTTCGCGCCAGATCGCTTCGGGCAGGGATCGATCGACGTAGTGCAGGCCGTGCGAACGGGCGAGAGATTGCAGCGACTCCAACATCGGTTTCGGGGCTGGGTTCGAAGCGAGGTCCGGCCCAAACAGCAGTCCACGCGTGGTGCCGCTGCGTTTTTCAAGGTGCTGGAGGACAAACTGCCATTTCAGGAAAAGGGTCTGCGGAGCAACGCCACGTTCCAGGTCATGCACATCAATTTCCACCACGAGATAGGACGCCTGGGGAATGCGGGGCGACAACAGCGGGGCGTGGACGCGGAACCAGCTCTCCTCCCCCGGGTCGGGAACGAGCGGGGGCCGGGCGGAAAGCAGGGGCTGGAGGGCAGTACTCAAGGTCGAATCGGGCGGACAGATCCACAAGACGTCCAGAATGGGCTTTCGAGTGTCCGTCAGCGTTTTGCGGAGGAGGTCGAGGGTTTCCCAGCGCCGGTCAAGCGGCGGGGGCTTGCGGTGCTCGGGCAACAAAATCACGGGGGCCTCATCGATTTCCAAATATCCGTCCCGTTCCCGGAACACGCCAGCTTCGCCGGGACGCAGCAATCGAAAGGCCTGCGCTGTTTTTTCGGGGGCCTCAAACCGCAGAGTCTGCGACGTGGTGGGGAAAAATGTGACCTCAAGGGGATTTTTTGGCGCTAACGGATGCCGCGCGACCTCCACCTGGTTCGACATCACCGTGAGCGTCGTCGTGCTCGGACTTTCGATGCGGAAGGTCAGCGGATCGCCCACAAACAGGGCCTCCGGCGCATAGGACACCTCAAAAGCCATCGCGTTTCCAGCCAGAAACGCCCCGGCCAGAGCGGCCGTGCAGGTGAGGTGGGACAAAAGGTGAAACAAACGAGTTCGTAATCTGAAAAACATTTTTCTGGTCCTAGTGGAGAGGATAGTGTAGATAACGATTATCTGATTAGTATGAAAGCTAAAAAATCCCTTCCGAATGGTTTTACCCTCATTGAGATGTTGGTCGTTATCGCCATCATCGGCCTTCTGGCTGCCCTGTTGTTTCCAGCGATTGATGGAGCGCTCCGGCAGGGAAGGCAAACGAAATGCCTCTCCCATCTCAAGGCCTTTGGAGTCGCATGGAATCTTGACTACCTCAGCACCCTCTCGAATTACAACCTCGCAGAGATCGATGGCATCGCTCCCAGGCTCTCCTCCTTCTACCCCGATTCGATCAGTGAACCACGCATGTTCATCTGCCCCTCCGATTCCAGCAATGGCGAACATGGCGGAAAACCGACCGAAAATCCGAAATACGTGGAGTTGACTGGGGATACCTACGATTACAGCGAGACCGACGATCCTGCGATAACCAGTTCGTATGTCTACGAATTCTCCGAGGCGGACTGCTCCTGGGCTCCGGGCAGCATCCTGCAAATTGATGAACTGGACGGAAAACCAGGAACATCCTGGGCCGAGGCGAAACTTGGGCAGCTCAAGTATGGGGATGGAGCAAGCGATGGCCAGCCGTATGACCCGACGGGTTTCCCCCTCGTGCGCTGTTTTCACCACTTCCAGGACCGTCAGGTTAAGATAAATGACCCGGATGAGCCAGAACCTGTACATCAAATCAAAGTCCTGAACGTGGCGATGGCTGGCAATATTTTTATTAGCGGCCCCCAATGGGAATACCCCCTCGCACCTTAACACCCGGCACAGATCCATGAACACACGCCTCCTGCTGATTGTCACGACCCTGTTGCTCCTCGCGGGCTGCCAAAGCCCCAATCCCGCCGCGGACAAGCCCCCCAAACCCCTCAGCGCCGAAATCCTCAAGGCGCGGGTGCTCTTCGAAGAGGGCCGACTCAGTGAAGCCCTCGTCGCCTGCGTCGACATCGGCCACCGCCACCCCAACGAACCCGGTCTGGAGGCCCTGCGCGGGGACATCATGACCGCCATCGCCGACCGCCGCCAGCAAAGCCAGCAGCTCCGCCGCAACGACTCCGTGGCCCGCACCATGCTCGAGTCCGGCGAAGACGCGCTGCTGCCCGACACCTTCCGACTGCGCCGTTTTCTCCAGGGAAACGATTCCACCCACGTCCGCCCCAAGGGCCCCATGGCCGAAGTCCTCGCCCAGACCATCAGCCTGCACTTCGACAACGTGAGCCTCGCAGAAATCCTCGCCTACCTCGCCCAGGAAAAGCAAATCAATCTGATTTCAGACGCCAACCTGACGACACCCCCTGTCACCATTCACGCCGAAAACATCACCCTGGCCGAATTGTTCGACTACCTGTCGCGCAACATGTCCATCGATTTCAACCTCGGCAACGGCGTGATCTGGATTACCGCCTCCGCCGAAGCCCGCTCGGCCACGCCCCTCTATACCCGCCTCTACCGCATCCGCCACGGCCTTCCCACGCAATATCTAAACGACGCCGGCGTTGATGACACTGCTCTGGTGCTGCTCGACGCCCTCGACCGTTTCGTGCCCAAGCCCGACGGCTCGGATTTGCTCTTCGATTCCAATTCCCACATCCTGCTGGTCAAAAACAGCGAGCGCAATCTCGCCATCGTGGACCAACTGGTGGAAGCCCTGGACGTCACCCCGCCGCAGGTCCTCATTGAAGCCCGCTTTATCAGCACCTCCATCAGCGACCTCCGCGAACTGGGCATCGACTGGCTGTTAAACAGTCCTGTCACCCTCTCCGAAAAAGGCGGCGCCGTCCGCACGCAGCTCGACAGCGGGGCCACCGTCTCCTTTGGCGAATCGTTGAACGCCGGCGAAGGCTTCACCGGCACTTTCACCGGCATCCTCACCGACCCGCAGTTCCAGGCCGTCCTGCACGCGCTGGAAATCAAAAGTGATGCCCGAACCCTCAGCGCCCCGAAAGTCATTGCCGTCAACAACCGCCCCGCGTACATCCGCATCGGACGCGACCTCGCCTACGTTTCCGACGTGAACATCGAGCGCGAAACCTTCGGCAGCGGCGAAACCCGCGAGGAACTGCTCATCCGCGACCCGGTGGTTGAAACCCTGGAAACGGGCTACGAACTCAAGGCAACCCCCAGCGTCGGCGCGAACCGCCGCGACATCAATCTCAAGCTGCGCCCGGAAATCACCGAACTCATCCGCTTCCGGGAAATCTCGCAAAGCGTGGTGAACACCAACACCAACTCCACCGCCGAAACCGAAATGCCTTTCGGTGGCATCGAGTTTCCCGAACTCGCCCGCAGTCTGATCGAAACCGAAGTCGTGGTGCAGAGCGGCGAAACCGTCGTCATGGGCGGCCTCATGCGCCAGCGCGAACAGGACGACAGCCGCGGCATCCCCATCATCAGCTCGCTTCCGTTCATCGGAAAACTCTTCACGCGGACTTCCGTGAATCGGGAACAGGAAAACCTGCTCGTCTTTGTGACCGCAACCCTCATCTCCAAACGCGGCGAGGACATGCTGCCCTTGCAGCGCAACACCCCCGACGAGGCCGAAACCCGCGGCCGTTTCATCGAGGACAATGCCCCTGCCGACGAATCCATTCCTGACTAACCCATGCGCCGCAGTTCCCGCACCGTTCTAGGCCTGGACCCCGGGCAACACGCCGTCAAAGCCGTCTTGGCCACCATCGCCGGCGGACGTCTGCGCGTGTTGAAAGCGGAACACATTCCGATTCCTCCCGATTTGGCGGATCCCGGCGCGGCGCTGCGCAAATGGTGGGAAGACCAGAAACTGGGAGCCCTTCCCGTCGCCTGTTCGGTGTCCGGCAGCCGCGTGTTGTACCAGCCGGTGCGCATGGAGGACGAAGACCCGCGCACACCGGAGCAAGTGGCCGGCATGGAGGCGATGCGTTTCAGCGAAATGACCGACGCGCGCATGCAGTACACCGCCACACCGGCCTCCGCCCTCCCCGGCGAGCGCCGTCTGCTGGTGTCCATGGCCCGCCCCGATTTGTTGGAGGCCTGCCTCAGTCCCGCCGTTCACGGTGGTTTCCGCATCGTCAACGCCTGCCCGGCGCCCATTGCCCTCTACAATGGCGTCACCGCCCTCGGCGAACCCATCCACCAGCCCACGCTGTTCGCGGATCTGGGGGCCACCCACACCGAAGTGGTCGTCGGCGATGGAAACGGCGTGTTGTTCGCCCGCAGTTTCGCCCTCGGAACCGCGCAGTTGACGCAGTCCGTCGCCGCGCAAGCCCGCCTGCCCCTGCAACAGGCGGAGCGCGTCCGCGTAAAAGCCCTGTCGTTTGCGGAGCTTCCCGGCGAATCCGGAAAAGCCTGCGAACAGTTTGTGCAGCGCTGGTTGCAGGAAATCCGCGCCTGCATGCAGATGTATTTGGCAAGTCTCGGCCCTGGCAATGAGGACCGGGCCGTCAAACGCATCCTGCTCGCGGGTGGGGGTGCCCGATGGGAACCGCTGCGCGAGGCCCTGCACGCGGCTTCGCCACTGCCGCTCTCGCTGGTGGGACGCATCGCCGGACACGAACAACAGGAAAGCGCCGAATACATCATCGCTGTCGGCCTCGCCGCCGACGCCCTCGGCATCGCCCGCGCTCCCTCGTCGCTGCTCGCCGAAGGCCTGCGGCAGGTTCTGGCCCGTATCCGCAACAAACGCCACTGGATGGCGGCCAGCCTTTTCGCGGTGGGCGGCATGCTCATGATCGGGGCCGCCTCACACATCGCATCCTCCCGCGAAAAAGCCCGTCTCAGCCAGCAGAACCTCATCCTGCAACGCTGCGACACCCTCCGCCAGGGAATTGAAACGTCCGAAGCCCGCATGTTGCAGATGGAGACCATGACCGCCCCGCTCGTGCGCTACGTCAACAACAGCGCCCGCATCCGCGATCTGACGCTCATCATCGGCGCGGCCCGCGGTCCCAATGATTTTGTGACTTTCCTCGGCGACAGCGAATCCTACGTCGAACTCCGCATGGGCACCGAGGAGGAACGCGAGCGCCGCAGCGCCGCCCCGCGCGCCAGTCTGGCCCGGCGCGCGCCCAACCTCCAGCAGGCCGAACGCCTGCGCGACGACCGCATGAACCGCCTCATCATCGAAGGGTTCACCCCTCGCCAGGATTTGAGCACCGTCAAACGCCTGATCGAAACCCTGCGCTCCCGCCCCGGCGTGCTGCGCGCGGATTTGCTGGGCGACGATCTGGTGTACGGCGACCCGGATCGCGATGTGGAATGGATCTCCACCGGAAACCGACGTTTTGTGATTGATGTGGAACTCGAAGCTGTTGCAGAACCCCCGCCCACCCCCGTCCCCACCACCCGCAGAGGCGCCCGATGAGCCTCGAATCCCGCCTCAGTGAACGGCAGTTCTTCGGGTTTTCCCTGGTGGGACTCGGACTCGTCATCGCCGGACTCTATTTTGGTGTGCTGAGACCCCAAATGCGCGAACGCGCCGAACTCCGCCGCGACATTGCGCAAAAAACCCAGCAGCTTTCCGCCGGCGGATACCTGCTCGGGGAAGGCCCTCTTCTCCAGCGCAAAGCCGGCCTCGAACGCGACCTGTCCCGCCGCATCGCCGAGTGGCAGGACGTCAGCAGCCGCCTCGCCACCTTCGGTGAAAACGAAACCGGTGACGTCGGGAAAATCGACTACAAATTCCAGCTCTATGCCACCCGCGACCGCCTGCGCCGCAAAGCCCGCGAACAGCGCATCGATGTACCCGCCCTGCTCGGACTCCCCGATGAAATCGACAGCGACGAAGTCGCCCGCGAACGCATGTTGCAGCTCCGCGCCGTTGAAAAACTCGTCGACACCGCCATCGAATTCGGCATTGCCGACATCCGCAGCATCGACCCTCTCGCCCCCGTCGTGCACAGCATCGGAACGCCCCCCGCAGTATTTTTGGAGGAATATCCGCTGCGCGTGATTTTCGAAGGCGACATGCAGCGCCTCTACCGTCTCTGGGAAGCCATTTTCCAGCCAGGTCGCGCCATGCTGCTGCGCAACATCGCCATGGAAAAAACCACGCTGGCGAAGCCCGACGAAGTGCGGATGACGGCAACCCTCAGCTCCTTCCTCTTCGCCAAAGATGTCCGCAACATCTCCACCACGCAAGGCCGCCCCGCCGAACGCACCCGAGCCATGGGACACTGAAATGAAAGCCGGAAAACTCTTCAGCTCGCTTAAACAAGGTGATCCACAGGCTGTCGCCATCGCCTGCGGACTCTTCTTCCTCCTCGCCGTCTGCTGGTTCAGTTGGACCCTGTTCACCGCAGACAACGGCGAGTCCCTGCCCCTGGGTGGGGGCCGTCCCCGCCCACCCCTTCCAACCCCCACGCCTCTGAGCGCGTTCATCGAGATGCAACAAAATCTCAAGACCGACGACAAGGCCCCAAACCCCTTTTTCCGCAATGCTCCCCGCGAACGCCCCACCCCGGGTCCCGACAACGTGGAACGCCCGAACCCCACGCCTGTCGCTCCGCCGACTCCTCCACCGCCACCGCCTCCCCCGCCTCCGCCACCGCCACCGCCCGAAACGGTGACCTACGTCTTCAAAGGCATGATCCGCCGCCCAGACGGCGAAACCGTGGCCCTCGTCGGCAATGCCAAAAACGCAACTTCCCAATATGTCAAAGTCGGCGATGAACTGCCCCCGCTGCGCGTGCTCTCCGTGCGCGCCGACGCTCTGGAGTTGCAGATCAATCAGGACCCGCCCGTTCTTCTCAGCCGCGGCATTCCGCAAACCTTTCCTGTGAACCCATGAGCGACCTTTCCGACTCCCTCTCCTTTGGCATCCGCCCCAGTCCCGAAGCCGCCTGGCGCGAACTCGGCAACCGCCTCATGGACGACAACCGCCTCACACTGGAGGACTGGAGCCGCATCGAACAGCAGGCCCTGATCACCGGTGCCAGTCCCGGCGAACTCCTGATCAAAGAACATTTTGCCAGCGAAGCCGACATCCTGCGTGGCCTCTCCGAAATCACGGGCATCCCGTTTCTGCCCCTGTCCACCTACAGCGTCGGCAACGAACTCGCCGCCCGCATCAATGCCAAAACGGCCCTCCGCTATCGTGTCATGCCCGTGCGCGAAGACGGCTCCACCCTCACCCTCGCCTGCTCCGTCATGCCGCAATCGGTGATGGAGGACAGCCTGCGCATGCTCCTCGGCTGCCAGATCGACTGGGTCTTCATTCTCGACTCCGAACTCGCCAAGGCCCTCGGCCATTTCTATGGACTCGGCGCCCAGAACATCCACGAAATGATCACCACCACCCAGCTCGACGAGCTGAGTTTCGACGGCGCCGACATCGGCGAAGGCTCCGCCGAGGCCGGGATGATCGAATTTGTTCACAATATCATCCTCGAAGCCATCAAGGCCCGCGCCACCGACATTCACATCGAGCCCTTCGAGGACCATGTCGTCCTCCGCTACCGCATCGACGGCATGTTGCAGAAAATCCCTCTCCCCGAGGGCATCGCCAAACTCAAACGTTCCATCGCCAGCTGCATCAAAAGCATGGCCTCCATGGACATCGCGGAGAAGCGCAAACCCCACGACGGCCGCATCAAGGTCCGAGCCCTCCGCGAAGAGTACGACTTGCGTGTCTCCGTGCTGCCCACGCGCCACGGCGAAACCGTCAACATGCGAATTCTTTCGCGTGACAGCATGTTGGTCTCGCTCGCCAACCTCGGCATCCAGAACGAAGACCTGCCGATGATCAAATACCTGGGCGGCCTTCCCCACGGCATCGTTCTCCTCACCGGTCCCACCGGCTCCGGCAAGACCACAACCCTCTACGCGATGCTCAACGAACTCAAGAGCGATGAAGTCAAAATCATCACCGTCGAGGACCCCATCGAATACCAGATGGAAGGCATCAGCCAGCTTCAGGTCCACTCCAAAATCGGCCTCACCTTCGCCAACATCCTGCGCTCTATTCTGCGACACGACCCCGACATCGTCCTCATCGGCGAAATCCGCGACGGCGAAACGGCCGACATCGCCGTGCGCGCCTCCCTCACCGGACACCTTGTGCTCAGCACCCTCCACACCAACGACGCCCCCAGCGCCGTCGCGCGTCTCGTGGACATGGGCATCGAACCCTACCTCGTCAGCTCCTGTCTGGAAGGTGTGATCGCCCAGCGCCTCGTTCGCCGCATCTGCCAGAAATGCGCCATCAAAAGCGGCATCGATGACGCACTCCTCCCCGAATTCACACGGGCCTTCGGCAACGATCTCGATTTGTCACGCGTGATCAAAGGCAGCGGCTGCGCCGAATGCAACTACACCGGCTATCACGGACGCACCGCCCTGCACGAAATCATGATGCTCGACGACGAAATCCGCCACGCTATCGTCGCCCGACACCCCTCCAACATCATCCGCGAAATCGCCATGCGCAATGGACTCACCAGCCTCCGCGACAAAGGCTGGTCCATGGTTCTCAAGGGAATGACCTCCATCGACGAAGTCCTGCGCGTCACCCAAAAACAGTCCTATCGCGCCTGACCTTGACAAAACATCCTCCTCGAAGATCAATCCACAAACAGCGCCCCGGTGAGGCCTTGGCTGACGATAAGGGCCTCCCGCAAGAAGATCACATGCCCGTCGAGATAACAGAGATTTGAGCCTCCATTGTGACGGGCGGGATCGACGAGATACTGGTAGCTGGCCTGACCATAGCGGTTGAAATCGAAACGGGTGCCAAGGTCCCCGTTGTTGCCGGCGCCATCGGCGAACAGCAGGCGTCCGGAGGGATTGTCGACCGCCATCGAGTTGCGGGTGACCAGTTGACGGGTCCAGTTTCCATCCGGATTGACGCCCTTGGCGAGATCCAGATTGCGGTTCATGCCATAACCTCCCAGGATCAGGCGGTCCCATCGCTGGTTTTCCGCTTTGATCTTGAACCCTTCGGACCCAACCCAGGAGGGACAAGTGAAAATCGTGTTTTTGCGCAGCTCACTGGGGCGAACGCCCGGGGAAAGTTCGGGATGGCCGACGTACTCGCCCAGCGCGTGGGGCCAGGTGGCGGGCCAGATGAATCGACCGCCCCAGGCCTGTTCGTCGCAAACGGCGGGGAGCTTGAAATCGTTTGCGTTTCCATACAGGGTCGCCCCCTGGTGGAAGGCCCGCATTTGCGACGCGCACTTGGTGCGCTTGGCGCTTTCCATGGCCTTGGCGGTCACGGGGACGAGAATGGACGCGAGCAGACCAATGATGGCGATGACCACCAGCATTTCAATCAGGGTGAAGCCGGAAGAGCGACGCATCAGCGGACCTCCACAGAGTAGGATTGCAACACATCGGCGGGAATCGAAGAGGCGTTCATCAGGGGCTCGTCCGAGGCTCCCCGGGAGTACATCACGGCTACGGCCATGCCGCTCTCCAGAGCGTTGCGTCCAAGGGCCTGATGGGACAACCCGAACACGTAGAGCGGCACGGCGAGGGGCTCCGGCGCATCCAAATACGGATACCCCACAAACGATACCACGGCGGAGGCCTGCGGATGAGCGGCCAACACCTCGCTCAGCAAGGCCATGGGCAGATGATCGTTCAACATCATCATCAAACGTTCATCCCCGGGACTTCCGGCAGGCACCTCCAGCACGCTGACCCCCGGCAGGCCTTTGCGCAGGCCGGACAGACGCCGCGCCTCCAGCGAGTGGACGCGCGGGCCCGGCTCGGGAGTCGTCAGCACCAAAACCGTCTGGCCCGCATGACCTTTGGCGGCGATCAGCTTGCCGAACTCCTGCCCCACTTTTTCCTCCAAATCCAGCGCCTCCGCAAGTTCGCGGGAGGAGGATGAGCCGCAGCCCAGAGTTCCCAACAAAAAGAGGGCGGTCACGGAGGAACAGAGAAGAGACGTTGTGTTCATGCCCACAACCTACACCGTTTCGGACACGAATGACAAAACCAGCTTCCTTCAATCCGTTGAAAGGGCAGCGTTTGCCACACAGCACGTGGGGAAGGAAGGATTCAACGCTTTGAATCTTCTCCCGCTGAACAGAGTCTCCCCATCCCGGTAGGATATGCCGCATGAAATCCCCTCTGCTGTCCGCTTTTTGTTTTCTGCTTTCCTTTTCGCTTCCGGCACTGGAGTCATTTCCCGCCGACGGCATGGCCGCCACCGACCATGAACTGGTGATCCCGATTGAAGTGCAGAGCACGAGCGCCTCGCCCGCGGGCATCACCTTCAAAATTCACAAGACGACCTATGCGCTGGATGTGTACCGGAAAAATCCAGCCTCAACCCTCTGGGGCACCGTCCGCACAACGATTCCCGCAGGTTCCGCGACCTGGACCGACATCACGGCCGTGGTCGGCACCGCCTACGAATACCGTTTCCACGCCAAAAATGTGCCGTCCGTCGCCTGGGTGGATGACGGCTACACCCTGGCCGCGGACCACAACCTCTACGCCAACACCTACGTTCTCGCGGGCATCCACGTGGACACCACCGGCTCGCGCGGGCATGTGATCCTTGTCATGCCGACGTCGATCCAAACACCGCTCGCCGCCGAAATCCTCCGCTTTAAACAGGACCTCGTCGGCGACGGATGGGCGGTTCACGATGTGCTCACGCCCGACGGCCGCAACGACTGGACCGACCCGGTGGACGGGTTCCACACCCAGATCCGCAACGACATCATCGCCATCTACAACACCTACCCCGGCGAGGTGAAACACGTCATCCTCCTCGGCCGCGTGCCCCAGCCGCGCTCCGGACTTCGCGCCGCCTGGGCCTCGGACGGCCATTCCGATCTCGGCGCGAACGCCGCCGATTGCTACTACGCGGATGTGAACAACACCTGGACCGACACAGGCGAAATCACGGTTCCCACGGCCAATGCCTCCGGCAGTGTCCGTGCCGAATGGCGCAACGTTCCCGGCGACGGACGCTTCGACCAGACACATTTCAGAAGCCACACCGAAGCCTTCGAAATGGGCTGGGGGCGCATCGACTTCCGCGGCGCCGTCAACGGCGGCGACGAAATCAACGCCCTGCGCAACTATCTGAACAAGCTGCACGACTACAAACACGCCCAGAACGGCTTCAAGCCCGGACGGCGCTCCATTATGATGGACGGCGGGGCGCTTTTTAAACATGTTCAAGAGGAGTTTTTCCGAAACATCCCTCAGCTCTCGGGCCTCGAAAACATCGAACGCATCACCTACGCCGACATGCCAAGCGTCGCCTGGCAGCCCGAGGCTCAATACACCTTCGACCACGGCCCCTACCTCTACGCCTTCACCGCCGGCAACGAACCCAACAAAGACTCCAACATGAGCCGCGCCGTTTTTTGGACGGCGGCGAAAAGCAGCGTCTCCTACTGGGACATCACCTCCTGGATGCGGGAACGCATCGCCGAGCCGGATTCCTGGACCCTGAGCTGGACCACGAGTCCCGCGCGGGGGCGCTATGTGTATCACAAAATGGGACTCGGCGGCAGCATCGGCGACATGATGAAGGCCACCATCAACAACCGCGACAACGAGACCGGACTCCATGGTTCCGCCGTGCGCAACTACATCAATGGCGCCTGGACCGTGCAAAATCCTTCCGGCGCAACGCAAGACTACTCCGGTTTCGTTTTCAACGGCCACATGGGCGACCCGACCCTCCGCGACCAGATGATCGAATCCCCCGCCTGGGTCCGCGGTCGCCTCCAAAACGGAGGCGCACAGGTCCAGGTCGAGTGGCTCGCCTCGCCCGACGCCACACAGGGCTATGATCTGTATTCCGGCACCTCCCTGACCGGCGGCTTCAGCAAGCGCAACGCTTCGCCCCTGCACGTCAACGCCACCACCGGCACACTCTCCTGGACCGATACCGCGCCGCCCTCCGATCCGATCGTCTATATGGTCCGCGCCCGCAAACTGGAACAGACCCCCTCCGGCAGCTTCTACAACGCCTCGGTCGGACGCATGGTCGAAGTAGACCGTTCGCCGTCCGCCTTCGCGATGGCCTCCCCCGCACTGCCAACCGCCTATTTGGCATCCGAATACGAGTTTCAACTCCAGACGACCGGAGGCAACCCGCCCGCGACCTGGACGATTTTGTCCGGCACCTTGCCAAGCGGCCTGAGCCTGAGCGCTTCCGGACGCATCACCGGCACCCCGACCAACGCCGGCTCATTCCCGCTGAACCTGCGCGCCACCGATCTCCAAGGAACGGTGCAGGAAGCCGCACGCACGCTCGTTGTCGACATGTTCCACACCTGGACACTGCTGCCCAACGGCAATCTCCAATCCACCCCAACCTATTCGGGATCATTTAATCAAACCACGGTCAACAATTGGATTCATACCGCCGATCCCAACAGCCAGTGGACCTACGATTCCACAAACAAATGGTCTCAGACGTTCCGCACGGGCAGAACCGGAGCCCAGCCCGGCATCGGCTACGTCATCCCCGACCTGAAAGCGAAGCAAGGCGCGGTCGCCTTCCGCTTCGACGTCAAGAACACCGACGGCAGCGGAACGCCCAACCGCCTCGATTACCGCATCTACGGCATCAATGGCAGCTTCTCCTGGGATTTCTGGAATTACGGATCCAACCCCACCGGCGCGGCGACGCTGCTTCATCTCGGTTCCGTCGCCGGGAACTTCGACTGGACCGCATTTGAAACTCCGGCGCTGCCAGTCGGCAATGGCTACGACTATTATGTGCTCCGCTTCATGCCGTCCAACGTGGACTCCGACCTCGGCGACTTCATGGCGATCGACAATCTGCGTTGGTCCACCGCCCAAGCCCCGCCGGCCTTTTACACGGTCACCTTCTCCGCGGGGGCCAACGGTTCGCTTCTCGGCGATCTCAACCAGAGCGTCGTGGAGGGCGGCAATGCCACAACCGTCACCGCTGTGCCCGCCAACGGCTACGAACTCTTCAACTGGACATGGTCCGGCGCTTCCACCACCGCGAATCCGCTGACGCTGACCAACGTCTCCTCCCCCCTCGCGGTCACCGCGAATTTCCAACGCATCAACAACCCGCCGACCACAGCCATCACCGCGCCCAACCCGGGATCGACGTTTCAGCAGGATGCCTCTATTCCTTTTTCCGGCACGGGCAACGACTCCGAAGATGGCGCAATCAGCAGCGCCACCTGGTCATCTTCGATTGACGGCGTTTTCATGCCTGTGGGCGGAGTTTTCTCTCAACTCAGCGCCGGCACGCACACGATCACCCGCAGCGTAACCGACAGCGGAGGCAAGACCGCGAGCGCCTCCGTCACGATAACAGTCACCCCAACCTCGATATTCACGCAGCGGTTCGGCAGTTCTTCCGCCGTCGCGGATTACATCGGCTCTGCCCCACATCTCTTCGATTATATCGGCACGGACACCACCGCCAACAACCGGGCCAGCCTTTCCGTCACTCTGGGCCGTCTGCGCAACACCATCGCCTACACCGACGACGGAAACTCCGCCCAGCTCTCCGCCTACCGCTCCACCCGCCAGACCAACCTGCCAGTGGAATCGAACTTCGCCGTGGTCTCCGCCACTGTCCGTCTTGCTCCGCAAAACTGGCCCTCCGCCGACACCAACTTCCTGGGCTTCACGATTGGACAGAACTTCCGCAGCGGCATCTTCACACCTTCCACCGGCACAGGCAACGGCCCCGCCTTTGCGTCGTTCACGGTCCAGGCCCGCGCCACCGCCAACACCTTCCGCAGCACCGGAGCGGGCGGAAACAGCGCCAATTTCAGCGTCACTCCCTCCGGCGGCGTTTATGAACTTGCCCTCGTCATCGCCGCCAACGCGGGCCCGACGGAACAGACCTTCCCCTCGCCCACCGGCCCTCACAGCGTCCAACCCAGACGCCTCAGTCTCTGGATCAACGGCGCACTCCACCTCAACAACACTGCCACCGGCATCACCGCCGCGAACCTCGAAGACTTCTCCTTCAGCACCGGCAGCGGCACCGGCAGCACCTACGCCTCCGGCTCGGTCTTCAACGGCTACTATGAACTCGACGACGTGGTCGTGAAAACGGTCTCCAGCTTCAGCACCCCCCCGCCACCGCCCGTGCCCGCAGGCTACGTGTCCGTTCTCGACTTCGGAGCGGATCCGAGCGGTCTCACCGATTCGACCGCGTCCCTGCAATCCGCCATCAACCACGGCATCGCGAATCAAAGCGTCGTGTGGTTCCCGGCGGGAGAATACCGCATCTCCGCACGCCTGATCGTAAACCAGCCGGATGACGACCCGGATTTTCCGGCGGTGTTGATGGGCTCCACCGTCAATCCCGCCCAGCGCGCCACCCTCGTCCTCTCCGCCAACGCCGCCGGGTTCAATGACCCCAATGCCCGCCGGGCCATGCTGCATTTCTTCAACCGGGGGACGGCGGACAACGAAAGTGGCGAAAACACTCTCTACAATCAGGCCGTGATCGGTTTGGATTTCCGCGTGGAGGCGGGAAATGCCGGGGCGGTGGCGCTGCGCATGCAGGGCGCCGAAGGCTGCACCCTTCAGGACCTGAACATCGATCTCCGTGTCGGCGGCCACACGGGCATTTGGGGCGTTCCCGGCTCGGGCGGAACCACCCATCAGGTGAGTGTCACCGGTGGCGTCATCGGCATCGACACGCGAACCCAGTCCCTTGGCGGCGGCGGGTCGCAGCCCACGGTCACCATCACGGGATCCACCTTTGTCGATCAGTCGGATTTGGCCCTGTGGTCGAGCACCCGCGGCGCCATGGTGTTGGTCGGGGTGGCGATCTCACGCGGAACGCCGGGTCCGGTGCTGCGCCTGCAACGCAATTATGCGGAACAACCCTTCGATGGAAATCTGCAATGGGTGGACAGCTCGGTTGCCTATGCTTCGCACCATGCATCGAACACGGTGATCGACATGCCGGCCGGCGCGGGCCGCAGTTTTTATTTGGACAATGTTTTCGTGCAAAACGGCGAGCGTGTTTGGACGGCGGATGCCCCCGCGAACCCCTCTGGCTGGATGCGCTTCGCGCGGCTGGCGGTTGAGGTTCGCCCCGGCAATCAGAGCTGGGGACAGCCTCTGGAGCAGCTCTGGAGGAACGGGGTCCCCCAGACAGGCCTGCTGTTGGAATCGACAAGCGGAGTCGCTCCGCCGTCCGATCTGCACAGCCGCCACCGGTGGGCAACGTCTTTCCCCACCTGGGAGTCTCCCGGCGCGGTCAATGTGCGCAACCTCGGCGCCGTTGGCGATGGGGTCACCGACGATCATGCCGCGTTGCAGACCGCGATCAACGCCCATGACATTGTCTTTCTGCCCAAGGGCCACTACCGGGTCTCCAACACCCTGACCCTGCGCCCCCAAAGCAAACTCATCGGCGTCCATCACAATTTCAGCGTCATCGAGGCCCTCTCATCCCTGACCCATCGATTCGCAAACACCGACGAAGCCGCCGGGGACCGTCCGATTGTCAGCACCGCCGACGCGGCGGACGCGGACACGGTGATCGCCTTTCTGCATCTGAAACGCCACTATCCGCTGGCCCAGCACAATCCCACGCCGGTCGGCAATTACGCGCTGGAATGGCGCTCCGGCGGCAACTCCGTCCTGCGCGGCGTCCGCCTGGAATCCCGCGCCGGCACCAACATCCGCCCCGACTTTGTCGCCTCCTCCTTTTACGGCATCGGCGGGGGGATCAACCCCAACTATCCGCAGGATGACTTTGGCGCGGGCCAGTGGGCCTGGCCGGGATCCGAACCCACCGTGCAGGTCCGAGGCAATGGCAGCGGACGCTGGTTCGGATTCTGGGTGCATGGACGCCAGGCGCTGCGCAGTCACGTGCCCTTTCTCCGCGTGCAAGGCACACGCCAGCCGCTGCACCTGTATCATTTGCACCTGCAGCAGCAGGACAGCGTCAATCACGCCGAATTTATCGACGTCGAAAACATCAGCGTGTACGGCACAAAATCCGAACTGAAAGGAACGCTGCTCTATTTTGAAAACGCGCGGCATGTCCGTGTCTTTGGCAGCGGAGGTCTCGCCTCGCCCGACCCGAACCGTCCGAATCCCTATCTGTTTCGCTTCGTGGACTGCGATGATTTTCAAATCAGCGGTTTCGCGGAAACCGTGAATCCCGGAACCTCCCTGTGGATTGGCGGCGAATACGACCGATGGATTCACGCCAACATTCTTGGATGGAGCCCCCTGCAGGACACGCACAGCGGACGATCCGACGTGATCGTGCCCTCCCTACACCGCCCTCTGCTGTATCTGCGCGTCAGCGATGGCTACACGCGCTGGGCCCTCGACAACGGCATCGCGGGCGCGGCCACCGACACGATCGACGGCGTTCCCAACCTCCTGCGCTACGCTCTCGGCGGAACCGCCGCCACGCCCGCCTCGACCTTCCGGCTCCTGCCCACCCGCAGCGGCACGGGCCTGACGTTGAATTTCCCGCGCATCGACGACGCCGCGCTCATTTACGAGGTCTGGGCCGCCGATCAACTGCCAGACTGGGCAAAGGTGTGGGAAGGGCAAGGCGCGGGTTTGGGCGAAGTGCAGATCCCCGCCACCGGAAACCTGCTCTTTTTGCATCTGCGGGTGCGGCGGGAGTGAGGCTACGTATACCATTACCCAGGCGCAGCAAAGGCTGCCGGCCATGGTCAAGGAAAGCGCCACGATGGGCATGATTCCGATCACCCGGCATCAGGAAACCGTCGCGTTTGTCGTATCCAAGAAACGGATGGACGCGATTGTGGAAACGATGGAGATTTTGGCCCAACCGGAAACCATGGCGCAGATCCGCGCCTATGAGCGTGGAGAGCTTGTGTTTCATTCCCTGGATTCGCTGGATGATGAAGCTTGAAGTCTCGGATCAGGTCATCCTGTCCAGTACTCCGCTGTTGATGAACCACACGAACTCGCATTTGGGAGGGATATATTTCGTTGGATTCAACAAATTGAATTTGTTCGCGTTTGCTCTCATTTCCAAACCACATACACAAGCAGAAATGTCTCCACACAATTTCTTGTACATCGTCTGTCACGATCTGGGCCGCGCCATGGGCTGTTATGGCGCCGATGTGCCGACCCCTTGTCTGGACCGCTTTGCGGCCGAATCCGTCCGCTTCACCAACGCCCATTGCGCTTCTCCCGCCTGCTCCCCGTCGCGCGCCTGCGCCATGAGCGGGCAACACGCGCACCGCAGCGGGGCCATCGGACTTTCCCACATGGGCTGGCCCCTTCCGCTGGACCGCTCCACCAGCGTCGATGATTTCAATGCGGCGGGATACCAGACGATTCTCTCCGGCATCAACCACGAACGCCATCCCCGCACCGACCGCTACGAAATCGATCTCTCACACGACTGGTCCGACTGGAACAGCGACAGGGTGGTGGACAATGCCCTGCGGACCCTCGAACGGCGCGACCGCTCCCGCCCCTTCTACCTCAACATCGCCACCCAGGAACCGCACGCCTGCACCTGGCCCGCGGTAGGCGGACGCATTCCCGCCCTGCCTCCGGACACGCCCGTCTGGAATCCTCCGGGCATGCCCGACTACCCCGGCAAAGAAGAGGACTTTCGCCGCTTCGCCGCCTCCATCGCCTTTATGGACCTTCACATCGGACGCTTGCTGGCGGGCATCGACCGCCTCGGCCTTCGCGAAACCACCGTCGTTGTTTTCACCACCGACCACGGCATCTCGGGCCCCCGAGCCAAGGGCACGCTCTACGGACTCGGCACGGAAATTGCCTTCCTCCTGCGGCTGCCCGACGGACGCCACGCCGGCGAAACGCGCAACACCCTTCTCAGCAACCTCGATTTCCGACCCACCTGGTGCGAGGCCTTCGGGCTGCCCCCGCCCGAACACATCGACGGGCGCTCTTTCTGGTCCGTCATCGGCCAGCCCGACGCGCCCCATCGCGATCATCTCTATCTGGAGCGCAATTTCCACGGCGAAAAACTGCGGCCCGACGATGCCGACTGGACGGATCTCTACGACCCCATCCGCGCCATCCGCACGCCGGAACATCTCTACATCCGCCACTACATTCCCGACGCCTGGCCCGGCCGCTTCCGACCTTCGGAAGAACTCTACGACCTCGTTTCCGACCCTCGGGAAAATCACTCCGTCTGCGATCCCGCGCGCCTCGAATCCTTCCGCAGGCTTCAGGAGTCCGAGGCCCGCGCCCTCGCCGATTTCGTCCCCGGCCCTCCCCCGCCCAGGCTCGAACAACCCGGCTGGGGACCCGCCTGGCCCGCCCCCTCCACCATTCGAGAGAAGCTATGCCCCCAAATGTCTTGTTGATCCAGTGTGACGACCTCGGTCCCGATGACCTCGGATTGCATGGTCCCCACACGCCGCATTTGCTGAAGCTGCGGGAGGAATCGTTCTCGGCAAACGACTTCAGTGTGCAGCCGGTCTGCTCGCCCTCCCGCGCGGCGCTGTTGACCGGGCGTCATCCGCTGCGTGTGGGGGTGAGTCATGTGCACGGAGGCAAGGATTTTCTTCATCTGGACGAAACCACGCTGGCGGAACGTTTCCGGGACGCCGGCTACGCGACCGGCATGTGGGGCAAATGGCATCTGGGCCACAGCGAGGGCTACTTCCCCTGGCAGCGGGGCTTTCAGGAAGCGTACATGGCCGATCTGTATCGACACCGGCAAACCAGGGGCCGCTATAACGGCGTCCGCAGTTCTTCGGAGCAATGGGCGGATGAACACATCGTGGAGTTGGCCGGCGATTTTATCCAGCGGCACACGGATCAACCCTGGTTCGCGTATGTGCCGACCCTCACGCCACACACCCCGCACGATGCTCCGGAGCACTGGGTGCACTTCCATAAAGACCGCGGCTGTCCTCCGGGTCTGGCCGTCAACCGGGCCATGATTTCCTTTCTCGACGAGCAAATCGGCCGCCTGTTGACGCGACTGGAGGAGACAGGGCAAATGGAAAACACCGTCGTGCTGTTTCTCAGCGATCACGGCCCCGCGATTGCGGCAAACGAGCTGAACGAGACCGACCGCAAGCTCCGCAACCGTTCCGGCCGCCGGGGATGGAAGGGCGATCTTTACGAGAACGGGCTTCAGTCGCCACTGTTCATCCGCTGGCCCGCCGCGATTGCCCCCTGTGCCTGCACCGACCCGCTGCAGTTGTTGGATCTCCCGCCCACGCTCCTCGCGCTTTGCGGAATTCCCTGCGAACGGATGGAGGGCCGCTCCTTTGCCCCCACCTTGCTGGAGAGAATCCCTGCTCGCACCGGGGACATCTTCACTTATGCCCATCTCGGCTGGCTCACTTCGGGGCCCCCGTACTCCATGACCGGTATCCCCGGAGAGTATAAGCCGGGTCCGCCTGGACCCTTTGAGGAACAATCCCTTGCCATCCGTCGTGGAATGTTTAAACTGATTCTCAACCCCGAGTACGCCTCCCGCAGAGAGCTGCTGCTCTACGATCTGGAAAACGACCCCGCCGAGCTGCACGATGTGGCCGCGGAGTTTCCCGCACGGAGGGAGGAGCTGTTTGCCACGTTGCGCACCTGGTGGACGGAGATCCTGCGGGAACCCCACGCCTTCCAGCCCCCGGTGTTGAAAATACTGCCGGGAGAACAGTTTTTTGCCGCAAATATGCCCTGCGCGGTCACTGGTGGCGCGGTGAATTGCGTGAACGGCATCATCGGCTGGGAAACCCCCGGCGCCTGCGCAACCTACAACATGGAGGTTTCACACGCGGGAACCGCCACCATCGAATGCGTGCAAACACAGGCCGTCCCTGCTCCCGACGAATGGGAGCTGTCCTTGTCTTCAGGCGCACCCCCGCTTCGTGTGGCCACGGGAAAGGCCGTGGAAATGGATTTGTGCGGGGGCGAGGTCTCACTCACCCTGAAAGCCCTGCGGGTGGATGCCGCCTCCCGCCTCGCCGGAATAAAAATCAACTCCCGTCCCCAAACCCTCCTCCTCATCGGCAGCTCCATCATGGAGCAATGGGGGCAGCCGGATGCCCTTGCCCCGGAGCTGCGGGTCGTCAACCGCGCCATTGGCGGGACCATCACCAGCGACTGGATTGACCGCATCGGCCCTCTGTTGCGGGAGATCGAACCCGATTTCGTGCTCTGCTACGTCGGCAGCAACGATGTCGGCAACCGCCGGAATCCCGATGACATCCTCCGCGACCTGCTGCGGGTGCGGGAGCAGATCCCCTGCCCTTTCGGCTACATCTCCATCATCAAATGTCCGCAGCGCGACGGACGCCACGGGGAGATTGCCGACGTCTGCAGTGCCATCCGCGCCGCCCTGCCGCCGGAGGACCTGTGGATCGACAGCGACCCTGTTTTCCTGCCGCAGGGAAACCCTGTCCCGCACTACTACGTGGAGGACCAGCTCCACCTTACTCCCGCCGCCTATGCCGCCCTGCTCGCCCACGCCCAGCCGCAGGTGCGCGCGTGGACCACCGCGGCCGGTTGAGTCACGCCCCTGCTCCATACATGCCTGGTTCCCGGCAGCGCCCAGTTCCGTTTCAAGCCCGACAGCGGCAAAGCCGCAATCACGCGGCAACCTTTAAACCGTCGAAGACCACGGATGGAAAACCAGAAACCAGAAACCAGAAACCTGGAACCAGAAACCAGAAACCTGACCACCAGAAACCAGAAACCAGAAACCAGAAACACCCTCTTCAACCTTTAAACCTTCAAACCTTCAAACCTTCAAACCTTTAAACCTTCAAAACTCTTATTTCCCCTTTTATTCAACAGTTTTAAAAACGAAACCTCTCTTTCCTCTGGCTTCACGAAACCCCTCTGTGTTTTGATAGGCGTGTACATAAACCCACCAGATATGGAGACCCGCCCATGAACCGCAGCCACACCCGAACAAACCTTCTGCCAAACGCAATCCCAACCCTGGGCCTCTGCCTGGGCCTTATCCTTCCGGTTGAAGCGTCCATTCTCCTTCAGGATAATTTTGATTCCCACTCGAATGGAAACCTGGGAGGCCAGGGCGGCTGGGTATTCACCGGAACAAACGCTTCGGACTTCAGCGTCAACAGTGGGAAGCTCCTGATATCGGGTTCCACCGGAGATGGCGTGATCCAGAGTTCCGCCTGGACCAGCGCCAACGACGCCTACTACGGTTTTGATATCACCTTCACCACGATTGCCACGGCGGGCGGACGCCCCACCTTCTCCCGCTTCAACACCAACCGCGCCCAAGTGGGCGCGCGCGACTGGGCCACGGGCACGGAGTTTGACCTGGTGAACAACGCCGCGGCGCAAATTCCTTTCAACGCCTCCACCACTTACCGCATGGTTGTACGAAACAACAACGGAGTCGACTTCGACACCTGGATCAAAACCTCCTTCGTGGCGGGGGATGAAGCAACCCCCTACTATGCCACCACCACCGGCGGGGGAGGCGTTACCTACCTCCAGTTCCTGGCCCCTGCCACCGGAACCTTCGCCGCCACCGTCGACAATCTGATCGTCGCCACCACCTGGATGGAGGCCGCCGCCATCCCCGAACCCGGCACCTTCGCCCTCATCGCCCTCGGACTCCTCTTCGGATTCCAGCGCATCCGCAAACACCGCCTCAATCCCTGAACTTTTGCGGAAAAGCACAAGCGTTCTGCGTGATAGCACAAAGACAAACACGCACAAAAATCGTACTCTCTCCCATAGAACCCCGAATCCAAACCCCACCCACATCCCAGCAACAAGACCCAACACAGGAAATCCCATGAATACACGAATACTCCTCAAAACAACACTCGCCCTGCTGACCGCAGGGGGACTCCAAGCCGCTGACCTCACCGCGCCCAACGCGAACTTCAACTGGGTCGATACAAACGCTTGGAATACCGGAACAGCCACGTGGAGCAACTCCCCGGCTGATAACGCATTTTTCGGAACCATCAGCAGTGATCGAACCTCTAACCTTGTAAGTGCAATCACTGCGAACAACATCGATTTCACCCACAATTCGAATCGATGGACGATTAGCGGCAGCGGCGGACAGATCACCTTGAATGGTGCCATCACAAAAACCAACGCCGGTTCGGTTACGCTTTCAACAAACACTTTGCTGACGGGGGCCGGTTCGATCAGCCTAGGTGGTGGTGAATTTCAACTCCTCAACAATGCGAACACTTTTTCTGGCGGGATTACCCTGAATAGTGGAGCCACCCTGCGTGTGGGCAATAACAGCGGAACGGGTACGGAGATACAAACGGCAGGCTCATTGGGAACTGGAAAATTGACGATCAACGGTGGAACGATCTTCCAAAACCAAGGCAACGTTCGCACCCAGGCTGTGGCCGCAGACATTAACGGAAACTTCTCCTTCAATTCCGTCGCGAACGGAGGCTTGGTTCTTGGTAGCTCCGATGGCTCCCGGCTAGTCAGTCTTGGTGCAGGCTCCCGGACCATAACGGTATCGCAAAACTCCGACGGAACTGGTGCAAGCTCGTTCTTGGGCCTGCGGGATGTCACCAGCACAGTAGGCAGCGCCATCGTCAAAGAAGGTGCCGGGGTTCTGAGACTGCAGGGCACATCCACAGCACCCATCACCGCTAATGCCGGGACGATTGAAATTACTGGAAGTGGTGCAGGCCCAAACTTCAATCTGGGTGCCACCGCCTTCACAATGAATTCCGGAACTGTTTGGCGCAAGAACACCAGTACAGCGCACGCACTCGGAAGCACGATGACTCTGAATAACGCCTCCCTTGTGAACAATGACACTCTGGCCAATCAACGCAGCTCCACCTTCAGTACTTTTCAGGTTTCGGGAACGAGTACCGTTTTTGTGGGTCAGGGCCTCACCATCCAATCTACCGGTACCTTCACTTCTGGCATTACGGTTCGGGATGGCGGCGTCTTTGGGGGGAATGGAACCCTGAGAACGGCAGGCACACAGGCCTATTCGGCGGGTCTCACCACCTTCGACAGCGTCACCGACTCCGCCATCACCCTCAGCGTCGGCGGCAAAATTCGCCCCGGGACGGTGGATTCACTCAACAGCACCACGGGTGACCTGAGTTTCGGTGCGCTCACCTGGAACGGCGAAGCCTCCGCGATCGCCCAGATGCAGTTCAACCTCGGTGCCGCCAACGCTGCCGACACCCTCAACCTCAGCGGTGCGCTGACCAAAGGCACGGGCACGAACTTCCTCTTCGACTTCCAGGGCTTCAGCGCCGCCTCCGCCTCCACCTTCAACCTGATGAACTTCGCCTCGACCACCTTCTTGGTTGGGGATTTCTCGGCGACGAACATCACGGTCGATCCCGGCTACACTGCGGGCTTTGTGGTGGGGGCCAACTCCCTGGATTACGTGGTCACCGCTATCCCCGAGCCGGGCACGCTGGCGCTGCTGGGGATTTCTGGCATCGCGGCGATCCTCGGTCTGCGCCGCCGCAAATAAATCGTTTCGTCAACATCTGTGGGGCCCCCTCATGTGGTTCGCTGCGTGAGGGGGTTTTTTCTTCCCGGAGACCCTCTATGAAAAACCGCATTCTGTTGTTGGCGTTCCTGCTGTCCGGACTTCGACTGTCGGGGGAGTGGGTTCCTGTTTTCACACCGGACTTCTCCGGCGAATTTCAGGGCGAGGGGCCAAACCAGTTCAACTATGCGGGCAGCGCCCTGAACGGCGAGTTTGTGCAATCCGCCGGGGTACACGAGGGCCGTTTCCGCATGGTCACGAAACATGCGCCGGAGATCGACAAAAACCACTCCATCACCCGCTTGTCGCGTCACGGCGATTCCACCCCGAATCAGGCGCTGGACATTGGCCGCGGGGCGGCGCTGGTCCGGCTGGAGTTTCGCTGGAAGCCGACCGAATGGGCGCCGTCCACCCGCAACGTTTTGGATGTGCAGATTGGTGAAAGTTTCCGCACGGGAACCTACAATCCGGCCCGCGGCGGACGCAATCCCGACGGTCCCGCCTTTGCCGCGGTGCAGCTTCAGGCGCAGGCGGAGGAAGGTCAGTTCCGGCTGATGCTGTCGTCCGCCGGTCCAGGCACTCCCGCCTTCCGTCTCCCCAAAGACGCCGAAGGCTTTTACACGCTCCGATTGTCCATCGCCTTCAACAACACCAAAGCGCCGGTGACCGTCTCCGCCCCCGGCGGCCCCTACACCCTCAAACCCGTCAGTCTCGCCGTATGGAACGGCAACGAACGCCTCTGGGACAATGTCACGGACCCCCGACAGATCCGCGACGCCGACTTGCAGCACGTCTCCTTTGGTTTCGGCAACGGCACCGACCGTCCCTTCGCCGAGGCCGAAGCCTGGGCCGGCATCTACGAGATCGGCGATATCTCCGTGCTGAAATGGGTGCCCTGAGGGGTGGATTACAGGGCAATAAGCAGGTTGCGATACGCGGAGTGAGATTTCATCCATTCCTGTATCCGGCGGTCGGCGGTGACCAAGGCCTGATGGGTTATTCCTGCGGTGGCCACCAGAATTCGGTCGGCGGGATCCCCGTGGAAATCAGGCAGGCGGGCGGCACAGATCGAGATGTCCGGAGAAAGAGGATGTAGATAGACCGGGGGGCGGAGATAGCGTTCAATCCACTCGGTAAGACCCGGCTGAAGTTGGATACGTTTCTTCTCCACAAGCATAGCAATTTCCCAAACAGTGATGGCACTGATGATGCAGCGTCCTTGGTAAACGCTCAGGAGATTGGCTCTAGGGTCCCCCTCCACGATCCACAGCCACACATGCGTGTCCAAAAGCACGGAAGAGTTGTCAATCGGCATCCCAGCGCTCTCCGGTGCTGTAAATGGGACCCAATTCTTTCACACTTCCGACACCGCAACCGAATACGGGACTGTTTCCTTTCTCCTCCATCGGCACCAGTTTTGCCGCGGCTTTTCCATGCCGGGTGATGATAACAACACCCCCCTGGCGTTCGACCGTCTTGATATACTCCAAACAGTTGGCTTTAAAATGGGTAATGCTGGCTTCCATAAAATGACTATAAAATGACTACTTTGAAAGTCAACAGATTCCAAAGCTGGATTTAGCCCAAGCTTTCAGCTTCAACGGCTTGAAATTCCCGGAGACCTCCCCTCTGGTTTTTGGCTGGTTTTTTTGCCGCTCCGCTGCTTTTCTCCGCCCATGACACGCCTCTCCCCCTCCGCCCTCTCCTCGGACTGCACCTCTATCCTGCAACAGGCCATCGACGCCGGCGGCGAGGTCCGCATCCCCCCCGGCATCTGGACCTGCGGGGCGCTGGTCCTGCGCTCGAACCTTACCCTGGAACTGGCCCCCGGCACCGTGCTGCGGGCGATCGAAGATCCTGCCGCCTTCCCCCACCGCGAACACCCCTACCCTTCCCGCATGGACCGCTTTCCCTGGCGGGCCTTCCTCTTCGGCTGCGATCTGGACAACATCACGCTCTGCGGCCAGGGACGCATCGAATGCGGCGGCGAACACGCAGGCTTCATCGACGGCGTGGGCGACAGTCCCGACCGCCCCTACGGCCTGCATCTGGTCAACTGCCGCAACGTCCGCGTTGAGGGACTGACTTTCCACAATTCCGCCCACTGGATGATGCGCTATTTCCGCTGCGAAACCGTGGCCATCGAAGGCGTCAGCGTCTTCAATCACGCAAACCAGAACAACGACGGCATGGACATTGACAGTTGCCGCGACGTCCACATCTCCCGCTGCGTTGTCGACAGCTCCGACGACGGCATCTGCCTCAAGTCCGAGTGCGAACTCCCCTGCCGCGACGTGGTGGTGGAGCGCTGCCGCATCTCCAGCCACGCCTCCGCCATCAAACTCGGCACCGCCTCCATCGGCGGCTTTGAGAACATCGTGTACCGCGACTGCGACATCGTGCCCTCCCGCGCCACCACCATGCACCATCCTTTCCAGCTCTGGAACGGCATGACCGGGATCGACATTGCCGGCGTGGACGGCGGGGCCCTGCGCAACCTGCGCTTCGAGGACATCCGCATGGAGGGCGTGCTCAATCCCATCTTCGTCAAACTCGGCAATCGCGACAACGCCGGCAACATCCCGCCCACCCGCAAGGCCTCCGACGCCAAACCGGGACCCTTGCTCGACCCCTCGCGGCGCTGCATAGACGGTCTGGTCTTCGATCGCATCACCGCCAACGCCGTGGGCCCCCTGCCCAGCATCCTCTGCGGCTACGAGGGACATCCCATCCGCACTGTGCAGCTGCGCGACGTGGAGATCAACGTTTTGCCGCCCACCCCCAGCATGGACCCCACGGCAGAGCCCGACTGGAACTCCCGCGGCTATCCCTGCGCCGTCTGCGTGGCCGGCACGAGCGACATGGGTGCCTACGGATTCATTCTCCGCCATGTCGAAGGCCTGCACATGGAAAACGTTCGGGTAACTCCTGCGCGGTCCGATCCACGCACGGAAACGATTTTTGCGGATAAACACAATCAGTCTGCGTGAAATCCCATACCCTTTCTTCCCGTATTGGCATACCTTACGTATCCGCCATGCTCCTCCAAACAAAAACCTCCCGCCGTTTGCTCTCCGCCGCCTGTTTCAGCGGGGCTCTCGCTTTCTCCACCCCCACATTCGCCGACCGTCCGCCGAACATCATCCACTTGTTTGCCGACGATCTCGGCTACGGCGATGTCGGCTTCAACGGACAAACAAAAATCCTCACGCCGCACCTCGACCAACTCGCGGCCCAGTCGCGAAAACTCGACCGCGCCTACGCGGCCCCCGTCTGCGGCCCCTCCCGCGGCATGTTGCTCACTGGCCTGCACAGCGGTCATGCGACCTTTGACCGCAACTCTCAGAACGACCGCGGGATGCTGGCCTCCGAAACCAGCGTGGCCACCGTCCTCAAAACGGCCGGCTACCATACCGCCATCTTCGGCAAATGGGGCAGCGGTGAAGACCGCAACAACCCCGGAACACTTCTCTATCCTGCGGCGCTCCCCACACATCAGGGCTTCGATGTCGCCTACGGCTACCTCAACCACGAAGACGCCAAAAACTATTTCGCCCCGTACCTCTGGCGCACGGACGACACCCAGCCTCATCGCCTCCGACGTTTCGCCACCGGTGCCAACGCCTCCAGCGGCAGCGGCTATTCCCACGACCTCATCGCCGCCGCCGCCGAAGCCTGGCTCGCCCAGTCCGCGCAGTCCGACACGCCTTTCTACATGCAGATGAGCTACACCATCCCGCATTTCGACATCGACGCCATCGCCTCCGTCCCCAACGGCCTCGATCCCTACACCTCCCAGCCCTGGACCCTCGCCCAGAAAAAACGCGCCGCCATGATCACCCGCATGGACGCCGCCATCGGACGCGTCCTCTCCCTCGTCAATGATCCCAACCAGGACGGCGACAACTCCGACAGCATCGCCGCCAACACCCTCATCGTCTTCACCTCCGACAACGGTCCCACTGACGCCGACGGCTCCGACTGGATTTTCTTCGACAGCAACGGCCCCTTCCGCGGCGGCAAACGCGACCTCTTCGAAGGCGGCCTCCGCGTCTCCGCACTCTATTCCATGCCCGGCACCATCGCTCCCGGCGTCGATACCAGCACCCTCAGCGACCTCGCCGACTTTCTCCCCACCGCCGCCGACCTCGCAGGCCTCGACATCCCCGCCGGTCTCGACGGCGTCTCCCTGTGGCCTCTCCTCCGCGGCGACCCCATCCCCGCCCCCGCCCGGCCCCATCTCGCCTTCGAACACCACGAAGAAGACGGCCCCGATCCCGACACCCGCGACGCCCGCTGGACCGTCATTCAGTCCCGCTACAAACTCATCCGCTACACCGACAACAGCCTCGATCTCTTTGATATCCCCGCCGATCCCGCCGAAACCACCAACCTCGTCGCCGCGCTCCCCGGCGTGGCCGCCGAACTCAGCGCCATCGCCATCGCCGAAGGCCTCGAACAACCCGAAGGCTACGCCGCCCTCCGCCGCACCTGGGACAACAGCCCCTCTGACCTGCGCAGCATCCTCCGCCTCGAAAACGCCGGCCCCATCCCGGCCCTCCAGACTCTCGACAGCTCCCGCGACCTGCTCGGTCTCGACCTCCGCGCTCCCGGATCCATCCAGACTCTCCAGCTCCGCCCCGGCACCACCCTCCACGCCCTCAACGACGTCCACATCGGCGCCGGCGGACGTTTTATTCCCGAACACGCCACTGTCCGCGGCAAACGAATCCGTGTGGCCGGCGGGGGCCGCATCGAAGGGGTCGGAAGCCTCGCAGGCACCCTCGTCCTCCACGGCAGCCTCGCTCCGGGCTGGCCCACCGATGTTCCCGCCTCCATCGATCCTCCCGAAGTCGACACCGGTGCCGAGCCCGTGGTCCTCCTCGCGTTTAACTTCAATGGCGTTCAAGACAACGCCCCGATCCTCGCCACCTCCACTCTCCGCCAATACATCCAGCTCACCCGCGGCCTCGATTTCGGCCCCGGCATCGCCTCCCGCCAAAGCCAGGGCACCACCACCAGCAACGAAGGCAACGAATTCAACAGCAGCCTTTTTAATTCCACCTCCCTCGCCAGCTCCATCCAGCACCAGGACTACTGGCACTTCGCCATTGCGCCCGACGCCGGCTACCGCATCACCCTCCACCAGGTGTCCGTCGATCTCTGGCGCAACGGCCCCAACTCAGCCACCCACCACGCCGTGCTGACCAGCCACGGCGGTTTCAGCGCAGATCAAACCCAAAACACGATCCAGGTCACCGGCGAAGGCCCTCTCTCGCGTCACGTCTACCCCTTCCCCGTGACAGCACCGGACCTGACAAGCCCCGTCGATATCCGCATTTACGGCTGGAACTCCGTCACTCTCGGAAACACCCATCTCAAAGGCGTCAGTGTCACCGGACGCATCCAAAGCATCGATATCCCGCCCCGCGACGCCTTCGAAACCCTGGCCCTCGACGGCGACCTCCTGCTGCATCCCAGCGCCGCGATCGAACTCGATATCAGCCTCACCCAGCACGACCTCCTCGACATCTCCGGGCTGCTCCACGCCAACGGACACCTCCACATCCGCTGCTCTGGCAGCGCCCCCCAGCCCGGCGCCGCCTTCAAGGTGCTCAACTTCGACCGCTTTCAAGGAGACTTCCAACGCATCACTCTCCCCCGCCTCGACGACGGACACGGCTGGGACCTTCAGGAACTCCGGACCCAAGGCATCCTCCGCGTCGTCGCCGCCGGCACCTTTCAACAGTGGATCAGCGGTTCCGGGCTTCCATCCGACTTACAGGCCCCGGAGATCGACGACGAACCCGACGGCTATCCCCATCTCGCCGAATACGTCTTCGGCACCCGCCCCGGCCTCGTCGACCGGCCAACCCTCCATCTTCAGTCCGGCCCCCTTGGCTTTGCCCTCACCTGGCAACGCCCCGCCGGACGCGGCGATATCGTCCTCCGCGGCCAGCGCGCCACCCAGCTCCACCCCGCCAATTGGGACTACCTCCCCCCCGAAGCCCTCCTCGTTTCCACCGATGAAAATGGCATCGAAACCCTCTCCATGCGCGATCCCCATCCCGGCCCCCTCTCTTTTCTGCGTGTGCACCTTTTACAGCCCTGACGTGCTGGAAAATGCCGCCACTCCCTTTCCCGTCCGGGATCTACGGGACTACACTCCGCACTTCTTCCTCCCCCACTCGTCATTCGTCACTCGACACTCGTCACTCCTTCCCTAACTCCGCACTTCTTCCTCCCCCACTCGTCATTCGTCACTCGACACTCGTCACTCCTTCCCTAACTCCGCACTTCTTCCTCCTCACTCCCCCTCCCTGTACTGGCTCGGGGTCTGACCGGTCTTCCCCTTGAAGCGCACACTGAACTCCCGGGCATTTGTAAATCCGCACGCATCGGAAATGTCGCTGATGTTTTTTGTCGAATGTCGCAACAGGCGTTTGGCGAGATGCAGCCGCATCTGCAACAGTTGCTGATAGGGGCCATGGTCGAGGTGCTTCTTGAAAAGGTACTCAAGATTTCGCCGCGAAACACCGCAATAAAGGGCCAAATCCTCAATAATGACCGACGTGGACAGGTTTTTCTCCATCCACTGCAACGCCCGGGAAACGCTGGGTTCCACCGAATAATAGTAGGGTGCGGATTCATCGTAGTGTATTCCCAAAGGCGGGACAAGCTCCCGGCAGCGGCCCGGATGATCGTTTTCCTCAAAACTGCGCAGCAGCGCGCGCACGGCAAGACGTCCCAGTGTTTCCGCATCGGGAATCACACTGGTCAGCCGGATCGGACTGAGTTCCGAGAGCAGCAAATCATGATCCACCCCGATGACCGCAAAGTCCTCCGGAATCCGGAAACCCAGGCGGAGCGCCTCCGTGATCAAAGACCGGGCATGACCGTCGTCCGAACAACAAATTCCACAGGGTCGCGGGAGGGTTGTTAGAAAATCCACCAAGGCAGAATTGCCCTCCAGACAGGAGCAGTAATGTCCGCGGGGCGAGGCGATTTTCTCCCAGGTCTTGCGGAAACCCCTCTCGCGAAGCCTGGCAAATTGGAGCGAGCCCACGCCGAAAAACGCGGCATGGGACATCCCCATACGGTCGAAATGCTGGGCGGCGGCGGCGCCAATGGCCTCGTCATCCGCCCGAATCCATCCGACGCTGTCGGGGATTTCCGACGCAGGCATTCGCGAGGAGAACAAAATGACATTCGCCCTCCTCTCCTGGAACCACTGGAGGTGTTCGGGTTTCAGGAATGGCGCAATCACACCGCGGATTTCCGGGAGGTCCGCATGGGCGAACATGTCCTCCGGCTTGTGTTCGAAGATGCGGAAACGCACCCCTGGGTGTTCACGTGCTTCGCGCGTGGCGGATTCGGCGACGCGGCGGAAGTAGTCGTAGCGGTCAAACCCGAAAAAGGCCAGGGGGTATCGTGGGGCGTGTGGGTCGGCATTCATTCCCGAAGAGTAGCGGAAACCCTTGATTCCACAAAGAACATTCAACCGTTTGAATTTCCGCCCCCCATGAAGCAATTGTTTTTGCATGTGCGCTTGGTACAAAATTTCAATGTCCACCGTACTCCCCCCTCTCCGCGAACCCGTCCTGGTTTTTCTCCATTCGCCCTGCGCCCTGCGGGTGGAGTTCAACTTGGACAACTCCAGCCTTCATCTGTGGTGGTCCCCGGGCGCGGGGGCGAACCATGACGCCCTCGAACGGGACTTCTCCAACCGGGATGTGCATCTGGAACTCTTCGAATCCATCCTCCTGCCGGGCTGCGACCTCGCCCATTTTGTTTCCTGCGACTATGACCCCTGGCATCTCGCCCTGCGTTTCGAGCAGCAGGTCCTCCACCTCGCGGTCCAGGCCGACCGTCCCGCCCTCCTGCTCTGGACCGAAGCCGCCCAGCCCCTGGAAATCGTCACCGCCCTGGCCGACACGGTCCAGACCGCATCCGCGCGCGCGCTGCAGGTGTCCCACCGCGAACGCGGGCGGACCTTTCTCTTCGATGTGCGCAGTCCTGCGGATTTCGCCTTCCGCCATAGCCCCAAACCCAGCCCCGGCCACAAGGTTTACTCCCGTGGCGTGTTGCCTCCGGGGCAGGGCCTCTGCCTGAGCGTGGACGAAACTCTTTCATCGGATCCGACCGATCTGTCTGATCCGCCCGATCTTCCACGCGCCATGGCCAACACCGAGGCCTGGCTGGCCCCGCTGGAGGCGGCTGGACGCCTGCTCGCTCCCGCGCACCCGGTGCTGGAGCAGCTCCGCCGCCTCAACCAGCGAGGCCTGGCCTCGATGTTCGATCACAGCGGTGCCATCCGCGCCTCAATCAAATCCATCTACTACCTCAGCTGGATCCGCGACGCCGTTTTCACCGCGGCGGGCTGCACGGCGGCCGGCTGGCCCCATCGCCTGGAGGAGCTTTGCCAGCTCCTTCTCTCCAACCCCTGCCACGCCCGCGGCGACGGCGTTCCCCGGGGCCGCATGTTTGCCCAGCTCATCCATCCCGACGGCGGAAAATACGAGGAGGACGGCATCTTCTACGTCCTCTGGGCAACCTTCCTGCACTGGAGCCAGACGGGCGATGACCGATTCGTCAGCGGCGAAAACCTCATCCTCCTCCGCGAGGCCATCGACTGGGTGGACCGCCGCTGCTGGGATCCCGGGCGCGGCCTCTACGGCGGACATTTCGCCGACGAAACCCCCGCCTTCGGCTCCCGCGACCACGGCTGGGACCACGTCACCGGCAAACCCTTGGACGGCAGCGACCACATCCGCATCGGCACCAAACCCGTGACCCGATCCTACGACATCTACCTCAACACCCTAATGCACTCCACCTGGTCCATGCTCGCCCGCATGACCGCCGATCCCGCCGCGCAGGCCCGCGCCGACGCACTCTGGGCCATGCTGAAGGACCTCTACCAGGACCGACGGAACGGACTTCCCGCCTATGGCGACCTCCTGCTGCTGGAGGGCGGCGAAGAGCGCGTCTACGCCTGGGGACCCGTCTCCTCCGTCTACGTCTGGGCCCTCACCCTCCCCAACTTCCTCCCGCTGGACGACCGGGACGCCCTGCTCCACATCCTGCTGGCGCGTCTCGCCCACGAACCGCAGATGCACTGGACCAACGGCCTCTGCGCCGCAATCGCGGCCTGCGACACCTGGACCTGCGGCGAAGCCCTCCCCCTCTCCCTGCTCCTGCGCATCAGCGACGACGCCATGAAACCCGGCCCCTGGCATCCCATGGCCGGAGCCATGCCCGAGAAGTTCGAGGCCCCCCAGGGCAACCTCTACCACGACATCCGCCCCCAGGCCTTCGCGATGGGTGCCTGGCTGGGTGCCCTCGCCTCGCTGGGCCTCCGCCGCCTGCCCCGGGGTCTCGCCCTCCGTCCCACCCGCGCCTACGAAGGCATCCAGAACCACCAGGCCTTCGGGCACCGCTTCGACCTCGACTTCCGCCCCGAGACCTCCCCCGTGCTGCGCGTGAACGGAATCCCCTGCCCTCACACCCTGCAAGTACCCGAAAACCTCTTGCAAGCCCCTTGCAACCATCTTTCCCTCGGCGGAAAACCAGAAGTGCGCCCCCTGCTTCTCCGATCAAACGCCAAACTCCTGGAGGTCCTTCGTTCCGCAAACCGACTGGAGTTCAGCCTCCAAGCCACTGGCGCGACCGAGCTCCTCTTTGAAGGCACACTGCCGGACCTCCGATGCTCCCTGCCGGACGGAAGCGCCCTGCCCCACACCCTTATCATCCAGGATACCCGCAGCCTCCTCCGCTTCTGCGCCTGGGACGTTGTGAACCTGAAAATCCTGCCGCCCTGAGCCGTCCGCTGAATCAATCATTATCCCCTTTACACCTCCATCATCCATGCATAACATGTATCCATGCAAAAGATACAAATTCTCTTCCCTGACCCATTGATGCGGAATCTGCGCCAAGCCGCAGTGCGCGAGGACATCCCTGTAAGCGAGGTCATCCGAAGGGCAACGGAGGCGTGGCTGGATCGTTTTCCAGCTTCTCCAAAACCCGCTGTTCGGAAAGTCCCTGTTGTGCATTTGGGCAAGTGTTCCGTTTCCGCGGCGCAGCTTAGGGAACTGATCTATGAATAGCCTCGACACAAACATTCTGGTCTATGCCGTGAACAAGGACTGCATCGAGCACCCTCGGGCAAAAGAGGTTTACGAGAAAATGTTGTCAGCCCCATCCGACTGGATACTCAGCGATCAGATCCTTTTTGAATTCTACCGGGCCCTGCGGAATCCGAAGATTTTCGAATTCCCCCTCACTCATCGGAAGGCGTTGGATCAAATCTGTTTTCTGCGGGAAACCTCCGGGGTCTTGCATTGCGCCTACGATTCCAAATTCTGGGATCGATTCCTTAAAACCTTTCAATCGGCCTCCCCATCGTCTGTGCAGATTTTCGATCATGTTTTGGCGACAACACTATTGGCGCACGGGGTAAAAACGTTTTTCACCCGGAACACGAAGGACTTCAAGGCGTTTGGCTTCAAAACACTTGTCAATCCGATTGATTGACACCCTGATCCTGCGGTTTCCCCCGGTCCCCCCTTTTGGTTTGCCTGGAGTCACCCTGTTTTCAACAGATTGAATCTTTCAGACCGTCTTTGCGTTTGGTTTTGCCGGGCCGTCCAGCAAAGATGGAAACCGCATGAAACATTCGCATCTCTTTTGTGAAACGGCAGGCCGGATGGACCTGCGCCATTCCGACTCCCTGCCCCTGCTGACGGGCGAAGTACGGGTCGCGGTGCACTTCTCCGGAGTCAGTCCCGGCACGGAAAGCCGCTGTTTTGCCGGCGCACAGCCCGGAACCCCGCCGGAAGGCTTCATCCCGGGCTACCAATGCGCGGGCGAGGTCGTCGAATCGGCTTCTGAACTCTTCGCGCAGGGCGACCGCGTCTTCTGCACGGGGACCAGCCGCTCGCCCCTGCCCCGCATGTGGGGCGGGCACACATCCGAAGCCGTCATCCCCGCGGACAAGGCCTTCCGCCTGCCCGCGCACACGCCCCTGTCCCTGGCCGCCCTCGCCAAACTCGCCGCCATCGCCCGCCACGGCCTGCGTTTGGCCGCGCCCCTGCCCAGCGAACGCATCGCCGTCGTCGGCCTCGGCCCCATCGGCTTCTTCTCCGCCGCCATCCTCCGCCTGCTCGGACACGCCCCCGTCGCCTTCGACCTCTCCCCCGAACGCTGCGCCCTCTTCCAGTCCATGGGCGGAAACGCCGTCCTCATCGACCGCAACGCCTCTGTCTCCGCACAAATCGCCGCCGCCGCCCAGCCCGACCTGCTCATCGACGCCACCGGCGCGCCCGCCCTTCTGGGCAAACTCCTCGAGGCCGGCCCCGACCTCCCCTGGGGCGAAACCCTCCGCCGCGGCCTCCGCCTCGTCGTCCAAGGCAGCTACCCCGACAACGTCGTCTTCCCCTACGACAGCGCCTTCACCCGCGAAATCACCCTCCTCTTCCCCCGCGACAACTGCCCCTCCGATCTCCGCGACGTCCTCGCCTGGATGGCCAACGGACAGCTCGCCCTGCCCGCCGACGCCTTCGCCCTCGCCTCCCCCTCCCACGCACAATCCGTCTACAGCGCCCTCGCCGGTGCCCGCAGCCTCCCCCTCACCACCGTCTTCGCGTGGAAACCCTAAATCCGCTGTCCATGCCGCCCCTCGCCGCGTTCAGGTTCTTCAGGCTGAGCGTGTGCAGAAAAAAATGTTGTTCCACCGCATTGAGTTCGTTGAAGGACATGATCAGACCCCGGGGTGTAGGGTTTGCAGGAAATCCGCCAGTGGCAGCGCGGTGATCTGCGCGTCCAAAGGAAAAATGTGCTTGCCGGGATGGATCACGTACAGATGATCCAAGCCCAGGTCGGCGAGGGCAACCCGCATCGATTTGCCTGTCCCCGGTGTGTCAGAAAATTTAAACTCCACCCCGATGCGCTTTCCTTCATGGAACAACAGCAGATCCAGCTCCGCCCCGCCATGTGTCCCCCAGAAATACGCGTCCCGATCTCCGGTTACTTCTAAAATCTGTTCCAGACAAAAGCCCTCCCACGACGCCCCCAGTTTGGGATGCCCCATCAGCTCCCCGTGCGAGGGAATCCGTAGCAGGGCGTGACACACTCCGGAATCCCGGATGTACACCTTCGGCGATTTCAACTGACGCTTTTTCAGGTTTTCAAACCAGGGGGGCAACTGGCGCACCATGAAGGTCCCGCAGAGAATTTCCAGATAGCGCCGGGCCGTCGGTTCCGAGCTGCCCAGCGAGCGGGCCAGCTCCGCCAGATTCAATACCTGACCGTGATAGTGCGCCAGCATGGTCCAGAAGCGCCGAAGGGTCTGCGCCGGGATGCGAATACCCAATTGTGGAATATCCCGCTCCAGAAACGTGCGGAAAAAATCTTCGTGCCATTGACGCGCCACGGCGTCCGTGCGGGCCAGATACGCCCCCGGAAAGCCTCCGCGCCACCATCGCGTGCCCAAAGCGTCCGCGCCCAGTTCTCCCAGGGAAAATCCCGACACATCGATAAACGAAACCCGCCCCGCCAGCGACTCGCTCGCCCCCAGCACCAATTCCGGTGACGCGCTCCCCAGGATCAGAAAACGGGCAGGAACCCCCGGACGGTCCGCCAGCACCCGCAACACCGGAAACAGCTCCGGAACCCGTTGAATTTCATCCAGAATCACCAAGCCCCGCAACGTAGACAACGCCAGTTCCGGGTTCGCCAGCCGCGCCAAATCGCCTGGAGACTCCAAATCATAAAAATGCACCGACTCCTCTTCCGCCCGCCGAGCCTCCACCATCCGCGCCAATGTCGTTTTCCCCGCCTGCCTCGGACCCGACAACGCCACCACCGGGACGTCCCGAAGACGTTCCAGAATTCCAGTCACATACATGGGACGCGCCAGCATCATTTCCTTGAAATAGTAACGACAAACTTTCGTTTTTCAAGGATAATTACTCGTAAAAGCTCGGAAAAGATTGACGTTAGAAAAGATTTAACGGTTTGAATGAATGGGGACGGCTTGGGAATTGCGGTTCGGAACGGGATGCCGCATAGCTGAAGTCGCGAATGCGTTTATCTCCGTCTTCGCGTGGAAACCATGAGCCGAAAAAATCTGATCTTTATCACCGTGGATGAAATGCGCGGCGACTGTCTGGGCGCCAATGGCGAGTGCCCCGACACGCGCACGCCGCAGATGGACGCCCTCGCCGCCCGCGGCGTGAATTTCCAGCGCCACTTCACCACCTTTCCCAAGTGCGTGCCCGCCCGCATCAGCCTCACCACCGGACGCTACACCCACACCGACGGCTTCCGCAACATCTACCAGCACCTGCCCGCCTCCCGGCCCGACCTCCTCGGCTCCCTGCTCCACGACGGCTACCAGTGCGTCCTCTTCGGCAAAAACCACTGCTGGGAAAACGTCTTCGAGGCCACCCACACCCCCCCGGAACTCGCCCCCGGCCAAAGCGGCCATCGCCTTCACGCCCATTCCTGGACAAAAGGCTACAAAGAAATGTATCAGCGCCACGAAAAAACGCGGCTCCAGCTTCCTCCCGATGAAAACGCTTTCACCCGCCGCCGCGACAAGTGGCAGGACAACGCTTTCGCCGAACAGGCCGTCCATTTTCTCCGCGAAGACCGCGACCGCCAGCGCCCCTTCTACCTCCATCTCAACTTCAACTACCCCCATCCCACCTACGAAGTCGACGAACCCTGGTACTCCCTCATCGACCGCCAAACCCTGCGCGCCTTCCCCCACGACCTCCCGCAAAACGCTCCCCTCTCCCTCGTCCACCAGCGCGAGGAGCGCCTCGGCAACGGCGTCCGCGATGAGGTCCTCCGCGACATCCAGGCCGTCTATCTCGGCATGATCGCCAAGGTCGACAACCTCCTCGGACAGGTCGTGCGCGAAATCGACGCCCAAAACCTCTGGGAAAATTCGGTCGTCGTTTTTCTCTCCGACCACGGCGACTTCGCCGGCCAGTACGGCATCTGGGAAAAGTGGGACACCACCTTCAGCGACTGCCTCACCCGTGTCCCCTGCATCATCGCCGCCCCCGGTCTTGCCCCCGGCCACTGCTGTACCGAACTCAGCGACCACACCGACATCGCCCCCACCCTCTGCGATTTGTTGGACATTCCCCTCCTCGAAGGGGCCCAGGGCAAAAACCTTCTGCCCATCCTCCGCGGCGAAAAACCGGCCCGCGCCGCCGTCTTCGCCAACGGGGGCCATGAACGCGAATCCCGCAAACGCGTTTTTGATCCGTTCTCCATCGAAGATCCCGCCATCGCCCACATTCACAGCGACAAACAGCGCACCTACCTCAAATTTCCCGAAACCATGGCCCGCGCCAAAATGGTCCGCACCCTCACCCACAAACTCGTTTTCCGCGAAACCCGCGACCACGAACTGTACGATCTCGTCAACGACCCCCACGAGCTCAACAACCGCTTCCACGACCCCGCCCTCCGCGACATTCGCGAAGACCTCCTGATGAAACTGCTCGACTGGGGCCTCCGCACCGACACAGAATACCCCCGCCAGACCACCGTATCCGCCTGAGACCCCTCTATGAAAATTCTCGCCGTTCTTCTTCTTCTTCTCCTGTCCTCCGTCCTCCCCGCCGAGGACCGCCTCATTCAACGCTTCAACACCGACCCCGCCTACGGCATCGGCACCTGGGAAAAAGCCTTCGACGCCGACAAAGAGGGCCTCCTCATCAAAGCCACCAGCGCCAAAGGCGGCGTCGGCTACCCCCGCCGCCTCGATCTCTCCGCCGACGTCGGACGCGTTCCCCGCCTCTCCTTCACCCTCCTCCAGCCCGGCCAATCCCGGCACATCAACCTCCGTCTCATCGACGCCGACCAAACCCGCGCCACCTTCACCTTCCGCTTTCACCCCGCCACCGCCGGCAAAACCTACACCCTCAGCGAAACAACCGGCATCCGCTGGACCGATCCCGCCGCCATCACCGAACCCGGCGGCAACGGCGTGCTCGACCTCGACGGCATCGTCAACCTGCAAATCCTCGGCGACTGGAAGAGCGGAGCCATCGAAGTGCGTCTGCACGACCTCAGCTCCATCGAAGACGGTCCCGAAACCCAGGCCGCCCGCGAAAAAGCCCGCATCGCCGCCGAACGCGAAACCGCCCGCCTCGCCGCCCTCGAACAGGCCCGCCGCGATCGCATCGCCTCCGTGCTCGAACGCGGCGCGGAACATCCGGCCGACGGCCCGCGCGTCCTCCGCGCCTCCCTCGCCGCCCCCAATCTCATCGCCCTCGACATCCAGGAATTGGAATTCGTCGTTCCCGGCCAAATCGACTTCGTCCCCGGTCCCGAACACGAACTCCGCCCCAGCGACAAAAAGGTTCTCGCCTGGCGCGAGGGACGCGCGGAGATGACGCCGAAATCCGTCGAGGTGTTTGTCGGCGAAGGCAAAGCCAAAACATCGCTCGGATTCTATCTTCCGCACGCCGGCAAACTCTGGCGGCGCGAACAGCTCACAGGGGCCGCGATCGACCTCGATCTCATCGACACGCCCCAGGCCTACCGCGTCTACATCGGCGACTCCACAACCGCGATATCTCCCGTTTCCGTGGCTCGGAAAAGCAAACCCAACGACGGTCCGATGTACGGAAACGAAAAAGCAATTCTCCACCGCGTCTATCTCCGCCTGCCCGCGCCGGTGCCGGAAGGCCAAGCCCTCCGCGTTGTTTTCCACGGCCTCAACACCCGCGAAACCGACACCGCCTTCACGCCCGATCCGGCCCGCGATTTCAACGAGGCCCTTCAGGTCTCGCAAGTCGGTTTCCGCGCCGACGACCCCTGGAAACAGGCCTCGCTCTCCCTCTGGCTCGGCAGCGGCGACGGACAGTCCTTCGACGCCTGGATCGGCAAAGACTTTTTCCTCGTGGACGAAAAAGACGGCAGCCGCCATCCCGCCGGCGTCGTCCGCAAACGCATGGACAAAGACGAAGTGCAATCCAGCTTCCGCACCAAACGCAACCACGCCGACGCCGCGATCTACGAACTCGACTTCTCCTCGTTTGACCGCCCCGGCCGCTACCGCATCGCCATCGACGGCCTCGGTGTCAGCCTCCCCTTCCCCATCGGCGACAACGCCTGGGAACACGCCTTCCAAGTCTCCATGAAGGGATTCCTCCACCACCGCAGCGGCATCGCCCTCGCCCCTCCCTTCACCTCCTACAAACGCCCCCTCAATTTCCATCCCGACGCCGGCACCCGCGCGCTGCAAAGCGATGTGACCCGCCTCGACGGCGAATCAGCCGCCATCTTTGACTCCCTCTCCCGCATCCACAGCAGCGCCGAAGTCCTGCCCAACGCCTGGGGCGGCTACATGGACGCGGGCGACTGGGACCGCCGCGCCCAGCACCTTGAATCCACCTTCCTGCACCTCGAACTGCTCGAACTTTTCCCCGAGCGCCTTGGACGCGTCAAACTCGCGCTCCCGCCCGCCGAAGCGGAAAACAACATCCCCGATCTTCTCGACGAAGCCCTCTGGAACATCGATTTCTACGCGCGTCTCCAGACTGCGGAAGGCGGCATCCGCGGCGGGGTCGAATCCACCGAACATCCCCGCGAAGGCGAGGCAAGCTGGCAGGAATCGCTCCTCGTCGGCATTTTCACCCCCGATGCCGCCAGCAGCCATTTGTTTGCCGCCACCGCCATCAAAGCCTCCGCCCTGCTCAAGCCCTTCGACGCCCCCCGCGCCGCGGCCCTCGAAGCCGCCGCCCTCCGCGCCTGGGACTGGGCCGAGGCCAACCCCGTGCCCGACAGCATCCCCGCCAAATACAAACAGCAGGACGCGCTTTCCCGCAACCTCGCCGCCGCCCAACTCTTCGCCCTCACCGGCAAAGAAGACTACCTCGCGGTTTTCAAAGCGGGCTCCTCCCTTGTCGACGGCGAATCCAAACGCTGGGGCGACGAAGCCGACGCGATCTTCGTCATCGCCACCCTCCCCGACGCGCGCGGACAGAACGAACTGCGGCAGCAGGCCCGCGACGCCATCCGCACCCTCGCCGATGCCGCCGTCAAATTCCAGGAAGGAAACGCCTTCCATCTCGCCGCCATCTCCCCGCTTCCCTTGATGGGCTATGTCGGTTATTTCTCCGTTCCGGAAATGGTCTCGCAAATGCTGCCCCGCGCCCATTTCCTGACCGGCGACGAACGTTATCTCGCCGCCGCCGTCGCCGCCTCCAACTTCAGCAACGGCGCCAACCCCAACAACCTCGTCTACACCACCGGACTCGGCGAGCGTTTCCCTCGCAATCCCCTGCACATCGACAGCCGTGTCACCGCCCAGCCCGCCCCCGCCGGCATCACCGTGTATGGCCAGTCCGATCCGCAGGAAGGCTACGGCTTCAACGAATGGGTTCACACCTACCACCTGTCCGGCACCTTCCCCGCCTCCCGCGAATGGCCCACCGCCGAAGCCTATTTCGACATCTTCCTCTGGCCCGCTCAAAGCGAATACACCGTCCACCAGACCCTCGGTCCCGCCAGCTACTACCGCGGCTACCTGACCGGCCGCTGATCAAAACCGGAGCGCCGATCTCCGCATCGGCAACGGGAGCGCCGATCTCCGTATCGGCAACGGGAGCGCCGATCTCCGTATCGGCTCTTCACAGAGTATTATTGTACTGTTGCAATAATCTGTTGCAGTAATTCCTCCTTCTCCTCCCCTCCATTACGGCGCCACCCGTCGCAGCGTGTAGACCAGTTCGTTTTCCAGCACCTCGCCCGCGGCCAGCAGGCGTTCGACGCTCATCGTCTCAAGTTCCACAAAGGGCGCGCCATTCCCTTTGACGAGTGCGAGCGAGCAGCCCTTGTCCGGAAAGGTGCCGCCTTCGCGTCCGCCAATCGCCTCGATGCGCAGGATCCAGTCCGCCTGTTCCGCCTCGATCCATCGTCCGTCGCCACCCGTTTTCCCCTGCGTGGCCTGGGCGGGATCGAACACCCACATGCCCGGCTCCCTGCGAAAACTCTCCGCCTCAATCGCCGTTCGCGAGAGGACCGGAGGCCCCCCCGGAAATGCCGTCCCCTCCGGAACCTCAAAACGAACGACCCGCGGATTCGGCATCTGCGTGATGTGCCACAATGTCACCGGAATATCCGAAGGTCCCGTGCGCTGCATCCGCTGCTGAATCCGCAACACGCCCGGTTCCCGGTCCGAAAGCTGAAAACGACGCGTCATCCGCAGATGCAGCGGGGCCCCAATCTCCAGCGACAGCTCGAGCGCAGCCGGCCCCAGCTCCTTCGCCGTCCACGGCGCATCCGCAAACAGCGCGGGCGGCGGCCACAACCATTTGGCCGGAATGCCCAGACGTACCCATTCCGACTGCTGCATCGGCCACAGCCAATCCCCGCCCGGATTCGGCCAGGACCAGTAGTCCGCCGGATCGCGTTTTTTTTCACCCCGGTTCTCCGGAATTTCCCAGAGCAAGTTCTCCCCGTCCTCAAAACCAAAAGACAGCATCCTCCCCACGGCGGGTGACAACACCACCTCCAACCCGCCCCCGCGAATCCGCCAGACCTCCGGCCATCCCTTCCAGTCGCGCTCCCGCTCCACGGTGCCCGGATGCGTACAGGCACAGAACAACAGAAACAGAAACAAGGGTATTCGTTGCATGACACGATCCTAGCACGTTCGGAAATCCCGCACATCCTCCAAAGTTTAAATCTGTTGAATTATCCGGGACAAGCGGGTAACCTGCCACCATGAGAGTCTCCCTCAAGTCCATCGCCGAAAAAGTGGGCGTGTCCGTTTCAACCGTGTCCCTCGCCCTCCGCAAGGACCCCCGCATCAAGGCCGACACCCGCAAACGCATCGAGGCCGCCGCCCGCGAACTCGACTACAACCCTAATCCCCTGCTTGCGTCTCTGGCTTCCCGACAGTTCCGACAGAACAAGGCCACGGAAGGCCTCTCCATCGCCTATTTCACGCACCTGCCGAATGACAAAGGCCGTCCCGTATCCTTTCCATATGTGACCGCCTATCTGAAAGGCATCGAACCGCGCGCGCGCGAACTCGGGTACCGCGTCGAACACTTCGAACTCAGCGACCAGAAAAACCTCGCCAGCCTCTGGCGCATTCTCTACCAGCGCGGCTACGCCGGCGTGATCCTCGGACCCGTGCGCGACCTCGACCACGAACTCGATTTCCCCTGGGAGCGCTTCTGCGTGGTCGCCTGCGGCGGGGTTGAACCCACTCTCGCCCGACAATTCAACTGGGTCAAAACCGATTTTTTCGGCGTGACCCGCCGCGCCTACCAGCGCGGCTGGGACGCGGGCTACCGCCGCATCGGCGTCGTCCTCGCCACCCAGACCGGCAATCTGGAGGAGTCCTCCCTGCGTCTCGGGGCTGTGCTCACCCGCGCCCGAGAACTCCATCCCCGGCAAAAGCCCCTGATCTTCGAGTACGCCGAATCCGAACGCCGCCAGGACCTGCCCGGCCTCATGGACCGCTTCTTAACATGGGTCCAGGAAAACCGCCCCGATCTGATCATTGGCTACAGCCTCGAATTTTACTACCGCCTCCTGAATGAAAGCGTGCGTGTGCCCGAAGACATTGCCTACATCAGCCTGCATGTGAACCCCTACGACAAATGGTACGAAGCCCTCAGCGGCTACCAGATCAACCAGATGCGCCTCGGACGCGCCGCCGTGGAGCAGATCGACGCCCAGGTCCACTACGGCATCCGCGGACCCGTCCCCGATCCCCGCTATATCCTGCTGCTGCCGGAATGGGTCGGCGGCCAAACCTTCGTTACCCCATCCTCCGCCAGTTGACGCCTCAGGCTTCCCAGCGCCAACGTCCCTGCGTGCGTTCCGCTGCCAATGTCCCCGCCGCCGTCTCCAGGCAATGGCGGCAGCCTTTCGGTCCACGCGCAATCCGCCAGGGAAGCACATTCCGCCGCTCCGCCAACAACTGACCCTCCTCATCCAGAAAAAAAACATCCAGCGGAAAACGCATCCAAAACGTGTGCAGCTCCCGGCAAAACGGAAACAACAACCCTTGTCCCATGCGTGCGGGAATACGTTTCCGCCCCATCAGTCCAAGGCCCCTCTCCCAAAAGCCGCGGGCCACGAACAGCTTTTCCAAAACCAAAACGCCGTCGACACTCAGCCGCAGCGTCGCTCCCAGCGGAAAGGGCGACGACTTCACGTCGCCTCCGCCTCGCGGTAGCTCTCCAGCACGAGTTTGGACAACTCGCCGTCCGGGTCCTCCACCATCGCCTCTGTCACGTCGAACGCCGAACGCCCGCTGTGTTTGAGAATCAACTTCAGGCCATAGGGGAAGTCCTTGAACAGCCGTTCACACACGGTGTGCACCGTCTTTCCGCCCACCTCGGCGAGGCCGACGATTTTTTCCGCCGACGCGGGAAGGAACTGGAGGCGGATGCCATGGTCCGCCGCGAAATGGTCTGCATAGGCTTCCACGTCCTTTAACATCTGACCCCTCTGCGCGTGGCGGTGCTCGTCGACCAACGCCGCGATGGCCTCCGCAGGATGTTCGACCATCGCCTTGGTCACGGCCAGTTCGCGCACCACCGTGGAGGGCAGCTCGAACTTGAAGTCGCGCAGCGTGCGCTCCAGCACCGTCATCAATCCACGCGCGCCGGTTTTCTCCAGGGCCGCGAGACGCGCCACTTCGCGCAGGGCGTCGGGTTCGAATCGCGCCTGTATACCGTAGCCCTCGAAATCCTCCAGGTATTTGCCCAGGATGCTGTCCTCGGCCTGCTCCAGAATCTGCAACAAATCCTCTTCGCCCAGGGACTCGAACGCCACCCGCACCGGCAGACGCCCAATGAATTCGGGCTCAAACCCAAATTTCACAAAGTCGGAGGTCTCGGCGTATTTCAGTAAATCCGCCTCTTCGCGCTCAGCGCGGGAACCATTTCCGAATCCAATGACATGTGTGTTTGTGCGCTTGCGGATAATGTCCACCAGATTGCTGAAGGCCCCGCTGACGATAAAAAGAATATGGCGGGTGTTGATGCTGCGCGGCGGCATTTTTCCGCCGCGCTGCATTTGCATCATCGCCTGCATCTGCCCCATGATGTCGGTCTGGCTCAGCAGATTGACGTCCGTTTCCTCCATCAGTTTCAGGAGGTTGGTCTGCACCCCGCGGCCGGATACGTCTTTGCCAACGCCAGGGGTGGATGCGATTTTGTCCACCTCGTCGATGTAGATGATGCCGTATCGGGCAAGTTCCGTGTCGTTGTCGGAGGCCCGCACCAGGTCGCGCACCATGTCCTCCACATCATGGCCCACGTAGCCGGTTTCCGAAAACTTCGTGGCATCGGCCTTCACGAAGGGCACGCCGATGAGACGGGCCAGCGTGCGCAGCAAATGCGTTTTGCCCACGCCCGTCGGCCCCAGCAGCAGAACGTTCTGCTTCTGATAATCCTTCTCGGCAAGTTCCGGATGTTCCAGGCAGCGCCGCACATGGTTGTAGTGGTCGCAGACAGCCACAGCCATCGCCCGTTTGGCCTCATGCTGACGGATCACGTAGCGGTCGAGGTTGTCTTTGATGTCGCGCGGTTTGAGCCGGAATTTGCGGATCGATTCCAGGATGCGTTTGCGTTCGGCCTCGGGATCCTCTTCCTCCTTGTCCCTCATCGGCGCATCTCCCCCCGCGCCTGCCGGGGAGGGCGGCGGTGCCTCGCTCATAAACGGCATCACCGTGATATTGGCCTTGCGGAAAAGGTCCTGCAATTGCCGCTGCAGATGGTCGAGGGGATTTTCCGGCGCCGGTTTCGGATCTTCGCTGTTTTCGTTTTCAACATCAGACATGGGACTCCTTGATTCAGATAAACCAACCTACCACGCCTCGCCGGGAATTCACGGAGAAAGCAAAACTATCGGCACTCCCCTCAGGGCAGCAGCAGCCGCAGCGCGTCCAGGCGCAGGCTCGATGCCTCGATTGCCGCGCACACCGCTTCCCTCTGCTTCTCCAGAAACACGATTTCCTCCTCGCGGACGTGGTCGTTGATCTCCCGCAGCTCCCGCAGCCGACGGGCTTCGTCCGACAGCAATCGCTCCGCTTCCCTCTTCGCCGCCCGGCGCAGCGTCCGGCTCTCCCGCTCCGCCAGCGCCTCCGCGTCCTCCAGTCTCGACGGCAGCCACTCCCGGCGGAATTCCGGATTTTCCAACAGCGCGGCGGGATCGAACGCCGCCCCCACCTTCGGCACCGCAACCGACTTCCCCTGCGCATCCAGGCAGACCAGCATCGGTGTCGGCGGCAGGAAACGCCCCACCTGCAATCCTGCGGGCGCCAACGCCTCCAGCACAAACAGGGCCTGCAACACAGGCGCACGCAACCCTTCGCCCCGCGCACACGCGCAGTGCCCGCGCGGCGACGCCAGCAGCGCCTCCATCGCGTCGCGCAACAGCGGATGATCCCAGGTCAGCAGCTCCATGTCCTCGCGCTCCAGCGCCCGCCGCCGCTTCGGCGTGAGACGCCGTCCCTCCTCGCGCATCGGCAGCTCCCCATTGTAAAACGAACCGATCCGCAACACATAATCGTCCTGCCGCAGTTTCTCCATCTCCAGCCCCAGCGCCGTCCAGACCCTTTCCGCAAACGGCAACAGGTCCGGGTCGGCCTCCGCGCTCAGCAACATGCGCAGCTCCGCCTCCACGTTTTCCTCCAGCTCGTGTTTCCAAAGCAGCAGGCGGTGACGCCCCGTGCGCTGCTCGTTTTCCAGGCGCTCCACCGTCGCCCGCGTCTCCGCGATCAATGCCTCGTCCACCGCATCAAGCCGCTCCCGGAACAGCTCCAGACAACGCCGTCCGCACTGCAAGGGACGCGCAAAGATGCCCAGTCCTTCCAGCAGCCAGCGCATCACGCCCTCCTCCGCGCTCCCGCGAAGCACGGGCAGATGGATCTCCACATCCTGACGCTGCCCGATGCGGTCCAGGCGTCCGATGCGCTGTTCAATGCGCTCCGGATCGCGTGGCACATCGAACAGCACCAGATGCCGCACAAACTGGAAGTTCCGCCCCTCCCCGCCAATGTCCGACGCGATCATCACCCTCGCGCCCTCCGCCTCGGCAAACCACGCGGCCTGCCGATCGCGCTCGATGAGGCCCTGGCCCTCGTGGAACAACACGATGCGGTCCACACCCCGCTCCCGAAGCTCCTCGTCCAGCGCCTTCACTTCCTTCGGATCGCGGGTCATCACCAGAATTTTGTCGCGCGGATTCTGTTGCACAAACTCCGTCAGCCACCGCAGCCGCCCCTCCTCGCCTCCACTCAGCCGCAGCGGATGCGCCACACGCCGCGGAAAACCTTTCACCTGCTCGCGGGTGTTGCGGAACAACACGCGTCCGGGACCGTGCTGGTCGAGCAGACGACGCAGGGCCACGCGATCGCTCGCCCCGCGCAAACGCTCGGCCTCCTCCGCCACCAACGTGTATCGCCCCTGTTCCACCTGAAACGCCGCAAAAGACGGATACCGCTCCGGATCGAGCAAGCGCAAATGCGCAAAGTGGGCCGCCGTGCCCATCTGCTCCGGCGTCGCCGTCAACAGCATCACACTCGGACAGCGGCGGGCCAACGCCTCCACCGCGCGGTAGGCATCGCCCTCCACGCCCTCGGACACGTTCAGATGATGCGCCTCGTCCACAATAAGCAGATCCCAGCCCGCCGACACCGCCGCGTCGCGCCAGCGGGCCGACGACGCCAGCAGCTCCACCGGACACAACACGCACTGTTCGTCGAGAAAAGGATTCCCCTCCCGGATCGCCTCGCAGCGCGCGTCGTCGTAGATCGCGAACTTCAACTGGAAACGCCGCAGCAGCTCCACAAACCACTGGTGCAGCAGGGGCGCTGGCACGAGGATCAGCACCCGCGCGAAACGGCCCGTCACCAGGCCGTGGTGCAGAATCAGACAAGCCTCGATCGTTTTCCCCAGTCCCACCTCGTCCGCCAGCAGCACGCGGGGCAGCACGCGGCGGGAGATTTCGTGGGCGATGGCGATCTGGTGCGGAATCCACTCGATGCGCCCGCCCAGCAGACCCGTCGCCGGATGTTGCGCGAGCTGGTGCCGACGTCTCCAGACCGCAAGTCGCAGGTCGAAGGCGGCGGGAGGATCGATCAGCCCCTGCAGGAAGCGTTCGCGGGGACCCTGTTTGTCCGCGCGGTCGGCGAGCTGGGATTCGTGCAGCCGCTTCCCCTCGCCGTGGTGGATGCGGCAGCCATCCTCCTCGGTCACGCGTTCGATGCGAAAGCGCGTGCCGTCGCCGCCCTCCACCACATCGCCCGGACCGAAACGCAGCCGCCGCAGCGCCGCCGATTCCATCGAATAGCGGCGCGTTTCGCCGCGCAGCGGAAACAACAGGCGCACACACGACGCATCGGCCTCCAGAACCAGGCCCAGGCCCAGTTCCGGCTCCGATTCCGACATCCAGCGTTGTCCGGCAAGAGGCGTGTCCATGGCCGTCCTTCCTTAACCGAAACCCTCTGATCCAGAGTTTTTGTTCTGTAGGAGCCTGGATAAATCCCGCAGGCTGATGGCCTCGATGGTTTCGCTCAAGGGAAAGCGCTCCTCGCCGGAATACACCACGAAGGCTTTCTCCACGTCCAGATCCCCGGTGGCCTCATAAAAGCCCCGGCTCGGTTTTGGGGCAAGCCCGTATTTGATTTCAATGGCCCAAGGCTTTGTCCTGCCGGGAAGCTGCAGGAGAAGATCAATTTCAGCCCCCCCACTGCTGCGGTAGAACCCGGATAGACTCCGCTCGGGTGCAAGCGAAAGAAGATTCTCGATGACAAACCCCTCCCAGCTTGCACCCAGCACCGGATGTCCTGCGATTTGATCAAAATCCTGCAGTCCGAGAAGCGCGTGGACCAGGCCACTGTCGCGGACATATACCTTCGGGGATTTGACGAGGCGCTTTTTCGTATTGGAGTGCCAGGCCGGAAGTCGTCGAACCATCAGGAGGTCGCACAACAGATCGATATAATTGCTGATCGTCCGCCCCGTGAGAGACAGGGCTCCCCCCAATTTGGCGGCGTTGAGCATTCCACCCTGGCTGTGGGCAAGCATCGTCCAGAGACGCTCCAGGGTTTGGGCGGGGATGCGTGGGCCAAACTGGGGAATATCGCGTTCCAGGTAGCTGCGAATAAAGTTCAGGCGATGGGCAAAGCTGTCTTCGTCATGGACCGCAAGATAACTGTCCGGAAACCCACCCCGAATCCACAAGCGCATCCGGGCGGCCTTCTCATCCGGAACCTCAAGACAATCCAGGGGGTTCATTTCCACATATTCGATGCGCCCCGCCAAACTTTCTCCCGATTGCCTCAGCACATCCATGGAGGCGGATCCCAACAGGAGGAAGCGTCCGACTCCCTTCTTCTCCCGCCGACCGTCGTCAATGAGCCCCCGCAGTGGTTGAAACAGCTCAGGCACGCGATGAATTTCATCCAGGATGACAAGCCGATCCGTGTATTGCCGCAAAAAAAGCTCCGGGTCTGCAAGCTTCGCGCGGTCACGGGGGCTTTCCAGATCCAAATACAATCCTTCCTGGTTTTCGGCTATCGTCCGCGCCAGCGTTGTTTTGCCCACCTGGCGCGGCCCCATCAATGCAACCGCCGCCTGACGGCGTAGACCTTTGTGAATTTGCTCAAGAACTCTTCGCTCTATCATCCTTGCATTATGGAATTCTAAATTCCGATTTACAAGGATATTTTTTCGTTTTCCGGAGGAGGATCGACGTCCCGGACAGGAGTGTCCCCATGAACGGACCAAAAACTGACCGAGTGCCGCTTTTTCCGTATTTCTCAATGTATCTGTTGTACAGCCCAGGAACGATCACAACCCACATCATCGCCCTCATGGGTGGTAAGAGCGAGAACAACAATCGAGGTGATGTACGCTGTGACGACTCTGCACGGTGTGAACTTCACTCAAAACTCCTAAAAATGGTGACAGACCCAGAGGGTTTTTGCGGATGCGGGTGATTGCAGGTCTGTTGTCTTTGGCGAAACGATGGAAGGCCGGGGACGCTGGGGGAGGATGCCTTCTTTGCGTCGGCGATGCAATCCATTTTCTTTTGCGGCTGTCTTTTTGAACAACCCGCCTGTGGAGCGGCGGCGGGGGGTGTGGGGGGCGAAAACGTCGGAAACAGTATGCAGCGCCAAGTTAGCTCCCTCCCTGCAAACGTTTCACCTGTCGGTCTTCTGTCAGCAGTTTCATCTGTTGAATTGCGATTTGATTCAGTTTCCTCAAGCGTTCGGACTGTTCCAGATTTTCACGGATAAACAGCGCGTTCAGGTTTTCCAGATTCGCCAGACAGACCAGTTGAGCCGCGTTGGCCTGGTCCCGCACATTCCCCTTCTCTCCCGGATTTGCCTCCCGCCAGGTACGAGCCGTCATTCCAAACAGGGCCATGTTCAGTACATCCGCCTCGTTCGCGTATACCAGACTCACCTCCTTCGGGGTCAGTTCCGTTGGAATCAGCATCGCCTGAATCGCGTCCGTGTGTATCCGGTAGTTGATTTTGGCCAGATTGCGCTTCACATCCCATCCCAATTGCTTCTGTTCCGCCTCCTGCATGCGCTGGAATTCTTTGATCAAGTATAGCTTAAACTCCACCGACACCCAGGACGCGAATTCGAAGGCAATGTCCTTGTGCGCGAAGGTGCCGCCATAGCGGCCGGATTTGGAAACCAGCCCGATTGCATTGGTTCTCTCGATCCATTTTTGCGGGGAAAGGACAAAAGTATTGTCACCGGCCTCGAATCTAAACTGGTCGAATTCGACCAGTTTAAAATCAGGGTTGTTCAGCTTCTCCCAGAGACCCAGCAACTGTATCGTGCTCCGACTGCGTAACCAGTTCTTGATGATGTCCGCCGGAGCGTCAGGGTTCCTGAATTTGGCGATGTCCGTCAACGAAATGAAATCCTCCCGCTCACCCCGCTGCAACCTCACCGTCTCGGTCAGCACTGTGATTTCCGTGTTTCTTTTCATGACTCATACCTCCATGAAACGATGCGTATTCGCATATTATAAAAGGGGGACGGGCTCAGCCTACGATTTTTAGTGTTTTTCATTTCGTATCAATCCTCCCAGAAGTGTTTGCGGATGCGGGTGTCGGCAGGTCTGTTGTCTTTGGCGAATTGATGGAAGGCCGGGGACACTGGGGGAGGATGCCTTCTTTGCGTCGGCGCTGCAATCCATTTTCTCTTGCGGCTGTCTTTTTGAAAAACCCGCCTGTGGAGCGGCGGCGGGTTGCGGGCGGAAAAACGTCGGACCCGTGGACCCGTGGGAAACGTTGGACGGGAGTGTTTCGCAGTGGAGGGTGGCGGGAAGGGTTGACTACGCCACAGCCTCCGCATGGATTTTCAGGTTCAGGGCCTTCATGACTTTGAGAATCGTATCAAAGCCGGGGCTTCGTTCACCGGAAAGGGCTTTATATAGGCTTTCCCGCGACAGTCCCGCGTCGCGGGCCACTTGGGTCATGCCCTTGGCCCGCGCAATTTCGCCCAAAGCCTTCGCGATGAAAGCAGCCGCCGCAGCGCCGCCGATTCCAGCGAATAGCGGCGGGTTTCCCCGCGCAGCGGGAACAACAGGCGCACACACGACGCATCGGCCTCCAGAACCAGGCCCAGGCCCAGTTCCGGCTCCGATTCCGACATCCAGCGTTGTCCGGCGAGAGGCGTGTCCATGGCCGTCCTCCCTTAACCGAAACCAAAGCAAATACAACAGACCTACAGGATTTTTTCCGCGCGGCGGGGAATTTCGCTGGCGAGCTGATCCCGGAACCCCTCCGGCATCTGAGCGGCGGCGTCGATGGCGGCGGGCAGCTGCTGGACCACGCGGGCGCAGAGCTCCTCCATGCGGGCCAGGAACGCCGACGTTCCAATCCGGTTTGCGGCAACAGCCTTCCTGAAATGATCGGGGCCGACTTCGGCGAGGAATTTGGCCTGTCCAATGCGCATGGCCATGCGCGTGCTCAGTTCGGGCCAGAGGGTGGTGGCCACCAGATCGTAGGCGGGGGCCAGTCGCCGTGACGATTCCCAATAGATCCAGGCGAAATTTTTGCCGTGGGCATCCGCATTGCCAATGAGCACGTTGAAGACAAGCAGGTCCAAAAACTGGAGCAGGTCCAGCACCGGGGCGGTGGACCATTCGCGGATGCAGCCCAGGAGGTCCCCGACGGAGGGGCCGCCCTCCTGCTGGTATTTCCGGTGGGAGGGCAGTCCCAGCGCCTGGCAAACATCCTCCTGGTGGATGCGCCGCACGTTCTCTCCAGACGCCTCACACGCGCGGTCGTAGCGTTCCACCCGCAGACAGGGAAGGTCGCCCATCCGCTGCCATTCCGCGTTTACGGCATGGAGTCCCACCCGTCGCGCAAGATCGAGACAAAACGCCTCCACCGCAGCCAATCCCGGGAAATCGGGGTTTTCGGGCTTGAGGATATGCGTGCTCGGAGCGTCGGCGGTGGACAACGCGTAGTGTCCATTGATCCACCGTATGGGCAACTTGGACTGGGCTCCGGCCAGGGAGAGGCGAAGACCATTTTCGCCGGCGAGCAAGGGGCGACGGGGCAAATCGCGCAGCAGGTCGGCGAGATCCGATTCCGACAGGGGACGTGGTGCCTCGGGAACCGGAGAGGGCTCCCCTTCCGGCAGCAGGCGCAGGGCCCCCGCGCAATCGCCCCCCAACGCCTCCAGCAACGCAAAATCATTGTCCTCGCTCAAACCCAGATTGGCGGCCACACGACGGCGCACGCTGCCTTCGGGCAGAAGTCCCCCGAAAAAGGCGGCCACCGCTGGGGAACGGAGGGGCTCCGTCCCTGGCGGCAGGGATCGTGAAAGAGGCGGGCAGCGCGAAGAGGCCAGCCAAGACGCCTCATAGGTGAAGGATAATCCGGTGGCGGGGCTTTCGCTGAGACAGCCCACGCGTTCCTCCAGCAGCCACACGGCCAAGGAGCGCATCAGTGTTCCTCCATGCGCGAACGCAGTTCCATCCGAAGGCCCAGGGCCTCCAGAAGATCCAGCAGTTTCCCCGTCTGCACGGTTGCTTTGCCTTTTTCCACGTCCACCACAAAACGCAGCCCCGTGCCGGCGCTCATCGCCAGATCGGCCTGGGTTACGCCCATCCGTTTTCTCGCCTGCCGCACAGCGGCTCCGATGTCCTGCATGGTTTTCATGAATTTTTCCCGTTCGGTTATATTGTAGAGATAATGAGTCAGGGTTGAGTATATGTTACTGTACGGGAATATATCTCGACTTTTGTTAAAATCAAGGTGATTATTTCCCTATCGGGAATATGGTGGTTTCATCTGATTGTCCATAAACAAATATTTTAACCTTTCGCATGATGCACGGGTTTAAAAACACTGAATCCTCTGAATCTGCGGCATCCTTCATATACACATCAAAATACCCATCCTGTCAGCGCCGGGTTGAAAGTGGCTTAAAACGGCCGGTTTGTTTTTCCCGGCC
>CAZCFM010000002.1:59103-63876 GCA_964497855.1 uncultured Verrucomicrobiota bacterium | reverse complement strand
GTTCGCCTTGAAACAACTCTTAAGTTAGTGCCATTCAGGTCTGGAGTTCATAACGCTTACCCGCTCCGACTTGTTCGGAGACGGGAATGGTTCTAGTTTTTAGTTTTGGTGTCCTTGCGACCTAATGTGGCAATAATAGAGTTTACTTTATTTTCGAGTTCTTTACATTGTGGTTCAGTTTCTCTACCTTTCATCGTTCCAATAGTAATAGTAAATATGATGCCTTCAGAATGCACGGATCGATGTTGTAGAATCCATTCTATACCAGAAGAATCTTTGAACTTTGAATTGGATAGAGAAACTAGCTTGCCTTCAACTTCCTCAAGTTCTTTATCCTCATCGGTTGCTAAAAGCATCAATTTTATAGCAGCATCCAACTTGTCTGCTGGTATGTTGTCTCTATGAAGGTCACGTAAAGTGGTGATTCTCATGGAAATTGGACCTTCCATATCATCTTTACGCGGCATAACAAAAAGAGTGTCTCTACCTTCATTCTCGTGATGAAAGGTTTCAGGAAGCTTCACCTTGCCTACTGAATTACTGCCAATAGCTGTTTCGCCATGTGCAAGGCCAATAGACGAGGAGATGAAAAATATTGATTTAAGGATAGATTTGATCATTTTCAGTAGAACGTCTCAGTCCACCGGACCGAGTTTACGAGGTTCGGTGCGACTGATGGTTGTAGTTATTTGAGTAAGCCTTTGATTTTTTCAAGAAAGCCCGGCTTTTGAGTTGGTATAAATCTCGTGCTTCTTCTTTCCAACCTTGAATCATGAGGCCAACATGCAACATGACAGATATACATCCCGGTTCGACCACTCTGCGTGACTGCAACTGATATTCCACAGGTGTATTTTTCACTTCCAGATGGATATCTGCCATCCTCAAAATAGGACAATCTTCCTTCAATGGAGTCGAGATTGCACTTCGTGAGTTTGCCAGTAACTCGTAAAGAATCCAGAAGTTCATAGCTGTAAATTTTTATCGGTTCCCCGGGTTTCACTTTGAAGTGGAGCTGCCTACGGTTCTCTGAGATCGATTTCTGGCAAATAAAGCCTATCCCCCAGTAACCCGCAATGTCGTTGTTCCTCGACATTAAATACTCGCATATTGAGCGTGCTACATGGTTCATTTGCTTCTTTTTCATGTACTACAACGTTTAAGCTGTGGGACGCGAAGCGTTCTCACCAGCTGATGGTTCACCTTTTTTGTTCGAAGAAATCCATTGTGAACCAGTCCCCTCCAGCTCCCAAGTGCCATCTTTATTTTTAATTGCAATGAACGTTTCGCCAACACCGTCAAGTGATCCACTGATTCTGCCTATCTCAACCTCAATTCCATTTTTAGTTATTGCCTTGAACTTAATAAAATAGAGCGATCCCTCTTTGTCTGCTTCACCAAGTTGTTGGGACCCCTTCAGAGGCAAAGTGCCTCCATACAATCCCGGCTTATAATCAGAATAAACCCCAATTTTGTAGGGATAAGCTGACAACCCGGCTAACACTTCGCTCGAGGGATCATCAAAATCTGGTAAGGAAATATATCGAACACCGAGTACGATAGAGGGCTCTGTGGTGTCCTCTGGCAAAATTTTTCTAAAGCAAAGAATCTGAAGGTCATGAGCATTTAGCAAAAAAGCATTCGCCTGAGACCGATCGCGTTTATCTTTCATGACATTTACTGCCTGAGATCCAAAATATATCATCACAGTCAACACAATCACAGTGACGAATATCACCCCTAGCCGTAGATTTTCGTTGATGTCTTTCATTCTCTTAGGTGAACAAGTTATTGAGCGATTTTCGGGTATCTTGCGCGATATCTGTCGGTGTGGCAAGTTTTTTCTGAGTTTTCGGGTTGAAACCTCCATTTTAAATCGTATAACTCCACAATTGTCATGTTAACCGTCTTGCGTATAACTCCGTGAATGCCCCACCCGCAGATGTATTTTCAGCGTTTTCCGATGCGCTCACCCGAAAGGGGGTGTCGGGGCATCTGTTGCAGGAGGCGTTGAAGTGGCTGCGGTTTTACTGGGATTTCTGTGCGAAATACCGCCATCCTCCGCAGGAGGAGGACAGTTTGGGGCCTTTTTTGCAGAAGCTGGCTTCAAAGGGACAGTCGCCGGAACAGCAGGTGGTGGCCGCGCGTGCAGTGCGCCTGTGTCAAGAGGTCTTGCGGGCAAAGCCAGCGGGGCCGCAGTCGAACGGGGCGGGTGGAGGCGCATGGTCCGAAATAAGCAGGCGGATCAAGGAAGAGGTTCGGATTCGGCAGTATTCGGACAGCACGATTCTGCCTGAGCTGCGGAAGCATTTGCTGCGGGTGGAGAAGTTGCATGCCCGGGATCTGGCGGAAGGGTACCACGGCGTGTTTATGCCCAAGGCGTTTGACCGCAAATCCTCCGGGGCGGCACGGGAGCTGATCTGGCAGTGGGTGTTCCCCGCGAAAACGTTGACGCTGGTTCCTGAAACCGGGGAAAGGCGGCGCTACCACCTGCATGACCGGCAAGTCCAGGTGGCGGTGAAAGAGGCCAGCCAGAAGGCGAAAATCCACAAGCGGGTGACCTGTCATTTGTTCCGGCATTCCTTTGCGAGCCATTTGTTACAGGCGAATTATGATATACGGACGATCCAGGAGATGCTGGGACATTCCGATGTGCGGACGACGATGATCTACACGCACACGGTGCCCAGCCGGACGCAAAAGGAACGCCGGAGTCCTCTGGATTTCCCCCGGGCTGCCGGTTGAACGGTCGGGGGAAATCTGTAAAGGGTCACCCGTCCGCAAGAAACGCCATGGATCGTTGTTCGAGACATGAAAAACACAAAATATCGCGGGTTTCTCGAAAATTATGGTGCCTACGGCGAATCAATCCGAAAAAACAAAGGGGGGGCCTTTTTCTCCCCTGTTGACTTTTGCGTTCTTTGCTGCAAATGGAGTCCATGCAACGAACCTGGTACCGTGTGGAAATGAATGCTGGCCCTGAAACCTTTTGTGTTTTCGGATCGTCGGTTTTGGCTGAAAAAGAAATGTGCAATCAGATGAATGCGGGAAACATCGTCCTGCTGGAGGATCTGGTGTATTACGACGAGGAGGGCATTGCCAAGTCCTGGTCCGACTGGGATCCGCACTGTCAGCCGCGCATTTACCTGAATCCCAAGTTCCTGGTGTCGATCATGCCGATGATCGGGGACCCGAGGACCATGGAAGCCGGCACGAAAATCCTGAACATGCCCCACTTTATGCGGGATCCGGAATAAGCGGACAGGCCGCCCAGCCGTCTTTTCCGTCAAACACCTTTTCCTGCAGGTTATCGATGCCCGTTTCGTGGAGGTCGAAGAGCAGGTATCCGGCCTGTTTGCGGGGATTGTCGTGTTTCATGCCGATGCTGCCGCAGTTGAGGCAGAGGGTTTCCGGCGTGCAGGCCGGACGCAGGGCCCAGCGCACGTGTTTGTGTCCGTGGAGGTAGACGGCGGGCGGGAATTCCCGCAGGAGGGCCGCGAATTTTTCCTCGCCGAGCAGTTTGTGTTCCCAGCTTTCCGGATAGGCCACCGGTGTGGCGTAGGGGAAGTGTCCGGCCAGGATGACGTTTTTCTGCTGCTGTTTCAGGCGCTGCAATTCGTCGCGCAGGGCAGTTTGTGTGGATTCGCTGACGATGCCATTGCTGCGGAAACGCAGGGGCACCGCGTGATCGACGCCGAGCAGGGTCCAGGTGTTGGAGAGGTCCAGACGAGAGACGGGGTCTTGGCGGACCCAGGGGAGGTGTTTTTCGAGGAGTTTCCGGCGCAGGGAACGGGCGGTGTAGCGGTCGTGATTGCCTGGAATGGCGAATAGGCGTTTCCCATAGCGTTCGTGAAGGGGGGCGAAGAGGCGGGCGGCCTCGGCGAATTCGTTTTCGAGGGAAAAGGTGCTGAAGTCGCCGGTGAAGACCACGATGTCGGCGTTTTCGGCCAGGATAGCATCCATCACGGGACGTCGGTAGGCGGGCGGAAAGGCGCGGGCGCGGCGCAGGGCCAGGTTGAGGGGCCCGAGCCATCGTTTGGGGTGGTAGGCCTCGCGCCAGACAAACTCCGCCCGCCAGACATGAAGGTCGCCGAAATGCAGGATGCGGAGTGGGGAAGGGGGCATGGCTTTCTTTTCGCATGATTTTGAGCAAAAGCCAAGTACGGGGAAGCCTCGCTACGCGAAAAATCGTGGCGTCAGCTCAGGGAGGCTTTTTCCAGACTGGCCGAAAGGGCTTGAACGCTTTGAAGCCCCACCAAACGTTCGACAATCGTGCCGTTTTTGAAGACGATCAAGGTCGGTATGGAGCGGATCTCCAGCTTTTGGGGAATGGTTTGCGCCTCGTCCACATTCATTTTGGCGATTTTCACGCCGTCTTTCCAGGTGAGAGCCAGTTCCTCCAGAATGGGCAACTGCGAGCGGCAGGGTCCGCACCAGGGGGCCCAAAAGTCCACCAGCGTCACTCCGCTGGCAATCGAATCGTCAAAATCGTAATCGGTCAGATGTCGTACCTGTTGTGGCATGGCTCTCCCAAGGGGTGAATTTGTTATAAATGGATATCGTGCAAAAATTTTATAAACCAGGAGTCAAATCCGGTTCAAATTGGAGCCGGAAGCGACTTCCTGTTGTCTCTTTAGCCATGGATTGGAATAAAGCTACATAAAACGTATACGTTATAGCCTATTTCTATGTCGAGGCTGTTGTATCAAAATCAGGTCAAAACAAAATGGAGTCGCATTGCTTGTGTTCTTCCCGTAGGGGGAGGCGATGCGA
>CAZCFM010000002.1:48333-59003 GCA_964497855.1 uncultured Verrucomicrobiota bacterium | reverse complement strand
AAAACAAAATGGAGTCGCATTGCTTGTGTTCTTCCCGTAGGGGGAGGCGATGCGATTTACGATTATCACTCCCTGTCGGAATGCGGTGGCACACATTGATGCGTGTGTGGATTCGATCATGGCGCAGCTGGGGGATGGGGTGGAGCTGGAGTATATCGTTCTGGATGCGTGCAGCACGGATGGCACCGTGGAGCGATTGCGGGCAAGGGGAGGGGCAGTCACCCGGCTGATCTCAGAAGCGGACCGGGGCCCGGCGGATGCCATCAACCGGGGGCTGTCGCTTGCCACGGGGGATGTCGTGGGGTGGTTGAATGCGGATGATGCGTATCTGCCGGGAACGCTGTCGCGGGTCTCGGCGTTTTTCGAGGCGCATCCGGAAGCGGTGTTCTGTTTTGGACACTGCCCGATCATCGACGCCGACGGGAAGGAAATCCGCAAGCCGATCACGCGATTCAAGGAGCTGTTTTTTCCGTTGCACAGTCGATTCACCTTTCAGTGCATCAACTACATTTCCCAACCCGCTTTCTTTTTCCGGCGGGAGGCGGCTTTGGCGGCCGGGCCCTTGCGGATCGATTTGACGGCAGCCTGGGACTATGAATTTTTCCTGCGGCTTTTTCGTCAGGGGCACGGAGGAATACTGCCCCGTCCTCCACTGGCAAACTTTCGATGGCAGGCGACGTCGATCAGCGGGCAGCATTTCCGCAGGCAGTTCGACGAGGAATTCCGTGCGGCGCGTGCGGACGCCGGGACCTGGTCGTTGCAAACCCTTATTCATTGGTTCGTGAAGACGGGGATAGTCGCGATCTATTCCCTGATGGCCCGGAGGAGAAGCCCGTCGTGAAGCTCGGGATCAACACGCTCTTTTACATTCCGGGGCAGGTGGGCGGCAGTGAAACGTACCTGCTGGAAATCCTCCGGGTGTGGAAACGGATGGGGTCTGTCAAGACCCTCGTGTTGTTCACACAACGCGACAATCACAGGCGCTTGGAGGATGAATTCGGGGGGGACGGATGGGCCTGTGAGCGTTTGGATTTTTCGGCGGAGAACCGGGTGTCCCGCATTGTGCGGGAGCAGCTGCAGTTGCCTGGACGAGTGCGGCGGGCCGGGGTGGATGTGTTGTGGTCGCCGGGCTACACGGCTCCGTTGCGCTCGCCTTGTCCGCAGGCGGTGAGTGTGTTGGACATGCAGTACAAGTCCTTTCCGGAGGACCTGGGACGGGTGGCGCGCTGGACCACGGATTTCCTTGTGCAGTCCGCAGTGCGAAACGCGGAGGCCCTTCTGACCATCTCCGCGTTCAGCAAAGCGGAAATTCTCCGCCACACCCCGGCCACAGCGGAAAAAGTGTTTGTGACGTGGCTTGCGGCCTCCGCCGACTTCGAATCCCAATCCAGCTCCGCCCACGCCAGGCCATATTTGCTCTGTGTGGCAAACAGTTATCCGCACAAAAACATCGATCAGTTGGTTCGCGCTTTTGTGGCGATAGAAGATCAGATCCCACACGATTTGGTTGTAGTGGGACGGCCCCGACTGGGTGAGAACAAGGTGGAGGCTGCTGTGGGGCAGCTCAAAAATCCCCGGCGCTTCCAGAGGAAAGCCGGTCTGAGCCGCGAGGCGTTGGCGGCGCTGTATCGTTCCGCGGATCTTTTTGTGTTCCCGAGTTTGTACGAGGGTTTTGGTTTGCCGGTATTGGAGGCCATGCGGGCCGGGGTTCCGGTGTTGACAACCCCCTGTGGTTCCATTCCGGAAGTGGGCGGAGATACGGTGATGTATTATGATGTGACGTCAGACGCGTCTTTGGCGAGGGGCATTGTTGATCTTCTCGGTGAAGACTCGACGATCCGCAGCGAGCGCTGTGCGCGTGCCCGTCAACGGGCCGAGACCTTCACCTGGGAACACACGGCTGAAAAAACCCTTGCCGTCCTTCGAGGACTGTGGGATAAGTCCACTTCACATTCCTTATGAAAACGCTATGAAAACGCTTATTCTTTTTTTCGGACTTCGTCTCATTCTATCCCTGCAGGCCGTCGCCCAAACCCCCATGGATGCTGCGATGGCGGCGCATGGCTCCCGCATGGAGGCCTTGAATACCCAACGCGACTTGGACCGTCTCAAACTGAAACAAACCTACAAAGGGGCCCTGGAGGGGTTATTGACCCAAGCGCGATCCGGTGGAAATCTGGAGCTTTTTGTGGCCACGGAAGCCGAAATTCAGCGGATCGACCCTGGCGTGCAGGTTCCTGACCCTTTCTCATTGTTTCCGGAATTGGCGCGACTTCAGGGCATTCTGGCGCAGCAGCTCCAGAAACTCGACATCGAACACGCCGGGCGCGTCTTGCAGTCGTACCGCCTTGCGGACGAGGCGTTGGATGCGCTTCAGAAACAGCTTGTGCGAGACGGCAACATCGAAGATGCCAAAGCCGTGGACGCACATCGGAAAGCCATGATGGCCGAGGAACTCTTTGTCTGGGCAACGTCACAAAGCAAACTGGAGGTTTTGCCCGGCAGCGCCGGCGGCCTGCGTCGTCCCGCGACCGCGCAACAGGTCCAAGCATTTTTTAAAGGGCGGGTGTCGCATTTCAACCCGGTCAACCTGGAAGTGGAGCTGACCTACGACTTTTCGCGGCCAGACCAGGTCGGGGACTTCAAGTGGATTCGAGGGGAGAGTTTTACGATCGCGGACGGGGTGCTGAAGGTTTCGGTCCCGCCGCGCAGTGACTGGTGGAATCATCTGAAAATGATGGGGCCTTCGCTGTGGATACCCTTCCTGGAAGCGGGCCCGGTTTCTCTGGGGGTCGATCTTGTGGCTTTCGGTGGCAATGAACCCTACCATCTCGCCGTTGGATTCAGCGATCTGGACAAAAAAACGATTGGGATGGGCCCGCTGTCGACCACCAAGACCCTTGCGGTGGAGGGGTGGACGCCCGCCCTGGCGGAGTTCCGGGACCGAACGAGTATGCTGCCCGTGGAGAAAGGGGTCCGTGTGACGGCGCTGCTGCGGGGCGCGGAGATCCAGTTTACGGCGGCACGCGAGCGCCGGACCGCCACCCTGAACGTGGCCACAGCGAAGGAGCTGCGCTATCCCGGCCTATATCCCAAGGCATGGGGGGCCGCCGGCGCAAACGCCAGCTATGACAATCTCGTTGTGAAAGGCACCTTGAATCTGGAATGGTTGGCAGAGAGGACTCCATGACGCGGATAAAGCTGAGCCTGCCCTGGATGGTGGGTCTTCTGGTCTTTTTGTTTTACGCCGTGACAAGAGCACCGGGTTTTAGTCCCGGGGAATCGGCTTTTGCGTTGTTGCAGGCGTTGCCCGACTCCATGTTCCCCACCTTTGGGCAGACCCTCTGGCACAGCATCGTCCGCGCCCTCGACGCCTTGCCGTTGGGCGATTTGGCGTTGAAAAGCAGTTTGTTTGCGGCCTTTACCGGAGCGGTATCCGCCGCCGCCGTGGCCAGCATCGCCTCCCGCATTCCTCTAGGCGAAACCCCGGAAGAACTGCGCAGTCCAGTCTCCGCCCGCCAGGCGCGGATCTTTGTCGTGAGCATCGCGGTGGTGACGTTTGTCTTCTCCCCGCCCATCTGGTTTGCCTCCACCCGGGCCCTGCCGCAAATGTTCGGTCTGATGTGCCTGCTAGTCGTATCGGCCTGGACGCTGGCCACCTTTCAGAAACGTTCTCCCTGGATGCTGAATGTTGCGGCAGTTCTGTGGGGATGGTTGGTCACGGAATACGCCACGGCCTGGTTTTTCCTCGGATTTTTCGCGCTGGCCCTGCTGTTGTCCGGTTTTGATGTCAACGGACGTTTCCGCTGGGGACGGAATCTGCGCCTGCTCCTGCTTCTGCTCCTCGGCGCGTTTTTGGGATATGGATGGATGAGTTTTTCCGTTCTGGGGCATCCGCACGCCGAACTTCAGGAGATCCGGACCCTGGGGGAAGCCTGGTGGAACTCCCTGAAAGTGCAGAAAAATCTTATCACCCAGGCCGCGCCTTTGCAGGGGAGCTTGTTGGTGTTTTTTCTGTTTGGGGGTCCGCTGGTCTGGACTTTCTGGCCCAAACAGCACGGCACCCTTGAGGTCCGCATCGGATCGGTCATGCTCCACTGCGCCTGTGCGGTCATCAATGGCATCATGTTGTTCCATCCCGGCGTCTCTCCCTGGGGCATGTATCTGGAGGGGCGACTCGGGGTGTTCATGGTGGCGCCCTCCGCCATGCTGGCCATCAGCACAGGCTACATCTGCGGCTATTTCCGCACGGTGCTGGCGAAATACGATCCCTACCTTCCCCCCCATCTCCGCATCCCCAAATGGATTCTGCGGCTGATTTCGCTGCCGGTGATGCTGGGTGTGATCGGAGTGTCCACGCTCCTCAACCTGCGGAGCCAGCACGACCCCGACCTGCGCGAAGTCAACCGCCTCGCCTCCGCCATGGCCGAATCCATCGCTCCCTACGAGGTGTACATGGGGGAATCGGGATTCAACCACGTGCTCAAACTGTTGCTGCATGAGCGCAATCTCGCCACCCGTGTCCTCGATCTCAATCCTGCGCTCTGGCAACGCGAAGCTTACCGCAAGATCATTGCCTCGTGGTTTGCCGATCGCCCGCGTCTGGCCGCCCTCGCGGAAATCGGACCTTCCCCGCTGCTGCACGCCTGGGCGGCGGAGGACCCCGATTTTGACAGCAACGTGTTGCTCGGCGACCTGCCGGATTTGCTGTTCCGCGCCGGGCGCACCCCGCTGTCCACCGCCTACGGGTACATCGGACGCCTTGAACTCCGCGAGGAGGATGTTGCCTCCGAAGCCCTTTTCCAACTGTGGGAATCCTGGGGCACTCCGACGCTCTGGGGCGAGGAGGCCGATGAACGCAACCGCCACCGCGCCGCCGCGTCGTTGCGGGTGTTTTTCGCCGCCGAGAGCCGCCGCGCCAACAACCACGGCGTTTTTCTCGAAAGCAAAGGCCGCATGGAGGACGCCCGGCGGGCCTACCGCCTCGCGCGCCGGCTGCGTTCGGACAACGTGAGCGCCTTGCTGAATCTGGCCCATCATTTGCCCGAATTGCCGGAGGCGGAGCAGGCGGCCCTGAATCAGGAAGTGGAGGCCCTTGTGGCCGGGATGGGAACGAAACGTCATCAGCAGTGGCGCCTGGCGGAAGTCTATGGCTACGTCAGCCACCCGCTGGCCCACATGGAGCGCGGACTCGCCTGGGCGGTCAGCGGAAAACCCAATCTCGCGGCCCGCGAGTACGAAGAGGCTCTGCGGCGGGCTCCCGGTGCCGAAGTGCTGCGCCTGCAACTGGCCCAGGCCCGTCTTGCCGGCAAAGACCTCGATGAATCCGAAGCCGAATTCCTGCGCGTGCTCGAGGCGAATCCGGAGTCGATGCCCGCCATCCTGGGTCTGAGCCGGGTGTATGCGTTGCGTGGCGACACCCGCGAGGCCCTGGTCTACATCGGACGTTTGCGCGAAATGGGCGCGGCCCCCGACATCCTCTTCCGCGAAGAAACCGCAGTGTTGACGATGGCGGGGCGTCTGCCCGAGGCGGCGGAACGGGCCGAGGCCTGGATCAAAGCCCAGCCAGACAGCCTTAAACCGATGCTTGCGCGCATGGTCGTGGCGCTCGAAGCCGGCCAACGCGACGTGTTTGACGATGTGTTGCGCCGCGCGGAACTCATCCCGAAGCCCGCCGCCGAAGATCAACTGGTTTTGGCCCAATTGGTGTTGAGCGTCGGCGATGCGGCCCGTGTGCGGTCCCTGCTGGCTCCGCTCTTGGAGGAAGGCGGACCGTTGCGGGTGCAGGCGGCGGAAATCGCGCTGCGCAGCGCCGTGGCCAGCCGCGAGGAGGAGGCCGCGGAGCGTTGGGTGCGGGTGATTCTTGCCGATCAGCCCGGCCATGCGTTTGCCAACTACATCATGGGAACCTTGCGCTACGCCCAGGGCCGAATGCGCGAGGCCGAGTCCGCGCTGCGGGCCAGCGTGCAGACGCAGCCCAGTCCCGGCGCCCTCAACGACCTCGCCTATTTGCTGTTGGAGACGGGACGTCCGGAAGAGGCGCTCGGTTTGGCCGATCAATCCCTGGCCCTGGAACGACGTTCCCCCAGCACCTGGGACACGCGGGCCGATATCCTCCTCCGCCTCGGAAAACTGGAGGAAGCCCGGGCCTCGCAGAGCGAAGCCCTTGCGATTGCTCCGGAGCATCCGCCCTTTCAACTGACCTTCGCCCGAATCCTGAGCGCCTCCGGACAAACGATCCCCGCCCGCGAAATCGTTGACCGCTTGCTCACCGACCCCAGCCGACTGAGTCCCGGACAACAAACGCAACTCCGCGAGCTAAGCGAACGCCTCAGCAACTGAGATCACATGTCCACAAAGGTCTGCACCATCCGCAGGCCTTCTTCGGTGAGCACGGATTCGGGGTGGAACTGGACGCCGAACACCGGCAGGGTCTTGTGCGCCAGTCCCATGATCTCGCCTTCGGCGGTCCAGGCGGTCACCCGCAGGCATTCCGGCAGCGAAGAGCGCTCCACGATCAGCGAATGATAACGGGTGGCCAGGAAGGGATTCGGCATGTTCCGGAAAACGCTGCTGTTGTCGTGGTGGATGGGGCTGGTTTTGCCGTGCATCAGCCGATCGGCCCGGATGACGTTTCCTCCGTAGGCATGGCCGATGGACTGATGTCCGAGGCAGACTCCGAACACGGGCAGTCTGCTGCCAAAATGCCGGATCACCTCCACGCTGACTCCCGCTTCCGCCGGCGAACAGGGGCCCGGACTGACGAGGATTTTTTGCGGGGTCAGAGCCTCGATCTCCGGAATCGTGAGTTCGTCGTTGCGGATCACCTGGACCTCGGCCCCGAGCTGCCCCAGGTACTGCACGAGGTTGTAGGTGAAGCTGTCGTAGTTGTCGATGACCAGAATCATGAGCGTTCTCCTTGTTCGTGTCCGCGGGCGAGGGACAGGGCTTTCATCATGCCTTTGGCCTTGTTGACGGTTTCCTCGTATTCGGATTCGGCCACGGAGTCGGCCACGAGCCCGGCGCCGGCCTGCACATAGGTCCGGTTTCCGGCGAAAAAGCAGGTGCGGATCGTGATGCAGCAGTCCAGGTTGCCGTCGAAACCAAAATAGCCCACCGCCCCGCCGTAGGGGCCGCGGCGGTCGGGTTCGAGTTCGGCAATGATTTCCATGGCCCGGATTTTCGGGGCCCCGCTGAGGGTTCCCGCCGGGAAGGTGGCGCGCATCAGGTCGTAGGAATTGCGGTCGGAACGAAGTTGTCCGCGCACATTGGAGACGATGTGCATGACGTGGCTGTAGCGTTCGATGATCATGAATTCGGTGACCTTGACCGAGCCCCAGTCGCAGACGCGGCCAATGTCGTTGCGGGCGAGATCGACGAGCATGACGTGTTCGGCGCGTTCCTTGGGGTCGGCGAGGAGGTCCAGTTCAAGGGCGCGGTCCTCGGCCTCGTCCGCGCCGCGTTTTCGGGTGCCGGCGATGGGGCGGATGTCCACGCGGCGCTCTTCGTTGCGGACGTGGACCTCGGGTGAAGAGCCTGCGAGCGCGATGTCGCCGAGTTCCAGGCAGAACATGTAGGGAGACGGATTGATGGATCGGAGTGCGCGATAGACTTGGAGCGGATCATCGCGGCCTTCGACCTCGAAACGCTGGGAGAGGACGACCTGAATGATGTCCCCCGCGCGGATGTACTCGCGCGAGGCCTCGACGGCGGCGAGGAAATCCTCTTTGCGGGTGTTGGAGCGGAAGGGCAGATCCTGGGCGGGCATCTGGGCGTCGAGCATGCGGCGCGGCAGGGCGGTCTGCAACATGTCGGCGAGGACATCGATGCGCTTCAGGGCGTCCTGATAGGCGCTTGCGGGGTCGGATTCCACGAACGCGTTGGCCACCAGTTTCATGGTGTGGCGCACTTGGTCGAAGATGATGAGGGTGTCCGCAATCAGGAAAACCATGTCGGGGAAGTCGATGCCCGCGTGGGGACTGAGGGGGACGCGGTCGAACTGGGCCACGCAATCGTAGCCCAGAAATCCTACGGCCCCGCCCGAGAAGCGGGGCAAGGTTGGGTCGGGAACCGGTTTGTAGGCGGACATGAGTTCCTGAAGGACGGCGAGGGGTTCGACATCCTCATAGACCTTGTCGCCGGAAGCCTGCTGGAGTTCGGCGTGACGGCCCTTGGCGCGGAGGATGGCGCGGGGCATACCCCCGAGCATCGAGTAGCGTCCGATGTTTTCGCCGCCTTCGACAGATTCCAGAAGGAAGCTGCAGGCGGAGGGATCGTTGCGGCGGAGGGCGTTGCGGAGTTTTTCGTAGGCGGAGACGGGCGTGTCCTGGTCGGCGAGGACCTCGCGAACAACGGGAATGAGATTGCCGTGTTGTGCGCGCTGGAGAAATTCGGGGAGGGAAGGGGAGATCATGAAGAAAAGAAGAAAGGGGGTTAAACAAAAAACCCGGCTTGCCTGGGCAAACCGGGATCGACCGAAGTTGGGGGAGGAAACCTCACCATCGTTCGGAGCCCGGAAAGATACAACGCCAGCACATTTCGATATTCATTTGCGGCAAAATAGAAAGATTCCTGTGCGATGACAAGCGAATTTTGTCACCATCGGCAACGAAGGGCACGCAGGGCAACGGAGTGGTGGATGCGGTCCGAGGCGAGGTTGCTGCGCGTGATTCACAAAGCCTTTGGCAATTCCGTGTGAATCCCCCACCTGCGGACACTTCACTGTCAAATATTTCCTGTTTACTTGAAATAGGAACGTCATCGGTGTATGTTTTGGTTGTTGCTATGAAAATCAGATTGCTTGTTATCCTCATGACGTTTTTTGTCTCAGCGCTGTTGATTCCGCAGGGCGCTGTTGCGGACACGATTCCTAAACCCGGCATGGCTCGGGAGGAGGTTCGGAAGCTTCTGGGCGAACCGCAGGGCCGCATGGAGATGGGCAGTTCAGAATGGTGGGTTTTTCCCCGCGGCAGGGTGATTTTCCGGGACGGAATCGTCACCAGAGTGGAGTTGGTGGACGCTCAAACCTTCGCCGAACGTCAGCAGGCCGCTGCCGAGGAGCGGGTCCGCCTCCGCGAAGAGGGAGAAGCCCTCAAAGCCGAACGGCTGCAGGACTTGAGCTTTCTGGCGCTTCCGGCGCACGCGCGCCTCCGCTTCTGGACCGATTTCCAAAACGGCTATCCGGATGTGAATGTTTTCACACAACTCGCCTCCGCCCGAGCGGAGGTGGAAACGCTCGACGCAGCCCGCCGGGATTCTCAGCGTCTCGCCGACTTGGAATGGCGGGTGCGCGAAGCGGAAATTCAGGCACAGCAGGCCGATCAACGCGCCCGTGACGCCATGAATTTCGGACGGCGTAATACCTCTCCGCAGGTCATTGTCTGGCCCACGCTCATTCCCTACGGACATCCCCACATCCGCCCGCTGCCCCGCAGCGGCATTTCCATCTCTCACGGGCGGGGTGGAACCAATTTCCAATTCGACAGCCGTCAAGATTTTCTTTTTACCGACCGCTTTGGCAGCCGCACGCAGACCAGTGGTTCGTCCCGCATCGGATGGTGAACGGACATGACGAAGGATGGGGGGGGGGCGGTCCGTCAGCCCACACATTCTGCGGTTTAGGGCCCCGCATCCTCTGGACCCTTCAGGGTCAACTTCAACGCTGCCTGGAACGTCACCCTCGCGGAACAAAAGCGTGACTGCAATCTCCGAGAACCTCTGGATCCGAAAGCCTGATAGGGTACGTCCCAAGGGTCAAAACCAGAATTTTGCCCACAATCGTTCGACAAATACCCAAAAAATGGCCTGCCCTGCAAAAGATAGGGCAGAAAAAAAATGGTCGGAGCGACAAGATTCGAACTTGCGGCCTCTTGCGCCCAAGGCAAGCGCTCTACCAGGCTGAGCTACGCTCCGATGGGGCTCTTGTTAGCTGCGTCGCTGGGAAAATCAATCCTCTTGTCTCGTTGCATTGACTCCGCGGCACTTCCCGCTAGGGTGGGGGCATGAATTCGCTTGCTGAAACCGAACAGGAATTGATCGACGAGTTTTCTCTTTTTGCCGATTGGCAGGAGAAATACGCCCACATCATCGAACTGGGCCGCGAACTGCCACCCATGGAACCCCGCTTCAAAGACGATGCCCACAAGGTCAAGGGTTGTCAGTCACAGGTCTGGTTGCACGCCGAGTCGCAGGAGGGTCGTTTGCAGCTTCAGGCGGAAAGCGATGCCTTGATTGTGCAGGGTCTGATCGCCATCCTGCTGCGGGTCTATCAAAACCGCAGTCCGGAGGAGATTCTGGGCGCAAATCTCGATTTCCTCGAAAAAATAGGCCTGTTGTCCCATTTAACCATGAACCGCACCAATGGCCTTCACAGCATGGTGCAAACCCTGCGCGTCCACGCGGCTCTCGCGCTATCCACCCGGTGAAAACCCCCATCGTCCTGGCCTCCGCCTCCCCGCGCCGCCGCGAACTGCTGGCTTCCGCCGGCATCGCCTGTCTGGTGAATCCGGCCCACATTCCGGAAGTCCGCCAGCCCGGTGAAGCGCCGGAGGCGTACGGAAGACGTCTGGCCACGGAGAAAGCCGCCGCCGTCGCGCCGCGTCACCCGGACCACATCGTTCTGGCCGCCGACACGCTGGTGGTGTTGAACGGGGAGGTTTTGGAAAAACCGG
>CAZCFM010000002.1:37114-48233 GCA_964497855.1 uncultured Verrucomicrobiota bacterium | reverse complement strand
GTTCTGGCCGCCGACACGCTGGTGGTGTTGAACGGGGAGGTTTTGGAAAAACCGGAGGATGCGGCGGATGCCGTCCGCATGTTGTCCGCGCTCTCGGGCCGCACGCACGAGGTGCTCACCGCCGTCTGCCTGCGCCTCGGCGCGGAATCCCGCTGTTTTCTGTGCCGCAGCGACGTGGAGTTTCGCGTGTTGTCGGAGTCGGAAATCAGACGCTACGTCGCCACGGGCGAGCCGATGGACAAAGCCGGTGCCTACGGCATCCAGGCCGGTGCCGCCCACATGGTCCGCGCCATCCGCGGCAGTTACAGCAACATTGTCGGACTCCCCCTGGCCGAAGTCATCGAAGCTCTGCGTTCTTCTCCCTTTTCGGATTGATCCGCGCCCGTCTTCTGGCAGAGAGAACCTTATGCCCATCTCCCCCCACATTCTCCATCATTCGCTCGCGGACAACGCCCTGCGTGTCCTGCGCGACAAGCACAGCAGCCCGGCCCGTTTCCGCAACGCTGTCCGACGCCTCACGACCCTGCTCGCGCTGGAGGCCACCCGCGACCTGCCCACCGACCCCGTCCGCATTGAAACTCCTCTCCAGCCCACCGACGCGCGCCAGCTCACCTGCCGCATCGGCATCGTTCCGATCCTCCGCGCCGGGCTCAGCATGGTTGACCCCTTCCTCGAACTCATGCCCGAATCCGAAGTCTGGCATCTTGGATTTTACCGCGACGAAAAAACGCTGCAACCCGTCGCCTACTATCAGAAACTCCCCGCCGGACGCCCCGTGGATGTCGCCTTCGTGCTCGACCCCATGCTCGCCACCGGCGGCAGCGCCTCCGCCGCCCTGCGCGACCTGCGCACCTGGGGCGTGCGCGACGTGCGCTATCTAGGCATTCTGGGCGTGCCCGAAGGCGTCCGCCGCGTGCAGAGCGAATTTCCCGACGTCCCGATTCACCTTTGCGCCCTCGACGAACGCCTCAACGAACACGGCTACATTCTCCCCGGCCTCGGCGACGCCGGCGACCGCGCCTTCAACGCCGCAGCGTCCTGACCTCCGTTTCCGACCATCGGAATCCGTGAAATTCCGCTTTCCGAACGTCGGAAGTGGTGTAGGGTAACGCCCTATGCAACTCGATCTTATCGGTTCCGACAAAGCCATCGCCTACAAGGTGCTCACAGCTCTGGTGACGCCGCGTCCCATTGCGTGGATCAGCACGCTCAACGAGGACGGGAGTGTCAACCTCGCCCCCTTCAGCTTTTTCAACGTGTTTGGAGCGTCACCGCCGCTGGTGATTTTCGGTGTGGGCGATAAAAGCCCCGGCGTGCCGAAAGACACCGTGCGCAACATTCTCCGCGAAAAAGAATTTGTCGTGAATCTCGTGGACGAGGGCACGGCCCACGCCATGAACCAGACGGCCGCCGTTCTGCCCTACGGACACTCCGAAGTGGACTTCGCCGGATGCAGCACGCTGCCCTCGCTGGACATTCGCACGCCGCGCGTGGCGGAGGCGCCTGTCGCGATGGAATGCCGGTTTCACGACATGCAGGAGATTGGCCAGAACCGCATTTTGCTGGGCATCGCAGGCAAGGTTTTTGTGCGCGACGGGATTTTGGATCCGGCCACAAAACACCTGAAAGCGGAGGCGTTTCCCGTGATTGGCCGCATGCAAAGCCCGGACGGTTACGTGTACTGCCGCGAACGTTTCCGCATGGCCTGGCCGAAGGTCTGATCAGGTTTCCAGAAAATAATTGAAGGTCTCGGACTCTTCGCCGTCGATGATTTCGTGAATCTCCTCGGCGCTCTGGGCCTGGAAAATCCGTTCGCGGATACGCACGTCGCGCAACATGCGGGTGACGGCGGCGATGACTTCGAGGTGGCGGTGTTTTTGGGTCTCCGGCGTGGCGATGAGCAGCACAATGCGGGCGGGCACCTCGTCGGGCGCACCAAAATCCACCGGTGGATCGAGCAGGGCGAGCACGCCGGCGATGCCGCTGCCTTCGCCGACGATGGCGTGGGGAACCGCGATGCCGTGGCCGATGCCGGTGGGCACGAGAGCCTCGCGGGCGAAGACGGCGCGGAGAACCTCCTCGCGCGGCGTGGGCAGCGTGTGGGTGTGGCAGAGAAAGGTTGTCATTTGTTCGATGACATCGTTTTTGTCGCGGGCGCGGAGGCGGGGCAGAATAAATTCCTCCTGCAGGAATTCGATGAGGCGGGTGCGGTCGCGGCTGGATTCGCCCGCCTGGTCGAGCACGCGTCCGATGATGGGCGCGGAGAAGAGTTCGGCCATGACGGAGGCGGACAGCACGCAGGCGGTGAAAATGCTGGCGACCGGGGCAAAGGCCTCGTATTGTTCCAGCAGGATGACCAGCGACACGGCGATGGCACCCTGGCTCAGCAGCATGGGCCCGATGCAGTGCGCCATGCGCCGGGTGCTGCCCCCGAGCACACCGCCGATCCATCCGCCGAGGACTTTGCCGACGGTGCGCACGCCAAAGAACAACACGGAGGCCCAGCCCACCGAGACGGCGGCGTCCCACTGGAAATGGGCGCCGGCGAGCACGTAGAACATCGAGAAAACCGAGTGTTCCAAGACATTAAAAAGTCCCAGTAAATCCTCCTTGAAGCTGGAACGGTTGGCCAGAACCAGTCCCAGCATCATGTTGGCGAGAATGGGGGAGGGGGCGATGGCCTGCCGCGGCGAGTTGTGGGTGATCCATTCGCAGAGGCCGTCGCAGAGAAACATGGTGACCAGAAACGCGGTGAAAAGTTCTGCCTGCACGAGCGCGGGATCGCGGCGCTTGTGCTTCAGTTTTTGCAGGTGGCGGCGGCAGTGCTCGACCAGTCCCCAGCCCGCCAGCAGCCCAATGCCCAGGGCCAGGCCCACGCCCGCGGCGGCGGTCAGGAGAACGTTCCAGTCGAGCCGGTGCGAGGTCAGCAGGTTGACGTCGAAGGAGCGGATGATTTCGAAGAGGGCGAGGGTGATGAGGTTGTTGACGGCGAGGACGGCGAGGGTGGTTTTGACGAGCAGTCCCTTGGCCTTGCGTTCGCGGATCAGGTGAATCGTGCTGACGGGCGAGGTGGAGGTGGCGATGGAGGCGAGCAGCAGGTGGACAGGCAGGCGCAGTTCGCCCACGAGGCCGATGGGATTGATGACGTGAAAGGCGCCGAAGACCAGCCAGAAGGTGAGGGTGGTTTGGGCGATGGAAATGAGCAGAATACGTTTTTTCGCGTTGTGCAGGCGGCGGAATTCGAGATGGCCGCCAATGGTGACAGCCACCAGACTCAGCGCGAAAGTCGAAAAGGGCTGGAACGCCGCACGGCTGTCGTGCAGGAAATGTCCGGCGGCGCTCTGCGCCAGAATCACCCCGGCGAGGACCTGGCCGAACAGCGCGGGCAGCCTCAGTTTTTCGGCCAGCCAGGCTCCGACCGATCCGGCGAGGATCAGCAGGGCGATGAGAAGCAGACCGGGCAGGTGCATGGGAGGACAATGCCGGAATCAGTGCCGGAAGTCAACGGCACTAAATCTGGTTGCCCGTGCCGAGGGCTGCGGCGTTGCGTAGGTGACTGGCGTGACAGATGGCGATGGCGAGGGCGTCGGCGGCGTCGTTTTGGGGAATTTCGCTGAGTCCCAGCATGGATTTGACCATCAGGGCGACCTGGCTTTTGTCGGCGGACCCGCGTCCGACGATGCCCTGTTTGACGCTGCGCGGGGCGTATTCGCAGACGGAAAGTCCGGCCGCCGCGCAGGTGGCGATCACGACGCCTCTGGCTTCCCCGAGGATAAACGCAGTCTTGATGCTCTTGCTGAAGAAGATGCCTTCGATGGCGACACTTTCCGGTTTTTCGTCGCGAAGAATTTCCCCGAGACGGGTGTGCAGTTGCAGCAGGCAGCGGCTGCGGGGCCAGGAAGCCGGAGCGGCGATCACGCCGTAGGATTGCACGCGGTGGCGCACTCCATCGGAGACGATCACGGCGACCCCGGTGGAGCGGAGGGAGGTGTCGACACCAAGGATGCGCCGAGGCTCTGGCATCTCAGAGTTGGGCGGCGACGTCGTCGCTCACGTCGAGGTTGGTGTACACGTCCTGAACATCGTCCAGCTCCTCCAGGGCCTCGACAAAGGCCATGATGGATTTGATCTGTTCCAGATCCGTCAGTTCGACATAGGTGTCGGGCACGAGGGTGATTTCGGATTCGACGGCGACGAACCCGGCTTTCCGCAGGACTTCGGAGACGTTGTTGTAGTCGTTGGGCGCGGTTGTGACCACAAAACGGTCGCCCTCCTGCTCGAAGTTCTCGGCTCCGGCCTCCATCGCGGCTTCCAGCAGGGATTCTTCCGAAACGCCTTCGGCTTCGATTTCGATGACCCCTTTGCGTTGGAAACCGCGGCTGACACTGCCGGTTTGACCCAGACTGAAACTGGCCTTGTTGAAACAGAAGCGCACTTCGGCGGCGGTGCGGTTTCGGTTGTCGGTGAGGGCTTTTACAATTACGCCGACGCCGCCGCAGGCGTATCCCTCGTAATTCACTTCCTCGATGTTGTCCGTGTCGGCGCCTTCGCCGGTGCCTTTTTTGATGGCGCGTTCGATGTTGTCGGCGGGCATGTTCACCGCCCGGGCCTTGGCAATCAGCGGACGCAGGCTGATGTTTCCGTCAAGGTCCCCGCCACCCAGACGGGCCGCGACCGTGAGTTCTTTGGCGATTTTGCTGAAGGCCTTGCCTTTTTTGGCATCGGCGGCAGCTTTTTGGTGTTTGATATTGGCCCATTTGCTGTGTCCAGACATGCGAAACTCCTGAAAAGGGTGAAAGGATAAAAAGGGGGAAGATGCAAGTATCGGTTTTTCAGACGAAAGAAAATCCTTTTTCGCAGTTTGTGCTTGGGAAAATCCATGCGTTTTGCCAGCTCGAATGGGTTCGGGGCCCTTGATCAAAACTCCACAATATCGCCGGGCCTGGCGCTGCCTTCGAGTAGATCGGCCGCGAACTGAGGACGCTTGCGGAGCTCCAAGACACGCACGACACCGCTCTTGCGTCCTTTGTGCATGACGCTGAGTTCCTGGCCGGGCGCAAAGGCGAAAAAGGACTCAAAGATCAGATATCGCTCGGCCGAATTCACGATGCGAACCACGCCTGCGGGGCGAAAACGGGTTTCGGTCTCTGGCGGGCTGCGTCGTCCCAGACAGGCGCTGAGCGAGAGCAGAAGCAGGATGGCGGTTTTTTTCAAAAGCTGAATTCCACATCAAGGCCTTCGGGAGGCAGAACCACAGTGCGGCGGAGGCTGCGTCCGTCGGGATGGGTGACAATGACTTCATAGGTTCCCTGGAAAGCGCGGGTCTGCCAGCGGCCCTCGGCGTCGCTGTTTCCCTCGGCCTGCGTCCACCATTGTTTGTAGAAGAGGTCGATGACAAGAGTGCCGATCGGTGTCAGTTGCCATTTTTCGTCCCAGAGGGCGGAGGCGGGGTAGGGGTGAACACCGGCCCAGAAACCGGCAAAATCAACACCTTCCACGGCGGAACTGGCAAAGAGGGTCAGCAAGGTGTCCCGAAGATGGGCGAGTTGATAGGCCTGTTGTTGGGCATCTTTCGGATTGCGAATGGGGACCTGAAGTTGGGTGAAGCGGAAGCGGAGTCCGTTCTGTTCGTGGAGCAGGTCCATGAGCTGCCACCACATCTCCGGGGAGATGTCGCGCAGGAGCCCGCCGCTGGCGTTCAGGGCGAGTCCCTGGAGGGGGGCGTTTTGCTGTCGGAGCCAAGCACCCTTCCCGGGGGAGGAAATCATATCCTGCTCTTCAATCCAGAGCCGTGCCCCGGGTTGGAGTTCGGCCACGCGCTGAAAAAAGGTGGGCAGAGCTTCCGGGCCCAATGTGGACAGGGCGGTTTCGGCGGCGGAGGTGTCAGAAGCCGCGACCCAGTCGCCGACACGATCCCCGGCAAAACGAAGGCGTTCGGCGAGGGAATCTCCGGGCAGAGGCTCGCGGGCCGGCCGCCAAAGCGGACCGGCGGAGATGGCGACATTTCGGTTCCGGTAATAATCGAGGGTCTCGCCCAGGCTCTTTCGGAAGCTTTCCGCCGCGGATGGATCGGCAGTTTCCCAAAAGGCCGAGGTGAAGGCGTCCTCGAGCGTGATGCGGTTGAAATACGCCATGGACCGGGTGCGGTACAGTTCGGTGTCGGCCGGGGAAAGTCCTGCCCGTTGAGGGCTGCGTCCGTGCCACGCGTAGAGCGACACACTGCTGCCGAGATGAAAACGATGGCTTTTCATTGTGGCGGCGATTCGTGCGTTGGGGGCGCCGGGAACATGGACGCGGAGATCGGCCTTGCGGCTGCGCTCGATGCGGGCTTCGGCTTCGGCCCGCCATTCCTGCGTTTCCCCGGAGCCCATGTAGGATGGACTGTCCAGAGGGAAGCGGCTGCGGTCGGCGTTTTTGATGGAGAGGAGCGCAAGGCCTCCGATTTCGACACGTTGGTGTTTTTGACCGACCCAGATTTCGAAGCGGACTTCGCCGGGTTTCAGGTCGCGCGGGGCGGCCCAACGGGCGGGGGCGTGGAAACGTTGCCAGACCGAGCTCAGGTCCTGGAGTCGGTTGGGTTCGCTCCACTGCCATTTGAGGGGAGCATCGCCTGGCACATCGGAGGGGCCGTGAATGACGGCCTGAGCGACCGGTCCCCACCCATCGGGAGTGCCGCCGGGCAGAAGTTCCCCGCGGGCCTCAAACACCATCATCAAGGTTTCGCCTTTGAGGATGGGGTCGCGGTTGGTCACGCTGAGCCGGACGGCCTGTGGCGTGGTGCCTGGCTGCGTGACCTCAAAGCGACGGAGGGATTCAAAAGGGGGGGGCAGGATATGGGAGCTGGTGACGGGGAAGATATTGCCGCCCGTGGCGGAGCGGAGGAGGACATCCGGGTCTGCGGCGTTGAGAAAGGAGAGCCCTCCCAAGGCGGCATATTCGCGTTGATAGGTCGCGTGCAAGGTGCTGCGGGGTTCCTCTTCCTGTGCAGAAATGGGGGCAATCGGTGGATCCTGACGCACGAGGCTGATGCGGCTGATGTGGAGGGAATTTTCCTCGCCCCGGCGGGAATTGCTGAATTCGAGCCGGAGGGTTTCGCCGTTGGCCACGAAGGTTTCGCGCAGGGGAATCCAACTGCCGCGGCTGGTGGGCAGGGGGAGGGTTTTGTTTACGGCCCCCAGGATGCGCAGCGTTCCCACGGCTTCCCCGCGGGTCAGAAGATCCAGCTTCAGCGTGTAGGTTTTACCGTTTTCGAGGACCAGGGCGGGGTCCGTGACCAGACGGGCCGTTTTGTCGCCGCCGAGATTGACCAGTTCAAAGGATTTGCGGCGATGAACGGGGTCGGGAACAAAACGGACACGCGCACTGCCGCGCTCTTCCGTGAAGTTGGCCGCCCAGGGATTGGGAATGCGTCCGCTTTCAACAGGCTTTCCACTGCCGTCGGCTGCGACAGCCCATTCAGCGGCAAAGGTGTCTGTTTCTCCCGGCACGAGCGATTGAGCGAGCAGGGGAATAGCGGATACGGAAAGGCAGAGGACGATTCGGAGTAGCGACATGCGCCCATACTGCATTGCGAGCAGGCGGGTTGCAATCGAGAACTGAGTCGTTTTTACTCTAAATCATGCGGCTTATTCGACTCCTTCAAACACATAGAGGAACGTGGACCCGGGGGGAAGCCCGCGCACATCGGCTCCGGTCGATTTGTTGACCGGCAGAATGAGGGTTTTTGAAGCGTCGGGTGCCGAAAGGGCTCGGTTGGAATCGAAGCGCTCGATCTTGATGACTTCGGCGTCGAGGTTGTGGGCGCGGGGATCGCCGGTGAGGCGGTGGATGGACATGCTGCGGGCCTTTGCAAAGGGCAGTTCGATTTCCACGGGCGTGAAGCCGTCGTGGGCCGGATCCGGGTGACGGTCGAGACGGCGGGAGAGCACGAAGACGTTATAGCGGTCGCCCTGACGTGTGGCATAGACGGCGACAAGGGGCATGTCCTTGCCGGCGGGGCGACGGCGATAGGCCGGCGCGTCCCGGGTGGGAACGGAGATCGTTTCCACTTTCACCAGATCCCCGGTGCCCTCGTGGTTGAAGAGCTGGATGGTGGTGAAGGGCAGGTGGGGGTGGCCGCCGTTTTTGAGGTCGGTGTGGGAAACCCAGTGGGTGCGTCCGCGGCTCATGGTGAAGAAGTTGTTGAGCACGAAACCGTGGACTGCTTTTTCGAGGAAAGAGTCGAGGGTGGCGGTGCCCGAGGCGAGGCTTTTCATGGCGCGGGCCTGGGTTTCGACTTCTTCGGGGCTCATGCGGGCCTGGTTGTTGAGGCCGGAAAGGGCGTAGCCGGGGCCGGCTTCATACACACCGTTCACCCAGTTGCCGCGGCCGGCGGCGATTTCGCTGTCGCGGAACTCCGCAAGAGCGCGGGAACGGACCATGCCGACCTGTGGGGCGTGGAAGAGGATGCGCTGGAGAGAGCCGTCGTTGTCCTGCATGGGGCCTTCGCCTTCGTCCCAGCCGCCGTTGTAGGCGGCAATGGTGTGGTGGCGGGATCGGGGGGAGGCGGCGATGGCGCGCTGGCCGTAACCGCTGGCCCCGGGCTGAGTGGCCCAGCCGCCGATGACGAATTCGACCTTGTTGTCCAGGCCGGCGGCGGCCCAGTGGGGGCTGCTTTTGAGTTGGTCGATAACCCATTCCTGGAAGAGTCCGTAGACGGTGCCGCGGTCGAGGCTCTCGCCGCTGGCGCTGTCGGGCATGTTGGCGAAGGTCCAGGGGGCGAAGAGGCCGTTCCAGGTTTCGTTGGAGATTTCGAAGTAGATTTTATCAAAGGCGTCGGTCCAGGGGGCGGCGCGGCCCTGGGCATGGCGCTTGGCGGCCCAGGGTTTGGTGGCGGGCGTGTCCACGGCAGGATCGTAGGGGGCGGCCATGAATTCGACCAAGCCGCGCCACTCGTCCGGGCTCATGTGCATTTCGATTTGCAGCCAGGGGCGTGTGCTGATGGTTTCCATGATGGAGAGGGTCTGGCCCAGCGTGTTGCCGTAGATGCCGTTGCTGGCACCTGCCGGGTTGCTGAGCTGCTCCATGCTGTAGGTGTTGCGGAAGGTTTTGATAAAGTTGTGGGTGCGCAGGGCACCGAGTTTGGCCTGACGGAACATCTTTTCATCTTCCGCGGTGAGGGCTCCCAGGGCGGTGTCGCTTTGGCGGACGCGGAGGTTGTCGAGCCAGAGAGAGCCGGGGCCGCTGGTGGAGAGTTTGAATTGCTGGATGGGTCCGCGCTCGTAGACGGAATTGACCCGGAAGGGGAAGGAGAACTTCTGCCATTCGCCGGTCAGATTGGCGACAAAAGGTTCGATGCGGTTCGCCCCTTGGCTGTAGTATCCGAGCCATGCAAAGGTCAGTGTGCTGACGGAACCGGAGCCTTTGGCCCAGAATTCGACGACATAGTCGCGGTCGATGCGGAACTGGGGCCACCAGTCCTGATCGATGGGCCCGTAGGCGTAGGGTTGGAGGGCGAATTCGCGGGTGTCGCGGATGTCCACACGCAGGGCGGTTTCGCCGCCGGCCTCCACGGGACTGTCTGGTCCGTACTTTTCGAAGGACCAGCTGAGATTCGGGTCCTCGTCGCGGTGGAATTGGATGCCTTCAGGAAGGAATTCCTCGTGGACGCGGGCATCGTAAATGCGATGGCTCATTTGCACGCGGCGGGAGGGCTCGAGCATGGTCTTGCGGACGATGATCATGTCTCCGGCGCGAATCTGTTCCTCGGGTGACGTGGCGCGTCCGGCGAGTTCCAAGCGATAGCCCGCGTGTTGGCCCGGATCATCGTCGGAGCGGAGCAGTCGGTAGCCCACGGCACCGGGAACGGGGTTCCAGGAGAAGACCCCGTGGTCGCTGGCGGCGTCGAAGCTGGCCTGGAAGCCCGTGGGGGCGGGGAGATCGGCGTTGCCAGTGGGCGCGTTGCGCCCGGGGCGGGGAGCGTTGACGGTTTGGTTGTCGACGCTGCCCTGGTTTTGTCCCTGGGGACGGGCGGGGCGGACGATGCGAACGGGAGCGGAGAGGGGTCCGAGGCGGTTGTGCTCGTCCACGGCGGCGATGGCGAACCAATAGGGCACCTCCGGGCGGGACCAGCTTTCGAAGCCGCCCGTGAAGCGCGTGGCGTCTGGCGCGATCAGGTTGCCGCTTCCGCCTTGGTGATCCCAGCCGCTGGATTTGTGGCCGCCGGGGGCGACCGTGTCGCGGCGCACCAGATTCATTTTTCCATTCGTGATGCGGAAGACAAGGACTTCGGCCCCGTCCATCATGCCTTCGCGGTAGGAATTGTATTGGGTCAGGGGTGTTCGGTCCACTTCGATCACGTTTTCAGCATCGGCGGCGGCGAAAAAGCGGTTGCGGAATTGGACGGGTTCGAAGCCATAGCCGCCGTTGCGGAGGAAGGTGTGGCCGATGAATCCGCCAGTGGTGCCGGTGAAGGCCTCCAGACCTGGATTGATCACCTCGGGGGTGACCCGGAAGCGGGCGACCGGCTCCTGGGCGCTAAGAAGGGTGGTGACGAATGCGAGAGAAAGAAGAAGACGATTGTGATAATGCATTCCACGAAAATACGCAGGCACTGGGAGTCTGTATAGAAGCGAATCATGCAACTTGTTGTATGAATGGTAACTGCAGTTCCGGGTTTCGGAAGGAAATGGCGGGGCCGCATTCGAATGGAGGGAGGACTGTTTCCAGGGAAAAGGGATTGCAGAACGCGAGAAAAGAAGCCATCGTGGCGATCAAATCAATTGAGAGAACCAAGGATTCCCCAGTGCTGCAAATTCCATCCTGTCGAACGCGAGAACACCCAAGAGCCATGAAACTGAAAAAAATCCTGTTCCTTTCCGCAACCTTCCTTCTGTGGATGGGATGCTCAAAACCTGACGTTCCCTCTGCGGTGGCCCCTGAAAACGTTTGGACTCCTGAAAGAGTGGCTCAAGACCCCGAAGGGTACTTGGTTTGGGCGCTCAAGGAAACGGAAACCCTTGTGGCGAAACTAGAGCACAGCCTGACCGAATTGTCGGAGAGAAGGAGGGAATATGAGTTAAGGTTGGCTGAAAACGCCAAGGCGGTCAAGGAGGCGAGAGCCGCATTCGACACCCTGAAA
>CAZCFM010000002.1:27268-37014 GCA_964497855.1 uncultured Verrucomicrobiota bacterium | reverse complement strand
TCACTCAGGCGGCGATTGCGGTGACCCAGCAGGATTCCATTCAAGGCGCCCCCTCCCTGTTTGATGCCACACGGAAGCCCGTTGCCCTGGATGCGTTTAAGAATGCGATGCGTGATTAACCCATGAGCGAAACCGAACAACACATATGAAAACGTATACACTCTTTTGTTTTGGTACTGTAGTCCTCCTGCTTGCTGGGTGTGGCGACTCCCTGCAAGACCGCTACGCACAAACGAAGGATGAATTGGCGGACTCCCGGGAAAAGGTCGTTCAACTGACGCATCGGCTCAAGGAATCCGAGGAAAAACGCTCTTTGTATGAAAAGGAGAGCGCGCAGAATTTCCGCAGTGTCGAACGGCTGCAAAAGGAACTCAATGCCGCCAAGAATAAAATCGAACGGCATGAACAATCCGCATCCGAATATTCACAACACGACAAGGTTGTCGAGGCTTTTGAACGAAACAAAGTGAAATTGGAAGAGGCGGAGCAAAAATTTTCAGCTCTTTCCGAAGAGTTTGCGGGTTTTAAGAAAAGCACGACGGAGGAGGCGGATCGGCTGCGCCGGTTCCTGAAAAACGCGGAGTTTCGCGAGATGGCGAGTTGGTTTTCAGACGGAGAACCCCCCACCTCTGCAGACATGGAGACTTTCAGCTCAATCCGTCTGGAAATCACCATCCCCAAAATGGGATCCGACGAGGCTTTGCTCACATTCCACACGAAACTGTACAATCCAACGCGCCCCCCCGTGCTTCAAATTGATACCGTCAGGGTGGAGGCCTCCCGGGTGGAAATTGATCCGAAAACCGGATTGGGAAAGGCTTTTTTTCCAAATCCCAAAGCCATAGAAACCTCGTTGGCTATGACCCGGGCAAGCAAATGCGCCGTTTTGTTTCAGCACAGCAACGATGAATTCACGATCGAGTTCACCCCGTCGCCCGTTCAGCAAAAAATAACAGCCCGGATCCTTCCGTTTGAGCTGACGGGGATTCGTTCGAAATCCAATTCGTTTGTGCGGACTGAATCGGGTTGGAAGGTACAGTAATCAAGTCATCCGGTCCCAGTTTTCTTCCGTTTGTCCTGGTTGCGGTGGGCGGGAGATTGTTGTCAGTCCACGCGGCGGTAGAGGTGCCAGGGGCCGAGGACGCGGTGGAGTTCGTAGTGTTGGTGGATAAGGTCTTGTTGGGCGGGAGGAAAGTAGGGGTCGCCGTGGGTTTCGGCGAGTCCTTTGAGGAGCACAAAGGCGAAAGCGTGTTCGCGGATGGCAGTGTCGAGGGCGTGCAGGTTCCATTTTCCGGCGCGGGCGAGATGTCCGTACTGGTAGGGTTGGAAAACGGGGGCACGGTCGAGGACGGCGAGATGTCCGAGGTCGCTGCTGAGGATGGGGGCGTCGGCGGTGCGGAGTTCCATGTGCAGGAGGCGTCCGATTTCGCTGTCGGCGGCGGTGGGCGTGGCCGAGGTGCGGACGGCGGCGGGGAGTTCCTGTCCGTAGGTGCGGGTGAACACGGGCGCGGCGGGGAAGGGGATAAAGAGCAGGAGTTGCAGGAGCAGGACGGGGCCGAGGGTCGCGACGGAAAGGCTGCGTGCGCCAAAGCCTGCGAGAAGGCAGGCGGCGGCCCAGAGTTCGAGCAGGTAGTTTTCCTGGCTTCCGGTGATGGATGAAGTGAGCAGGGGCGCGATGCAGGCGAGCAGGGCGTAAAGGCGCAGGGTCTGGGTGCCGGGATTTTTGATCCGCAGCGCAGTGACGGCGAGGGCCAGCAGAGGGGCGTGGAATCCAGCGGCGGGGGCGAGCCATGCGAGGACGTTGTTCAGGTCGGAGGGAAGGCCCTGGAGGTTCCAGAGATGCAGAAGGAGCTGGGGAGATTCGCGGTGGAAGAGCCAGAGGGCGACGGCTCCGAGGGGCAGGGCGGCACCGAGGGCGGCGGCGAGGAAGAGGCGTACGCGGAAGGGACGAACACAGAGGAGGATCAGCAGGAGCGGGACGGCGATGAAGGTGGGTTTGACGAGCAGGGCAGACATGCCCAGCAGGGCGGCGAGGGCCGCGTGCCGAGGGCGGAGCGGACGGTCGAGCAGGGCGAGGGCTTGCAGCGACAAACCGAGGGCGAGCGGATCGTAGCGGAGGAGGGATCCGAAGCGGAGAAGCATCGGCGAGAGCAGGAAAAGCAGTGCGGGGATGAGGGCCTGGGCGGGGGAAAGGCCTTGACGCCGCAGCAGTCGGAAGAGGGCTTCGGCGGAGAGCAGGGAACCGAGGAACATCAGAAGTCGTCCGGCGAAAAAGGGATGGGAGCTGGGCAGGAGTCGGGACAGTCCGTGCACGAGCAAGGGTGCGAGGGGCGGGTAGGGGTTGTGGAGCTGGGGCAGGTTGTCGGGGTTTACGGGCGGATAAAGAGCTTGTCCGGCGGCGATGCGGGAGATCCAGAGCTGGTTGACACCTTCGCCGTATTCCAGGGGATAGGGATGGGAAAGGACGAGCAGGTGGTGGCGGAGCATCAAGGCGCAGAGGCCTCCGAGCAGCAGGAGGAGCAGGATGCGGAGGGCGCGGGCTGGAATCATGGGCCTTCCTCCACGCGTTCGAAGCGCAGGTCTCGCACAAAGCCGCGGGCCTGGATGCGGTGGGGGCCGCTGCCGAGGGCGGAACGGACGCCGCTGTCGATCTCCTGGCCGTCCAGGGACATGCTTCCGCCGCGCCAGGTAATGCGGTAGGTCCCGGCGACGGGCAGGAGGATTTCGTTGCCGCCGGGGGACAGGCGGGAACGGTCGATCCGCAGACCGGGAACCCAGAGGGGAGAGGGTTCGGAAGGGACGTAGTGAGCGGCGAGGAAGGTGGTGAGGGATTCGGGGAGGAGGTCGTTCACGCGGTAGTCCCAGAGGACCTTGGGGAAGCCGGCGTCGCGGAGGGCGTCCTGGGTTTGGGTGGAATAGGTTTCGGGATAGAGCATCATCATCAGGCCTTCGTGCATCCATGGATAATAGCCGACATGGGGACGCCAGAAGACGAGGCCGCGTCCATCGAAGACAGGGCCGCGCGTGTGGGTGTCGAGGTGTCGCATCAGGGCCATGTCTTCATGCAGCGTTTCGCGGAAGTCCTGGCGGAGGCTGTGAAGTCCGGGCAGGCAGGCGGCGAGGGCGAGGACGACGCGTGCGGAGCGGGAGGGAATCGCGACGGCAAGGGTGTTCCATCCGAGCGCGGCGGACAGCAGCAGGCCCGGGTAGAGCATGAGGAACGTTTGGCGGAAGGGGATGGGCACGATGAGCACGGCGGCGAGTCCGGCACCGAGCAGAAGGGCGGCGGCGCGTTGGTTCCGTCGTTGCGCCGGGGCGGCGGCGAGTCCGGCGACGGCCAGGGCGACAAGCACGGGCGAGCTGTTCCAGAGCAGGGACGCGTACATCGCGGGGGAGAAACTTTCTTTCCAGTGGCGGTTGAGGACCACGAGCTGTTCCCAAGCCGCAGGTCCGGCATCGTTGAGGAGGTAGAAGGCCAGGATGGGCAGTCCGGCGAGGACGCCGCCGATGGAGAATCGAAGCAGGCCGCGCAGGCGATGCTCAAAACCTGTGAAGCAAAACAGGCCGAAAGCGAGAAAGATGAATTTCTGGCTGGCCATGACCGTGGCCCCGGCCAGTAGGCCAGCGAACAGAAGGGATGGGCGTTCCCGGCCCAGCAGGACGAGCGCGGCGGCGGCGAGGAACATGGCGAAGCTTTCGGGACGGACTTCGATCATCTTGACGAAAAAGATGGGCGAGAGCAGCAGCCACAGCAGAGGTGCCCGGGGCAGAGAGCCCAGACGTTGTTGGAGGAAGCGGGCGAAGAGCGCCAGAGACCCGGTCAGCCAGAGGCAACTGACGAAGCGGAGCAGGAGGATGCGGGAGGGGCCGGCGTCGCCGAGGGTAAGCGGGGCCATCACCAGATGGTAGAGCGGGAGATGGTGTTCGAAGAAGTCACGGTGCGGAATTTCGCCGCGGGCCAGAAGCCAGGCCATGTGGGCGTGTTGGAATTCGTCGTCGTCGAAGGCGATGTGACGCGAGGCGAGGGTCGCGGCGAACAGGACGACGAGTAGGAGAATTTTGTTCATTCCCATTCCACGGAGAGGCTGCGGGCGGCCTGGATGTCGAGCGTTTGCAGGCCAGTGGCGCTGCGCAGCTCATGCCGTCCGGGGGGCAGCGCGAGGTGAAGACCCACGTGGGGATAGACCATGAGTTTCATGCCGTTGATCTCGACGCGCTGGAGGGCGCCGTTTTTGGGCGGAGGGAGGCGGAGCACGCCGGGACGCGTCGTTTCGCCGGGCTCGAAAGGCAGGGCCTGGGAGTGGATCAGCTCGTCCCCGCGCCGCAGTTCGACGTAGAGGTGGTGCAGGCCGGGCGGGATGCCTTCCGGCAGCGGCCAGGAAATGTTACCGGCTGGTGTGACGTGTTCTTCGCCGAGGGTGAGCGGATGTTCCTGCCGCAGCAGGATTTCCGCGCCGCGCCGGATGTCCGCGTGAAGCGTGTAGCGTTCGCCGGGGGCGGGCTTGCGGGAGAAGACGGCCAGTTCGGCTGTGAACTCGCCTCCCGCCGGGATGAGGGTTTCGTTTTCCAGGGCCAGGACCACGGTGTCGGGCCGCATGAGGTTCACGGTGGCGTATGCGGCGAGTTTGGGGGCGCGGTCCGGGCCGAGAATGCCGTGGTCGTGGGGGCGTCCGCCGCGTTCGTAGTCGGACCAGGTCCAGAGCGAGAGGCCGACGATACGGTCGGCATTGAAGAGGCTGTACTGGAGGCCGAAACGGGTCATTTTGTCCTGATAGGTTTCGGTGCCGCGGACCTCATCGCTGTAGCCGCCGCCGAGACGTCCGGGGCGCGCCATGCCGCCGAGTTCGGAGATCCAGAGAGGTGTGGAACCGGCGGCCTCGAGGTTTGCTCGGAGTCCTTCGCGCAGATCGTAGACGTTGCGGGAATGGTACCAGCCGTAGTGAAGGTTGCGGGCGGCGAGATCGGTGATGCGGTTCAGGTGGAAGTCTTCGTCTTTTGCGATCACGGCGGACACGGGACGCGTCGGATCCAGGTCGCGGATATGCTTCACCGCGCGGCGCACGTAGGCGTGCGCGCCGTCGATTTCGTTCAGAACGCCCCAGGCGAAAACGCTGGGATGGTTGCGGAAGTTCAGGACCATATCCGTGAGCTGGGGTTCGAGCCAGTTCTGCCAGGCTTCGTCGGTGGCCAGAACGCGGGGCTCGCTTTGCCAGGCGGGAATCTCGGTGAAGACCAGAAACCCCAATTCGTCGGCGAGGTGATAGATGTCGGGATGATTGGGGTAGTGTCCGGTGCGGAAGGCGTTGGCGGCGAAGTCCTGTTTCATGCGCAGGAAGTCCTGTCGGCGCTGTTCGTGGCTGAGTATGGGCCCGGAATCGGGATAAAACTCGTGTTGACCGAAGCCCTGGAGCCAGAGAGGTTCGCCGTTGAGCAGGAGCCGTCCTTTTTCGAAGCGGATCTCGCGGAAGCCCACCGGAATGCGGAGGCGCTCTTTTCCCCAGGTCATTTCAAGTGTATACAAATGTGGGGAATCCGGAGACCAGAGTTTTGGCGAAAGAACCGGCACTTCGATGTCGAGGGTTTCGCCGGGCGAATCGACCACGCTCTCGCTGAGCAGGTTGGCGCCGTCCAGAATTTGAATGTGCAGGGGAGACGTGAAGGGTCCCCGCAGAGTCGCCTGCACCTGCAGCACCCACTCGGTTTCCGTGATTTTTCGGGGGATCACAAAGAGATTTTCCGGACGTTGCGGCGGCTGATGCAGAAGATAGGCCTCCCGTGTGAGGCCACCGTACATTTCCCATCCGGCGCCGGCCTTGGGGATGGTGTTTTCCGAGAGGCGGTTGTCCACGCGCAGCAGGATTTCCAGCGTTTCGGGCCGGGGAGACGCTGCGGGCAGTGAAACAAGAAACGGCGTGTAACCGCCCCGGTGCAGGGAGATGAATTCGCCGTTTACAAATACATCCACGCTGAATTGGACGCCGAGAAAACAGAGGGCCACGTCGCCGTCCCAGGTCTTGGGAAGAGGGACAACGCAGCGGAACCAGGCCACCTGCGCAGGCACGGGAGCGCGGACGGCGCCGGGGGGCTGGTTCCAGACCGCCGGAATCCGGATGTTTGGCCATGCGGCCCGCGCGGCGGCGCTGTCGGGACCTGACCAGTCGGTGTCGTCCTCCTGGCCCGGGGGCACGGCCTGCATCTGCCATGTGGACAGCAGAAGGGCCTCGCGAATGGCGAGATGCGGGAGAGGAAAGGGAGGCGGCGACACGCTGCGGAGGGCAAGCGGAAACAGCCACAAGAGGAAAATCGTAGTGCGAAGAAACATGGCTCCTGCCTTACACTCCACCGGAAAAGAAATGTCAACCGATTCCCGCGCATGGAATTGGGCGCGGGGGGTGGATTCCTGATTCGGGATGCGCTCAGGATTGGATGCACGCCGGATGAACCCGCAACCCCAGGCGCTGCGCCGCAGTGGCCATTTCTCGGTCGAACGTAAGGAGCGCCATGTCGGAAATCGAATGAACCAACGTATGAAACAAAAAAAGGTGCCCTGCGTCGGCGGCGCGCAACCCGATCCCGCGGTTGAGGGTGCGCAGGGTTTGAATGTCTTTGTTTTCCAGAGAGTAGAGGCAGAGACGCTTTTGGACGTTTCGCCAATCCTGCCAAATTTCGTGGCCGGCTTTTCGCCGGATCAGTGCCGCTTCGACTTCGACCAATACCCAGTCCCACGCGTGATACGAATCGTGTTCGGCCCAAATCTTCCGGACAACTGGAGAGAAAGACTCTTTGACCATCAACGGCACAAGCGCGCTGGTATCCCAAAACAAAGCGGAGGCGCTCACCACGTTTTTTCCTCCCGCATGGCCACCACACTGTTTTTAATGGACCTCCCATCACCCGCCGGGCGGGGGGATGGCACAAAATCATCGTCTTTCCGTCCCCACTGTACGATGCGGATGCCATTCGCCGCCAACGCTTTCACCAATTCCATCGGAGGTGCGCTTTCAACTTCAATGCCCTTTTCCACAATCGGTGACAAATACGCCACTGGCGTTTCCCGAACACAGACCTCCACGGATTCGCCCGTCTCCTGGATAAGCCGCAGATATTTCGATAGACCCGTCTTGAGTTGACCAACTTTTACTTTCATGAAGACCAAGTTAGTCTTGAAAAATGAATTCTCAAGCGCAATTCGACAAACAATTCGCCCAAGGCCAAAAGAAACGGTTGAACCCAATCCCATTCGTGGAAGCGTCAAGGGTTTCGATCGAAACCCGCCGGGGCACGCAAGTTCGCAGGGCTTCGCGGGTTGCGACCGCTGCTGGGATGCGGGAGGAAAGGCTCCTTGATTTTTTTTTGTTTTTTCCTTTGCATTGTTCCCCACGGATTGTGTAGTTTTGACCCCCGCCCTCACAAAAGACACTACCTGTAGTGGTGCTATTCCGACAAGTCTTATCCGAAAACGCCCGTAAAACCTTCCCTTGCAACGAGAAATCCATCATGAAAACTCTTGAGAACGCCCGCGAAAAACATCCTGGTCTGAAGATTCCGCGGATCTTCAGCACGGAGGGGAAGAACCCCTTCGATTCTGTCACCTGGGATAAACGCTCTGCGGGCATCAGCGATGACAAAGGCGGAATCCTCTTTGAGCAGAAAAACGTGGAAGTGCCGTCGTTCTGGTCGATGCTGGCGACCAACGTGGTGGCCTCCAAATATTTTTATGGAAAGGTCGGCACGCCGGAGCGCGAGGTTTCGGTGCGTCAATTGATTCACCGCGTGACGCGCACGATCGCGGATTGGGGCCTGGACGATGGCTATTTCGCGAGCGAGGCCGACGCGGAGGTGTTTTACGAAGAGCTGACCTGGCTCTGTCTGCACCAGCACGGGGCGTTCAATTCGCCGGTGTGGTTCAACTGCGGACTGTTTCATCAGTACCAGGTGGGCATGGAGAGCGGGGAGGGGAGCTACTATTGGAATCCGGCCGAGGGCAAAATCTGTCGGGCCTCAACCCAGTATGAGTTTCCCCAGTGTTCCGCCTGTTTTATTCAGTCGGTGGAAGACACAATGGACAGCATCATGGCGCTGGCCCAGAGCGAGGCGATGCTCTTCAAGTTTGGCAGCGGTACGGGCACGGACCTGAGTTCCATCCGCAGTTCCAAAGAAACGATGAGCGGCGGCGGCACGCCCAGCGGTCCGCTCAGTTTCCTGCGGGTCTACGATGCCGTGGCCTCGGTGGTGAAAAGCGGGGGCAAGACCCGTCGCGCGGCGAAAATGAACTCACTGAAGGTGCATCACCCCGACATCCTGGAATTTATTCAGGCCAAAACCAATGAGGAGAAAAAGGCCTGGGCGCTGATCGAGCAGGGCTACAGCGGCGACTTCAACGGCGAGGCGTATGGATCGGTCTGTTTTCAGAACGAAAACCTCAGTGTGCGCGTGACCGATGCCTTTATGCAGGCGGCGATCGACGACAAGGACTGGAGCACGCGCTGGGTGACGAATCCCGACAAAGCGGGACCCACCTACAAAGCCCGCGATATTCTGAATGGCATCGCCGAAGGAACCTGGATTTGCGGGGACCCCGGCGTGCAGTACGAGGACACGATTCAGCGCTGGCACACCTGCGCGAACTCCGGTCCGATCAACGCCAGCAATCCCTGCTCGGAATACATGTTCCTCGATGACACGGCCTGCAACCTGGCCTCGCTCAACCTGATGAAATTCGCGAAAGCGGACGGATCGTTCGATGTGCAGCGATTCAAGGCGGCGGTGGATATCTTCATCACCGCGCAGGAAATCATCGTGGACCGCGCCAGTTATCCCACCGAGCAGATTGCCCATAACAGCCATCTCTACCGGACCCTCGGCCTGGGCTACGCCAACCTCGGGGCTCTTATCATGGGCATGGGGCACAGCTACGATTCCGACACCGGACGCAGCATGGCGGGCTCGCTGACCGCGATCATGCACCTCGAAGCGTTCTGCCAGTCGGCGCGCCTCGCCGCCATTCGCGGGCCTTTCGAGCCCTATGGAGCCAACCGCGAGTGCATGTTGCGGGTGATTCAGCAGCATGTGGACGCGCTGGAGGGCATCGGTCCGGGCTGCCCCGCCTTCCTGCGCCAGGCGGCCGAAGACCTGGGCCCGGAAGTGTTGGATCTGGGCCGCACACACGGCTTCCGCAACGCGCAGGTCACCGTGCTCGCGCCCACCGGCACCATTGGCTTCCTGATGGACTGCGACACGACGGGCATCGAGCCCGACATCGCCCTGGTGAAGTACAAACTGCTCGCCGGCGGCGGAATGCTAAAAATCGTCAATCAAACCGTGCCCATGGCGCTCAAATTGCTCGGATACTCCCCCGCCGAAGTGCAGGCGATTTTGGCGTATATTGACGCCCAGGACACGATCGAGGGCGCTCCGGGGCTCAAGGACGAGCACCTTTCTGTTTTCGACTGCGCCTTCAAAGCGCGCAACGGATCCCGCAGTCTTGGATACATGGCGCACCTGCGGATGATGGCCGCCGCGCAGCCGTTTTTGTCCGGCGCCATCAGCAAAACCGTCAACATGTCCAAAACCGCGACGGCGGAGGAAATCGCGCAGACCTACGTCGAAGGCTGGAAACTCGGACTCAAGGCAGTGGCCATTTATCGCGACGGCAGCAAACGCAGCCAGCCGGTGAACTCCGGCAAGGACAAAAAGAAAGAAGAGGCTCCTGCGAGCTCTCCGCCCGTGGCAGCGCCGCGCCGCGC
>CAZCFM010000002.1:14896-27168 GCA_964497855.1 uncultured Verrucomicrobiota bacterium | reverse complement strand
AAAAGAAAGAAGAGGCTCCTGCGAGCTCTCCGCCCGTGGCAGCGCCGCGCCGCGCGCGTTTGCCCGACACCCGCGCGTCGATCACCCACAAGTTCGAAGTCGCGGGACACGAAGGTTATCTCACGGTGGGACTGTATCCCGACGGTGCCCCGGGCGAGTTGTTCATCACCATGGCCAAAGAAGGCAGCACGGTCGGCGGACTGATGGATGCCTTTGGCACGGCGGTGAGTATTTGTCTGCAGTACGGCGTGCCGGTGGAGGCCCTCAGCCGCAAGTTCACCCATGCGCGATTCGAGCCCAGCGGATTCACGAAGAACCCCGACATTCCGATTGCCAAAAGTCTTGTGGACTACATTTTCCGCTGGATGCAGCTCACCTTCGTGGAAAACACGGCCGAGCCCGCACCGCTGCCTGTGTCCCGTCCGTCGGCCCCAGCCTCCGGCACGCGTGTGGACAAGCAGTTCGAGCACTTCATGGACGACGCCCCGGCCTGCGACATTTGCGGCAGCATCACCGTGCGGAACGGCGCCTGCTACAAATGTTTCAACTGTGGCAACTCCATGGGGTGTTCGTAAGGATCACTTGTCCGCGAACGCGGCATCGAAAGCGATGCTGCTGGGCTTGAAGTCGAGGCGCCGCACGAACGCGGCGGCCTCGGCGGCGCCGTGTTCGCGGTCCATGCGGGAGTCTTCCCATTCGACGGAGAGGGGGCCGTCGTAGCCGATGTCGTTGAGGGCGACGATGATGTCCTCGAAGCGGATGTCACCGCGTCCGGGGGATCGGAAGTCCCAGAAGCGGCGGGGATCGGCAAATGCGGTGTGGCCGCCGAAGACGCCAACGCTGCCGTCGCCATGGCCCCACCAGGCGTCTTTAATGTGGGCGTGGAAGATGCGGTCGGGGAAGGCGCGGATGAATTTGACGTAATCGACGCCCTGGTAGCCGAGGTGGCTGGGGTCGTAGTTGAAGCCGAAGGCGGGGTGGTGGTCGAGGGCGTCGAGGGCGCGCTGGGCGCTGGCGATGTCAAAGGCAATTTCGGTGGGATGGACTTCGAGCGCAAAACGAATGCCGAGGGTCTGGAAGGCGTCGAGAATGGGCGTCCAGCGGGCGGCAAAGTCGTCGAAACCGGCCTGGATCATGGCCGGAGAGGCGGGAGGGAAGCTGTAGAGCAGGTGCCAAATGGAACTGCCGGTGAAGCCGTTGACGACGGAGACACCGAGGGCTTTGGCGGCGTGCGCGGTGTCGATCATTTCCTTGGCGGCGCGGCTGCGGACCCCTTCCGCTTCGCCATCGCCCCAGATCTGCGGGGAGAGGATGGCTTTGTGGCGTTCGTCGATGCGGTCGCAGACGGCCTGTCCGGCGAGGTGATTGGAGATGGCGAAGACCTGGAGGCCGTGGCGGGCGAGAAGGGCGCGGCGTTCGTCGCAGTAGCCGGGTTCGGCGAGGGCGCGTTGCACGTCAAAGTGGTCGCCCCAGCAGGCGAGTTCCAGCCCGTCGTAGCCGAAGATTTTGGCCTTGGCGCAGAGGGTTTCGAGGGGGAGGTCGGCCCATTGGCCGGTGAAGAGGGTGACGGGTCGTGACATGGGGGAGGTCTCCGGGGGTTCGCGGGAAGTGCTAAGAGCTGGAGTCCCTGAACTCAAGCCCAAAGCGCGTGGCGGGGGGCAAAAATTCTTCAAAGGTTGACCTGCTGCTTGATCGGGGTAAGGTGGGTTGATGACGATGCTCCACACGATTCTTGTCTCCTGTTGGCAAACCCTGGAAATGATGGCCCCGTATTTGTTGCTGGGCTTTCTTCTGTCGGGTATTCTTTCGGTCGTTTTGCCGGTCAAGTGGGTAAAACGGCATCTGGCGCGTCCTGGGGCGGGATCGGTGGTGAAAAGCGCCCTGCTGGGGGTGCCGCTGCCGCTCTGCAGTTGCGGCGTGTTGCCGGTGGCGACCTGGATTCGCCGTCATGGCGGCTCCAAAGGCGCGGTGGCCGCGTTTTTGCTCGCAACGCCGCAAACAGGGGTGGACGGCTTTCTGGTGGCGTATGGATTGCTCGGACTGGGCATGGCATTGTTTATTCCGGCGGCGGCCTTTGTTTCGGGCGTGACTCTGGGGTTCATTTTGAATCGGTTCCCAGACAAAGGAATGCCGGTAGAGGTTGAAGAAGAGTCGACGGCCCGGCGTCCGCACTGGCTCATCCGCATTTTTCGACATGGATTTGTGACCATTGCCGGGGATATCGCGGTGCCCCTGGCCACCGGGGTGCTCATTGCCGGGGTGATGGATGCGTTTATTGATCCCGCCGCTTTCGCCGCGCAGGGCAGCGGACTGATGGCAAAACTACTGGTCGTTCTCGCCGCCACCCCGATGTATATCTGCGCCACGGCCTCTCTGCCGATTGCCGCCACACTGCTGGTCGCGGGCCTTTCGCCTGGAACGGTTTTTGTCTTTCTGATGGCGGGTCCGGCGACCAATGCGGCGACGATCACGACGATTGCCCGTCTCATCGGCAAACGCGAGGCGGCGGTCTATCTCGCCTGTGTGGTGGGGTTTGCTCTGCTCCTGGGCACGGGGTTGGACCTGATTGCCCCGATGTTTCCACAGATTACAGCGGCCCCCTGTCTGCACGAAAGCGCGGCGGAATTCGGGCTGTCCAGCGTGCTGGCCCTTCTGCTGCTGGGGGTGTTGGTCCACGGAAAATGGCGCCGCCACGCCTGAGGGGAGCTTATGAGTCTTATCCGCATAGACCTCCCCTTGGAGCCCGCCAAACTGCCCTATCATGTTCAGGTGTTGCTCGACGAAACCGCCGATGCCCTGGTGGAGTGGCAGGATGGCAAAGAACATTCGTTTGTGCCAGCGGATTATGTGCTCGTCTTCGACGCCCTCTGCGCCTTGCGCCGCCAGCAGCCGGGTCGGGAACGCCATTTTGTGGAATGGGGCAGCGGGTTGGGCATCGCCACACTGATGGCGACGGCGCTGGGTTGGAAAGGGCAGGGGATCGAACTCAAATCGGGGCTGGTGCTGGAAAGCCGACGGCTGGCTCGGGTTTTTGGCCTGCCCGCGCGCTTTCACCACGGAAATTTCTTTCCCGGGGAGACGCCGAGCCTGCCGAAACTTGCGGAAATCTGTGGCCGCGCCGACCTGGTGTACGTCTATCCCTGGCCGGACCACGAACTCGAAATCTTTGATCTTTTTGACCGCATGGCACGTCCCGGGGCCCGATTGCTGGCCTATTTGGGAATCGAGGATATTCGTGTCTTCGAAAAATGCGGGTGTTCTTGACAAATCCTGTGATTCGCCTATGTCACATGACCCTTTTCTGTATCCACCCCTCCCGGAGGTCTTTGTTTGAACCCCAAATCTGAAGCCAAATCCGCCGCACGTGTCGGCGCCGCCCTGATCTTTGAATTCGATCACCTCGCTGCGCGGGTCCGCGAAGCCGCCTTTGAAGTCCTCCGCAGTATTTTTGACGGCGTGGATCTGACGCCCAACCTTTTCTCCCGCAGTTGCCTCAACGCAACCCCGCTGAAAATGGCGGAACAGATTCAATCCCTTCTCGGCGTCAAAAAAGCCACCACCAAAAAGCTGGCCGACGAAATTGTCAACGGCATTCAAATGCATTTGGAAACCGGCAATGTGCAGATTTCCGATGCGCTGCGCGACGTGATCGTGCAGGCCCGCGATCTTTCGATGCAGGTGATTGCGTTTACAGCGCTCCCGGCCCATCCCCGCGATGCGCTGGCCGATCGCCTGGACCTGAACGGACTCGGCATTGAGCTGGTCCCCTTCGGCACCGGGCTGGAGCCCTCTCCCCGCGCCGACGCCTGGCTCAAGCTCTGCAAAGAGCGCGGGCTTGTGGCTCCGATCTCCGTGGCCCTCACCACCAGTATGCATGCCACCAAAGCCGCCCTGACCGCCGGCATTCCCTGTGTGGCCATTCCGGATCGTTTCACGGAATTCCAGGATTACGGCGGCGCCCGCCTGATCGCCGGCTCGCTGAAAGAGATTCAGCTTGCCGCTCTCACCCACTCCGGGCCCACTCCCGGCTGAGTCAGAAGCCCCTATGAACCTGCACCACGGATTTTTACTCTTTTGAGTGCAGTTTTCTTGACTTCTGCCCCGCGCAGGAGTACTTGCGTCCCCCTTTCCCCCATAAAACGTTCAGATTGCCCGATGGTGTAATGGTAGCACAGGAGGTTTTGGTCCTCTTAGTCAGGGTTCGAATCCTTGTCGGGCAACCACTTTTTTCCCCTCACCCACCCGCATGAAGCTGATTTCCGGTACCGCCCACCCCGCGCTGGCGAATAAAATTTCCGAAGTGATCGGACAAGGGCTGACCCGTATCGAGGTCAAGCGCTTTCCCGATGGGGAGATTTTTGTCAAAATTCTGGAAAACATCCGGGGACATGACGTTTTTATTATTCAGCCGACCTGTCCGCCGGGGAATGACAACATCATGGAACTGCTGATCATGATGGATGCCTGCCGCCGGGCCAGCGCCAAGCGCATCATCTGCGTGTTGCCCTATTACGGATATGCGCGCCAGGACCGCAAAGACCAGCCTCGCGTGCCCATCACCGCCAAACTGGTGGCCAATTTGCTGACCACCGCCGGTGCCAGCCGCATCCTGGCCGTGGACTTGCATTCACAGCAGATCCAGGGCTTTTTTGATATTCCGGTCGATCATCTCTACGCCAACCCGGTCATCGTCAGTCACCTCAAAAGCCTCAATCTTGAGAATCTCGTCGTGGTGTCCCCCGACACTGGCGGAACGAAAATGGCCTACTCCTACGCCCAGCTGCTCAACGCCGACATTGCGATCGTGGCCAAGAACCGGCGCAGCGCGACGGACGTTGACGTGATCAGCGTCGTGGGCGACGTGGACGGCTGCAATGCCGTGCTTGTGGACGACATGACCACGACCGCCGGCACCCTCTGTGCGGCCAGCAAAGTGCTGATGCAGAAGGGGGCCAAATCCGTCATGGCCGCCGTTTCCCACTGCCTGCTCAACGAAGACGGCATGAACCGCATCCGCGGAAGTGCCATCACCCGCATCGTCACCACCGACTCCGTTCCGCCGCTGGTGGATGAAGGGGACAAGGTGGTGCGCCTGACCATCAGCGATTTGCTGGGGGACGCCATTCTCCGTATCCACAATTACCAGTCCGTGACATCCCTGTTCCGGATCAATTAAACCCTTCCCAAACGTACCAAACCCCAGGAATCTCCCATGGTTAAAGCAGAAATCCCCTTCCAAGCCCATCCCCGTGAACTGGGCGCGAAATCCAACAACACCCGCCTCCGCGAAGAAGGCATGGTTCCCGCCGTGGTGTATGCCGATGGCAAACCCGCCGTCGCCGTCTCCCTCAACGAACACGATTTCAACATGATGCTTCACCGCCACCACGGTGAAAACCTCATGATCGACCTCAAAGTTGGTGACAGCCCCGCCCTGCACGTGCTCATCAAGGAAATCCAGCATCATCCGATGACCAGCCGCGTGCTGCACGTTGATTTCCAGAGCGTGAGCCTTGATCGCAAGATCAAGATCCACCTGCCCCTCAACCTGACCGGCACCCCGATCGGCGTTTCCCGCAACGGCGGCACCCTCGACATCCAGTTCCGCAACATCGAAGTCGAGTGCAAAGCCTCCGACATCATCGAAGAGCTGGACGTGGATGTCAGCGCCATGGAACTCGGCGAACACTTGACCGCCGACAAGATTGTTCTTCCCGCCGGCTACCGCCTCATCACTCCCAAACACATCAGTGTGGCGGCCGTGCTGGAACCCCGTGTTGCGACCGAGGACGAAGCGGCTGCCGCTCCGGCCGCGGCCGAACCGGAAAAGATTGTCGCCAAGAAGAAAGAGGAGGTCGTGGACTAATTCCGTCCCGGCACTTCCATGGCTTCGGACATCCGGCTGTTGGTCGGCCTGGGAAATCCCGGCCGGCGCTATCACCATACGCCACACAACATCGGATTCGAAGTCCTGGATACGCTGGCCGCGCGTCACGGTCTACGCTTTCGCCGCTGTTTCCGCTTGCCAGCAGGGGCGGCACTGTGGCAAAGAGACCCCTCCCACGTGCGATTGCTCAAACCCCGTACCTTTATGAACCGGTCCGGGGAGGCCGTCGCCAAAGCCCTCCGCATCTGGGGGCTGGCTCCGGAGCAGATTCTGGTTGTGTATGACGACCTGGAACTGCCCTTGGGCAAAATGCGGCTCCGTCAAAAGGGCAGCGCGGGCGGACACAATGGTGTCGGCTCCGTGATTGATTCCCTCCACGGGAATCCGGATTTTCCCCGGCTTCGGCTGGGGGTGGGGCCCCGTCCAAGCGGGAGCGAACTGGTCTCCTTCGTGTTGAGCCCCTGGGGCAGCGGCACGGAAGAGGCGGTGGGCGCCCTGCGCGAGCGGGGAGCCGATGCGTTGGAAGCCGTTTTCACGAAGGGTTTCACCGCAGCCATGAACCAATTTAACGCGGGCTGAACCCCGCAGAGTCTGATTGAACAACCATCCAAGGAGCATCCGTTGAACCGTTACGAAGCCATGGTGATTCTTCCCGAATCCCTCATTGAAGAAGAAATTGAAAAGGGCCTGAGCACCCTCGTCGCCACCATCAAAAATCTGGGTGGCACTGCCGCAGGCAAACCCGCACGCATGGGCCGCAAAACCTTTGCCCGCCCCCTGGGCAAGCAGACCGTCGGCGAATACGCCCTCCTCCGCTTCGAATTGGACGGACAAAAGGTGGACCAACTGACCCGCGACCTGAAACGGGTGGACGCCATTTTCCGCATCCAGATCAGCCGCCTGCCCGACGTGGTTCCCGCCGCTGCTGTCTGAAGTATCTCCGGACCGGACACCCATGGCCTCCCTCAACCGCGTCATTCTCTGCGGCAACCTCACCGACGACCCCGAGTTGTCCTACCTCCCTTCGGGGTTGGCGGTGTGCCGTTTGAAACTGGCCGTCAATGAGCGGGTGAAAAATCCCGCCGGGGAATGGGTGGACCGGCCCTGCTACATCGATGTGAGCGCTTTTGAGCGCACGGCCGAAAATGCCAACCAGTATCTGAAAAAGGGCTCGCCCCTGTTGTTGGAGGGACGGCTGCGCTACGAGACCTGGGACGCGAAAGACGGCACGAAACGGAGCAAACATTCCGTGGTGGCCGACCGCATCCAGTTTATCGGAGCCCGTCCTGCCACGGAAACCGCCCCCGCCGCGCCGCCGCCGACCCGCGGCAGCGCCCCGCCTCCCGCCCCCTTGCCCCCCCGTGGGGACATGGACGATGACCTCCCGCCTTTTTAAAGGCGAAAACAAATTTTGTGAATGAAACCTGCGGATGAAAAAAGCCGCGTAGAACCCAAAGGAAAAAGACAATGGCCAAAGAAACATGCGCGTACCTCGAAGGGGTACAGGAAATCGACTACAAAGATGCGGAGTTGCTCCGCAAATTCATGACGGAACAGGGCAAAATTCTGCCCCGCCGTGCCACCGGAGCGAATGCTCTCCAACAGCGTCAAGTGACCCGCGCGATCCGCAAGGCCCGCGTCATGGGCTTGCTGCCCTGAACCATCCCCCATTTCAACGGAGAAAAAAATGTCCAAACAAGTGATTTTGTTGAAAGATGTGGAAGGCCTTGGAATCGTGGGCGACGTGGTGAAGGTTGCGGACGGTCATGCCCGCAATTACCTTTTTCCGCAGAGACTCGCAACCCTGGTCAGTCCCAAAGTGATCGAGCGCCTGGCGGAAGCCCGCGCCCGCCGCGAAGCCGAACTGCTCGAAGAGAAAAACCGTGCCGAATCGGTGGCTGCAACCATCGACGGTAAAACGGTCACGATCAAAGTCAAAACCTCCGGCGAAGGCCGTTTGTATGGCTCTGTCGCCGCCCCTGAAATCGCCGAAGCGGCCAAAGCGGCCAACCTGCATCTGGAAGTTAAACACATCCACCTCGGGGCCCCGTTCCGCCAGCTCGGTTCCTATGAAGTTCGTATCCGTCTGCACCGGGACGTCGCGGTCACCTTGAAGGTGGACGTGGTCTCGGAAGACGAGGTCTGAGCCGAATGGCCCGGAAAAGTGTTCCGGCCAACTACGAGCCCCCTCATGACGAGGGGGCGGAGTGTGGTTTGCTGGGATGCGCCATCACCAATCCGGACGTTGTGATCGACCTTGCGGTCGAGCGCGGCGTCCGGATGGATTCGTTTTATCTCCCGGCGCACCAGCGCATCTGGGAAACGATTGAGGAGATGCACGGCAACGGAAAGCTGATCGACGGGATCATGCTGAGCAACCGGTTGCGCGAAAAACAGGTCTTCGAGGAAGTGGGCGGAAGCGTCTATCTTCAGCGCCTGGTCGAGGCCGCGCCGGTGACCGTGCATGTGGAAAGTTATCTGGAGGTCGTGCGCCAGAAGGCCGTCCTGCGCGCGATCATCCAAACCTCCCGCGAGGTGGTGGACAAGTGTTACGACCCCGACAAGGACGTCGACACCCTCGTTTCGGAAACCGAACAGGCCTTTTTGAGCCTGCAGGGGACCTCGAAACAACTCTGGAAACCCTGGCCGGGGCTGGTCAGCGACGCCATCCGCGAAATCAATTTGCTGGCCGACCGCCGGCAGGAAATCGTCGGCCTTGCGAGTGGGTACCGGGCTTTTGAACAAAAATTGCGGGGGTTGAAACCATCCGAAATGATCGTTCTTGCGGCGCGTCCCTCCATGGGCAAAACCTCGCTCGCCTTGAATATCGCCGAAAATATCGCGCTGGGCGTGGGGCATCCCGAAGGAAAACGGCAGGCGGTGGCGGTATTCAGTTTGGAAATGTCCGCGGATTCGCTGGTGCGCCGCATGATTTGCAGCCGGGCCCGCGTGTCGTCGGATAAAATTCTCGGGGGTTTTCTGTCGTCGGAGCAGCATCAGCGCCTGGTGTCCGCGGCGGAGGAACTCAAAAACGCCCCCATTTTCATTGATGATTCCGGTGGTTTGGACGTGATGGACATGCGAGCCCGCGCCCGGCGTCTGAAGAAAAAAGAAGACATTCAATTTATCGTGGTCGATTATTTGCAGATTGCCCACTGCGCCAAACAGTCCAAAGACGGCTGGCAGCGCGAGGTGGCGGGGATTTCCGGGGAATTGAAAAACATGGCCAAAGAGCTGGGGGTACCAGTGATGGTGCTAAGTCAGCTGAGCCGTGACGCGGAAAAACGCGACCGCACCAGCGGCGTGCCGAAACTCTCCGATTTGCGCGATTCCGGGGCGATTGAGCAGGATGCGGACGTGGTCATGCTTCTGCGCCGTCCCTGCCGATATCCGGACGATCCGGATGCGGGGGATCCCACGTTGGCGGTGGTGGACATTGCCAAAAACCGCAACGGAGGGGTGGGCCCCTGCCGTCTGAATTTCTTTGAAGAGTTCACTCGTTTTGACAATCGGATTGAAGACCAGGGCCAAGGCATGTAAGGGAAGAGATATGCACCCATCCTTCCGCGTCTTTTTCGCCCTCCTCTTTTGCCTCATCGGTAGCCGTCTGCCGGCCCTGACCGTCTCGCGGGTGGACGTGCGCGCCCGTGTTCCCGAACGCCCGATACAGGCGGCTCCGGTGCTTGCTTTTATTCAGCCGAAGGTCGGAGACGCATATGATCCGGAGGTTGTGAATCTGGACATCCGCCGATTGCAGGAAACGGGACGTTATGCCTATGTCGGGGTGGAAGTGATTCCGCAGGGGCAGGAACTGGTGCTGGTGTATGTCATCGAGGAGCGAGTGCGCGTGCGACGGATGATCGTGGACGGTGCCTCGCATTTTTCCAATTCCCGCGTGCGGGATTGGCTGGAAATCAATCTCAGCGACCGGGTGGACGAAGCGCTGGTGCGGCAAAAATTGGAGACCGTGCGCGAAAAATATCTCAAGGCCTTTTTTCCCGATGTCTCTTTTGACATCAACCTGACAGCGCCGGATGCGGAAGGATTTTCGGACCTGTCCATTCAGGTGGTGGAAGGCAATCGCCAAAGCGTTTCCCGCATCGATTTTGAAGGCAACACCGAGTTTTCGCGGACGCAGCTGCTTCGCGTGATGAGTCAGAAAGAAACCTGGATTTTCAGTTTTCTCACGGGACGCGGCAAACTGGATGATGAACTCCTCCGGCAGGATATGAGCGCGATCGAGGAGGAATACCGCAAACTGGGGTATCTCGATGCCAAAGCCGGCCCCCCGCAGATCACGGTTCGTTCCGGCAAAAGGCTTCGTGTGTTGATTCCGATCGAAAAAAACAAGCTCTACCGCGTGAACAGCATCCGCATCGAAGGAAACCGGCTGTTTCCTTCGTCGTTGCTCGGCGCGGAGATTCCCCTTTCCGTGGGCGCTCCGGCGGGCTCCCAGTTGGTGGAAAAAGGGAGACTGGCCATCCGCGATTTCTACAACAACCGCGGCTATTCACAGACCGTGGTGCGCGAACGCGTGTTGGTCACGGCGGAGGGCAACAAGGTGGACATCGTGTATCAGGTGCAGGAAGGCCGCGTGGTAAAAGTCCGCAACGTGTTGATTCGTGGAAATACCCGCACCAAAGACCATGTCATTCGCCGCGAACTGCTGGTGGCTCCCGGAGATACCCTGAACGAGGTGAATGTGCGCAACAGCGCCAGCCGCCTGCGCAATCTTGGATTTTTTGATGCCGCGACGCACACCATTCTGCCGACCGAAGACCCGAATGTCTATGACGTTGAGTTTGAGGTGAAAGAGGGCCGCAGCGGGCAGTTCCTCGCCGGCGTGGGTTTTTCCAGCGAAGACAGCATTGTCGGTTTCGTGGAGCTTTCGCAGGGAAATTTTGATCTGATGGACCCCTGGGCCTTCACGGGCGGGGGTGAAAAACTCCGCACCCGTGTTCAGCTCGGCACCGAGCGCCGCGATGCTGAAATCACCTACACCCGCCCCTGGTTTCTGGATCAGCGCCTGACGCTCAGCGTTTCAGCGTTCCAAAATGACCGCCGTTTCCTCAGCGATGATTACGACCAGCGCAACACCGGGGTCAGTGTCGGACTGCGCAAAGGACTTGCCGGTGACTGGCGCGCGGGTGTGACCTACACACTGGAGTCCATCGACGTGTACAACGTCGACGAGGATGCCGCCGAAATCATTCAGATGGAAGAAGGCGAAAGTATTCGCAGCGGACTAGATTTTACATTGACCCACGACACCCGCAACAAGGTCTGGCAGCCCACCAAGGGGGGACGGACGGTCCTGAATACAGGATTTACCGGCGGTCCCCTGGGCTTTGATACCGATATTTATGAAGTCGGTGTCCGCAGTTCCTACTTCATCCCCATGGTCTGGGATCACGTTCTAAATCTTCAGGGCTGGGCCCGCAGTGTTGATTTCTATGGTGACTCTGATCACGTCCCGATTTTTGATCGACTCTTCCTCGGGGGCGCCCGATCCATTCGTGGTTTCAAATTCCGTGAAGTCAGCCCGGTGGACGAAAACGGCGATGAAATCGGCGGTCAGACCTCCTTTCTTGCCACTGCCGAATACACAATACCTCTCTCCGAAATTTTCCGCTACGCACTTTTCTACGATTGGGGTGTTGTGAACAGCAAATCCTTCGATCCCGCCCTCGATGAGATCAATTCGAGTTTTGGCATGGGTTTGCGCATCGACATCACCGGCTTTCCTCTGCGCCTCGACTATTCGTGGCAAAATGAAGCGTCCGAGCACAACGACCGCAAGAACGGTCTCTTCAGTTTTATCATAGGTCATCCTTTCTAACCCTCCTCCCAGGTTCTCCCATGCGAATTCCACTTCTTGTTTGCTCAATGATTGTCATGCTGCCCGCCGCACTTCTTCAGGCCCGGGTGGTGACGGTGAACGTCGATCAGGTGTTCAGTGAGTATCAACAAACCAAACTGGCGGACCAGGAACTGCAGCGCCGCATCGAAACCTTCCGACAGGAGCAGGCCGAAAGCGTGGCTCTTTACCAGCAGATGCAGCAGGAATTCAATCAGTTCCGCGAAGAGGGGGCCAAGGTAGGCCTTTCCGAAGCCGAACGCCGCACCCTGGCCGAAAAAGCCGCGGAAACCATCAATCGCTTGCGGACCATGGAGCAGGAACTGCAGCAGGCCCAGCAGAATTTTCAGCGGGACGTCGAAGAGCAGGGACGTCGTCTGCGGCAGCGGATCGTCGATGAAATCCGAGCCCGCATCGAGGTTCTTTCCAAGGAACGCGGCTGGCTGATCGTGATGGACGCCTCAGCCTCGGGTGCCAATGGCGTTCCGGTGGTGCTCTATGCGGCCGTCGAGTCGGATGTCACCCGCG
>CAZCFM010000002.1:0-14796 GCA_964497855.1 uncultured Verrucomicrobiota bacterium | reverse complement strand
GCCAATGGCGTTCCGGTGGTGCTCTATGCGGCCGTCGAGTCGGATGTCACCCGCGAAGTCATTCAGTCCCTCAACTCCACTCCGGCGGCCGCTCCCGCCACTGCTCCAGCCCCGGCCGCTCCATGACGATCACTCTTGCCGACATTGTTGCCCGGGTTCAGGGAAGCTTCAGTGGGGACGGATCGCTGATCATCCGTGCAGTGGCGGGCCTTCGCGAAGCCCAGCCCGGTGATCTCTCGTTTCTCAGCAACCCCAAATACAAAAGCCTGCTTCAACACACGCGCGCCACGGCGGTGCTGGTGCCCCGGGGGACCACGTTGCCGAGTCCGGCGTTGCTGATCGAAGTCGACAAGCCTGACCCGGCGTTTGCGAGCGTAACCGAGTTGTTTCGTCCGCCCGCCATTCAGTATGCGCCGGGAATTCATGCCTCGGCCGTGATTGCCGCAACGGCCCGGATTGGTCACGGGGCGCATGTGGGACCCTTCGTGCATGTGCAGGACGGGGCGGTGATCGGCGATCGCTGCATTCTCGAGGCCGGTGCGGTGGTGGGACATCAGGCCAGGCTTGGCGATGACGTTCACCTGTATGCGGGTGCCGTTCTGCGCGAAAATGTGATCATCGGCAACCGCGTCATCCTTCACAACAACAGCGTGGTGGGCAGCGATGGTTTCGGCTACACCGTGGACGCCGCCGGGGTGCGCACCAAGGTTCCGCAAGTCGGGATTGTGCGGGTGGGCGACGACGTGGAAATCGGCGCGAATGTCTGCATTGACCGTGCCCGCTTTGGGGAGACCCGCATCGGCAATGGGGTGAAGATCGACAACCTCGTGCAAATTGCGCACAACGTGGTGATCGGCGACCATGTGGTCCTGGTGGCCCAGGTGGGCATCAGCGGCAGCACGGTTGTTGGACCGCACGCGATTCTGGCCGGGCAGGTCGGCGTCGCCGGACACCTCAGCATCGGCGAAAAGGCGGTGGTCGGGGCTCAGGGCGGCGTCACCAAAGACGTCGCTCCCGGCACTTACGTCTGGGGCACGCCGGCCGCGCCCTTTGACAAATACAGCAAGTCGCTCTCGCACATCAACCGCCTGCCCAAACTGCTCGAACGCCTCAGCGAGCTGGAGAAAAAGCTGGCCGCGTTGGAAAAAGCGAATCAATCGTCGTAAGCGCGGTAGTAATACGGCTCTTCGAAGAGGACGGTTTTGGGCAGGCCGCGCGCGCGCAGGATTTCGCCGGCCTCATAGATCATCTCGTTGGCCCCGCAGAGGTAGACATGAATCCCTTCCGGCAGCGGAAGCGTGGCCAGCAGGTCGGTGATGCGTCCCTGAATGCCGTTGTGCGGTTCCCGTGAACAGCGCGGATGGTAGTCCACCTTCGCGAATTCGTCCTGAAAATAGAGGTCCTCGGGAAATCGCACCCCGTGCAGCAGCGTCAGCCGCAGCCCCGGAAAACTGCGGAGATAGGCGCGACAGGGCGCGATGCCCGTGCCGGTGGCGCAGAAGAGCAGGGGACGGGCCGGGTCGCGCAGGACAAAACGTCCGTAGGGTCCGGTGACCCGAAGGGAGTCGCCCACTTTTTTTTGGCGGAGATAAGGCGTCAGAATGCCGTGGGGGATCAGCCGGTAGACCACGTCCAGCGTGTCGTCGTCCACCCCCGATGCGATGCTGTAATCGCGCTGGTCCACTTCGTTTGCCCCGGTTAAACCGACCAATTGACCGGCTTTCCAGCGCCAGGAGGGGCGTTCCAGGCGCAGGAGAAAGGCGTCGCGCCCGAGCGGAAGATGATGCAGAATACGCAGGTGTTCGAATGACATTAGACCCCCCTAGCACAGAGCGCCGCGAAGACAAGAATCGGTTTTTTTTCACTGCGTTTCACTTTTCCTGTTGATTCCTTTGCGTTGTAAAGTATATAGGGGAAGCATGTCGATCATTCCCCTCCATGATGCGTTGGACACGGTACGGACTCTCCGCCGTTCGTTGCTGGACAAGCAGCGTTTTAAAGGCTGGTCCGGGCCCACGCGTATGATTTCCGGGACGTTTGCCCTCCTGACGTCCGTATTGTTGCAGTCTGGGTTTATTCCACGGACAGACGCCGCGCATGTGCTGTCCTGGGGCGTGGTTTTTCTAGCCGCCTTGTTGCTGAATCTCGGGGCGCTGGTCTATTGGATGTTCCATGACCGCATGATTGCAAAAGATTTGAGACGTCTGCGACCCATTTTGGATGTGATGCCCCCGCTGGCGGTCGGCGCGCTGTTCACGTTCGGGTTGCTTCTGCAGCGGGAGACGGACGCGCTTTTTGGCGTCTGGATGTGCATGTTCGGACTGACCAACCTCGCCTCCCGCTACGTACTTCCCTCCGCCATTTCGCTGGTCGGCCTTTTTTACATTGCCGCCGGGGCGCTGTGTTTGCTCACGCCGGGCATCGGGTTTCTGGATGCCTGGGCCATGGGACTGGTTTTCGGGGCAGGCGAGTGGGCCGGGGGTCTGATTTTGTATCTGGATGAGCGCCGTTACGCGGCCTTCGAACGTATGTGTCAACGACTGGAACAGGAGACGCCATGAAGGAAGTAGACTATATTCATTGGAACGAGATTGAGAAAAAATTCCACGAACCGGCCCGTCTGGCTCTGGTCACCGCCCTCTGTGGCGCCATTAACGGTCTCGGCTTTCAGGACCTCAAGCTGCACTGTGCGCTGACCGATGGCAACCTGAGCCGTCATTTGAAGGTCCTCGAAGAGGCCGGCATTGTGCAGCAGCATAAATGTGGCCGCGGACGCCGGGCCCGCACCCAGGTGGTCCTGACCGCGTCTGGCCGCAAGGAGTTTTTGGAGTACCTGCACGCGCTGGAGCGTTTCCTGCACGGGGCCATCCGCTCCATGGAGCCCGCCGGGCACCCCTCGTCGCTGCCCACCCTTGCCACAACCTGAATCCGCGCTATCTTCTGAGAGGAGCCTCCCATGAATATCGGCATCGAAAGTATCAGCATGGATATACCCGCGCAGGGGCTGGATCTGCGCGACCTGGCCGCCGCCCGCGACGTTGATTTTGCCAAGTACCAACAGGGTATCGGACAGGAGTTCATGTCGGTGCCCGCCCCCGACGAAGATGTGGTCACCCTGGCCGCCAACGCCGCCCGGCGCGCCATCCGCGATGTGGATGTTTCGGCGATCCGCGCGGTGATTTTCGCGACGGAATCCGGGATTGATCAGTCGAAATCCGCCGCGATTTACGTGCACAGCCTGCTCGGGCTTCCGGCGAACTGCCGCACCGTGGAAATGAAACAGGCCTGTTGCAGCAGCACCTCCGCGCTGCATTTCGCCCTCGCGACGGTGGCCCTGCATCCCACGCACAAAATCCTCATCGTGGCCTCGGACATCGCCCGCTACGGCCTGGGAAGTCCCGGGGAACCCACACAGGGGGCCGCCGCCGTGGCGATGGTGGTTTCGGCCAATCCCCGCGTGCTCGTGCTCGACCCCGCCGTGGGCTATCACACCGAGGACGTGATGGATTTCTGGCGTCCCAACTACCGCGACGAGGCCCTGGTGGACGGGAAATATTCGATCAAGGTGTACCTCAACGCCCTTGAACAGTCCTGGCGCAACTACCAGGCCGAAACCGGGGCCCGCTTCACGGATTTCGACCAGTTTTGTTATCATCTGCCTTTCACCCGCATGGCGCTCAAGGCCCATTTGCACCTCGCCCGACTCGAAAACGCTCCCCACGCGGCCGCGGAATTGCAGGCACAGGTCGAACCCAGTCTCGCCTACAATCGGGTCAGCGGAAATGCCTACACCGCTTCGCTGTATCTCGGACTTCTCGCGCTGCTCGACAACCCCTCGCTCGCGTTGGAGAACCGCCGCATCGGCTTTTTCAGTTATGGCAGCGGTTGCATGGGGGCATTTTTCAGTGCCACGGTACTGCCCGGCTACAAAGACGCCATCGACTCCGCCACCCACCGGCGGCTCCTGCGCGAGCGCCGGCATCTCAGCGTGGCCGAATACGAGCGCTACTACCGCCACGAACTTCCCCGCGACGGCGAGGCCTACGCGACCCCGTTCGTCACGCGGGGCGCGTTCCGGCTTGCGGGTGTGGAACACCACCAGCGCCTCTACGAACGCAGTCCCGCGCGTATTCTCCAAGCCTCCGCCGCCGCCGTGGTCTGCGCTGCGGCGCCGCTGTAACTTAGCTGTTTTCGCCGCGGGTCACCACGCCTTTGAGGGAGGCGACCATGCCGGCGATATCGGCCAGGTTGCTGGGGACGATCATGGTGTTGTTGGTCTTGGCGAGTTTGCCGAATTCCTGGATGTACTGCTCGGCGATGCGCAGGTCGACGGCCTGCTGTCCGCCTGCCATCTGGATGGTTTCGGCGATTTTGCGGATACCGGCCGCGGTGGCATCGGCCACGCGTTCGATTTCAAAGGCTTTGCCTTCCGCTTCGTTCATGCGGCGCTGACGCTCGCCTTCGGATTCGGCAATGGCTTTCTGGCGCGACGCTTCGGAACGGTTGATGGTGGCCTGTCGCTCGCCTTCCGACTCCGCGATCTGCGCGCGTTTTTCCCGTTCGGCGCGCATCTGTTTTTCCATCGCGTCCTTGATGCTCGGCGGGGGATTGATGTTTTTGACCTCGTAGCGGGTGACTTTGAGGCCCCAGGGATCGGAGGCTTTGTCCACCGCTTCGACGATGTAGGAGTTGATGGTTTCGCGCTCCTCGAAGGTCTTGTCGAGATCGAGGCGTCCGATCACAGAACGCATGGTGGTCTGGGCGAGCTGGGTGGCGGCGAAGTGGTAGTTGTTGATGCCATACGAAGCGAGTTTGGGGTCAGTCACCTGCATGTAGAGAATGCCGTCGACCTCCACGGGGATGTTGTCGCGCGTGATGCAGGTCTGCGAGGGCACGTCAATGGCTTGCTCCTTGAGCGTGTGGCGGTAGGAGATTTTGTCGACGAACGGAATCAGCACGTGCATGCCGGCTTCCAGCGTGTGCTGGTATTTACCGAGGCGTTCAACGAGGTAGGCGGATTTTTGCGGGACGATGTACACGCTTTTGAAAAAAGCGACAACGACGGCGATGAGGACGAGGACGAGGATCAGTTGGGGCATGGTGTTTTCGGGGGTTGGGGAGTGAAAGGATGTGGGAAAGGTCAGGAGATGGTTTTTTGCACGCGGACGGTCATATTGTCGCGGGAAAGGACCGTAACCGGCGTTCCCACGGGCAGTGCTTCGGCGGATTCCGCGCGCCAGGCGGTTCCGTGGAGTTCCACTTTGCCGGTTTTCGGAGGAAGAATGGGTTCCAGCACCACCGCCGTTTTTCCTTTGAATTCATCGGCATCCACGCGGGTTCCGGTGGGGGTGCCTTTCTGCACCGGACGCAGAAAACGGCGCAGGCTGACCAGGGTGCTGATGGAGGTGATCATGAAGATCAGGAGCTGCTGATTGAAGCTGGGGGCTCCCAGCAGGCAGGCGATGCCGGTGACGATGCCGCCCACGCCAAAGAAGAAAAGGAGGAAGGCCGGGGTGATCAGCTCCAGACAGAGGAGAACGACGCCGATGGCGAACCAGAAGGTGGCAGGTTGCAGCAGGGATTCGAGCATGGGGACTTGGGAGCAAAGGGTGGGAAAGGATTGCGAAAAACCGACTTTCTTCTTTTGGAGTTTTACAAATGGCAAGGCAAGCCCTAACCGATGGACATGCGTTCGATTTTTGGCCTTCTGATCCTCTCCGGTTTTGCCCTGTCGGATGAACTTCTCCCGCTTCCCGAAGCTGTGTCGGCGGCGGTGGAGCATAATTTTGATCTGGCGGCGTCGCGGCTGCGCGCGGCGGTGCCTGGCCTGCAAACGGAGATCGAACGCGCGGCGTTCCGCTGGAAAGTGCGTCCTTTTTTTGGTGTGGAAAGTTCCGAGGATGAAGTGGCGCTCACCCGCGCGGGCGTCCGTCTCGACCGCCAGCTGCAGGAGGGCACGTTGTTGCAGACGCGGGGCGAATGGGTGTCGCGCGACGAGGGCGAAAACGAGCAGACCGTGGATGTCAGCGTGGAGCAGCCCTTGTTTCGCCGGTATGGCTCGTTGTGGGCGAAGCGGGGTGTGGACAGTGCGGTGTATCAAAGCCGCGTGGCCGAGTGGGGACTGCATCGCGAAACGGAGTCCCTGATGCTGCGGGTGGTGGAGGCCTACACCGAGACCCTGCGTCAGCAGCGGCGGGTCGTGGCGGAAAGCGAAGCGTTGGTGCGCGCGGACGAGTTGGTGCGTCTGCTGGAAATCCGGGAGCGTCAGGGCCGCGCCACCGGGGTTGATCTGTTGGAAATGCGCATGCTGCATCAGGAGGCGCAGTTGCGGTATCGTCGCGCGGAGGAAGGGGAACGCCGCGTTCGCGGGGAGTTGGCGGAGTTGTTGGGACGGGCGCCGGAACAGTTGCCGGCGTTACAGGCTGTCACTCCGCCAGACACGCCGGAAAAAAGCGAGCTGGAGTTGTACGAGCTCGCGCGGGAGCGCCGGACGGAGATTCATCAAGCGTTGGCCACGTATGAGGATGCCCTGCGGCAGGTGGATTTGCAGCGGCGCGAATTGTATCCCGATGTGCGGCTGCTGGGGCGATGGCAACCCGTGTCCGAAAATGATCAGGAAAGTTGGTTTGCGGGCCTTTCTGGCGGGCAGACGCTGGACCTGGGTGTGACGCGTCTTCAGATTCAACGGGAGGAGACGCAGGCGCGGGCCGCGTTGACCACTGTGGCGGCGACGGAACTGCGCATCAGCCGGGAGATTCGCAATGCGCGATCGCGGCTGTCAGCGGCGGTGGAAGAGGAAGGTCTGGCCGAAGGGCAGTTGCGCCTGGCGTGGGAACGTCTGCGCCTGGCCCGCCGTCTCTTTCCGCTGGGACGCGGCGATGCCCCGCAGCTTCGTCAGGCGGAAGAAAGCGCCACCCGCGCGGAACATGCCCGCGAGGATGCGCGTGTCGAACGCGTGCGTGCGGCCTATGCCTTTCTGCACAGCCTCGGACTGCTGTTGGGCGCGGCGGCGGAAACGCCTACACGTTGAAGAGGAAGTGGCAGACGTCGCCCGGACGCATCAGGTATTCCTTGCCTTCCACCCGGAGTTTGCCGGCTTCTTTGATCGCGTGTTCGTTTTTGTAGCGGACGAGATCTTCGATGCTGAAGATGTTGGCGCGAATAAAGCCGCGTTCAAAGTCCCCGTGAATCACGCCCGCCGCTTTCGGCGCGGTGAATCCCTGTTCAATGGTCCAGGCCCGGATTTCCTTGGGTCCGCAGGTGTAGTAACTTTGCAGGCCGAGAATGTGGTACACGCCGCGCACGACTTTGTCCAGGGCCGGCTCGCTCATGCCGAGGGACTCCAACATTTCGCGGCGTTCCTCCTGCGGCAACTCGGACAGCTCCGACTCGATTTTCGCGCAGACCCGCACCACTTCGCTGCCGCGCTCCGCGGCGTAGGCGTCCAGCCGGCGTGTCTGCTCATTGCCGCCATCGACTTCGTCTTCGTTGACGTTGGCAATGTACAACACGCGTTTGGCGCTCAGCAGGGCCAGGCTTTTCAGCAGACGGCGGTCCTCCGCATCGTTGATCTCCAACGAACGCACCGGTTTTCCATCGGACAGGCAGGTGTTGCACATTTCCAGAAGTTCGAGATAGCGCTTGGCCTCGACATCGCCGGCGCGCGACAGTTTGCGGGCCTTGCCCAGGGCGCCCTCCACCGACTGCAAATCGGCGAGCAGCAGTTCCGTTTCGATCGTCTCCGCGTCGCGGATCGCGTCGACCGAACCGTCCACGTGGGTCACGTCGTCGTTTTCAAAACAGCGCACCACCTGCAAAATCGCGTCCACGTTACGAATGTGGCTCAAAAACTTGTTGCCCAGACCCGCGCCTTCCGACGCGCCCTTGACCAGGCCGGCGATGTCGACGATTTTGACGGCGGCCGGGATGACTTTTTCCGTCTGCACAAGCGATTTCAGGATGTCGAGGTTCGGGTCGGGCACAGAGACGATGCCGACGTTGGGTTCGATGGTGCAAAAGGGATAGTTGCTTGCCTCCGCACCGGCTTCGGTGAGGGCGTTGAAAAGAGTGCTTTTGCCGACGTTGGGCAGACCGACGATACCAGCTTCCATGGGGAGATCAGGGGGTAGGAGTTGAGGGAGAGGGGAAAGGCCGCTTACAGGCCCAGGTTTTTGTTGTCCGCTTCGTCTTTCTGCGCGTAACCGCTGTCCTGACGCTGGAAATTGAGTTTGTTTTTCTGGTTGTACAGATCGTGCACGTCCTTGGCGTCCATGCCCAGGACCTGGGCGAGGCTGATCAGGAAGTGGAACAGGTCGACGACCTCGACGCGGGCGTTTTGCAGATCGAATTTCTGGTACTTGGCCCACCATTTCCAGGGGACGCTGTCCACCAGTTCCGCCAGTTCCTGAGAGGCGGCCCGGGTGTAGTTCAGCACCCACTGGGTTTGTTCGGCCTCGTTCATTTCCGGCGGATTGACGCCAATCCGGCGATTGAGGGCCATTTGTTTGTCAAAAAGATCTTGCAGCATGTCTGGGGTGTCGCTCATGGAGGGGCTCCGAAAGTTCGGGTGGATGGGCTGTCCTTCTATCCAAGGAAAAGCAGAGCGCAAGCCCGGCGTGAGATGGGAAGCGTTTTAGGCAGCAGCGTTTTTATGGCGTTTCACCGATTGTCTCATCGCTGAAGGCGAGAAGTCGTTTTCCCAGGGCATCGGGCCAGCGTCCCTCCAGAAGCGGGGTGGTGGCGGCCTGCTCCGGCGGGGGCAGGTCCTGGCCCAGGATGCGGTAACTGGGGACGGCCTTGACGCGGTCGCGGGGGTCGTAGAGCAGGCGGTTTTGCAGATATTTCTTTTCGACAAGTTCCTCGATTTTGACGGGGAGTCGACCCTGTTCCCGGTGAAACGATTTGATTTGGCGGACGATGACGCGCATCTGACGGCGGCTTTCTTCGATGAGGGGATCTTCCGGATCGGCCTGTCGCGCGGGAAGCGCAAAAAGGATGAGCAGGGGAACCATCACGATCCAGAACAGGAGTGCAAACAGGCCGGCGATGCTGCCGCCGACCGCGAAACCGTAGGATTTTCCGCTCGGTTTTTTGCGCAGGCGGCCCAGACCGGAGACGAGGGCGGCGATGGCGAAGAGGACGCCCAGGGCGGCAATGCCCAAAAGGGGTGGAATCTGCCGCGTTTTTTCGAGAATAAAAAGTCCCGGCGCGAAAAGGAGAAGGGCCATTCCCGCGAGGAGGAGCGGTCGGGACGGATGGGCGAGGGAAGGGGTCATGGCGTCGTTTTAGCTGCGCATCTGTTGGAGAAGGCCCGAAACGGCGGCGTGGGTGCTGCGGGCGAGTTCTTTGCGGTCGGGGGCCTGGAAGGTTTCGCTGCCGAAGCGGACCTGGGCAATAAATCCGGGGCCGGACAGCAGGCGTTTGGCGTGGGGGGCGAAGGCTTCGTCGCCAATCCAGGCCACAGAGGGCGCGCCGGGCCGGGTCACGTAGCGGATGGCGGCGACGCTGACGGGAAGGTTCATTTCCACGGCGGGTTGCAGGAGGCTGGGCTTGAAGGGCAGCACGGAGCTTCCGTCGGTGGTGGTGCCTTCGGGGTAGAAGCCGACACCGCCGCCGTCGCGCACAAGGCTGGCGATGAGCTGGTTCATGCGGTGGACGTCGCGGCGGGTTTCGCGGTCGATGTAGATCGTGTTGGCGATGCGGGTGAGGGGGCCAATGCCGGGCCAGGAGGCGACTTCGGCCTTGCTGACGAACCAGCCGGGGCAGACCGCGCAGAGGAGCACGATGTCGGTGTAGCTGATGTGGTTGGACACGAGGTAGAAGGGGGCGCGGGGGACGGGGCCTTCGACGTGGATGCCCATGCCCCAGATGCGGGCGATGCCGTGGCCCCAGATCGACATGCCCTTGCATTTGACGCGGTAGCGGCGGCGGGGGTTTCCGATGGAGGCGACATGCAGGACCAGCGCCACGAGGCCCATGAACGCGCAGTACAGGAAGGTGCCGCCGAGACGGACAAAAAGTCGCAAGCGGCTTCCCATGGTCAGCCCACGTCCTGGCTGAAGATTTTCAGGAGTTTTGGCGGGAGGGCGCGCATGTCGAAAAGGCAGAGAAAATCGATGGTTTTGAAGGCGCGGTCGATGGCCGGGTAGCTGCACATGGTGGCCCCATAATCGATGTAGAGGCTCATCAGGCGGGGCATGACGGTGCCGGCGATGAGTTCTTCGGGGACATCGACGGGGTCGCAGGCGAATTCTGGACGCGCTTTGATGCGGTAGGGTCCGCCCATGTTGCCGGCGCGTTCGAGGCGATGGTAGAGCGCCCAGCCTTCGCCTGGGTCCTGGCTGGTGAGGGAGCAGCAGCCGAACATGAAGCGAAGGTTGTTGTGGCGAAGGTAGGCAAACAGGCCGCGCCAGAGCAGGAAGAGCACTCGGCCGCTGCGGTGGGCGTTGGCGATGCAGGCCCGGCCCAGTTCGAGGGCTTCGTCGAGCATTTCTTCGGGGAAACCGCTCAGTTCGAACTCATCCTTGGAGTAGAAGCCCTGCCCAGTGTCGGCCATCGACTTCGACTGCATGCGGTAGGTGCCGACGAGGCTGCCGTCGCGGGTGTCGCGGATGATGAGGTGGTGGCATTGGCAGTCGTAGGGATCGCGGTCCATGCGGGTGACGAAGCTGCTGTCGAGGCCTTCGCCCATTTCGAGGTTGAACACTTCGAAACGGAGGCGCAGAACCTCCTCCAGCTCGCTTTCGTTGCGTGCGAAATTGGCGGCATAGTGGCCGGAGCGGAGGTCCACGACGGGAGGGATGGACTTGGGCCGCAGGGGGTAGGAACGGGGTTGCATCGGGCGCTTGTAGCGAGGGAGTTTGGAAGATTCAAGCTTTGACGAGTCGTTCGTGGCGAACCAAAAGGAAACAAGGGGCACATGAACCTTGAAATCCGGAAAAAAAAATGGAATGATTCGAATCCAACCCTCTGCTGGTTGAAGAAGGAAGATCGTTCCACCAACCAAACCCAACTCTGTATGAAAACGCTCTATTTGTTACGACACGCCAAAGCGCCCCGCCACGTGCCCGGGGTACCGGATTTGGGGCGTCCCCTCAAGGTCAAGGGGGTTCAGCAGGCGCTGTCGATGGCGGGACAGGTGGCGTCTCTCCTCCCGGCACCAGGGGTGGTGTGTTGCAGTCCTTCGTTGCGGACACGCCAGTCCCTGCTGCCGTTTCTGGAAGTCTGGGGGATCGCTCCGGATGCGGTGTCCTACGATGAAAAACTCTATCTCGCGACGGCTAAAAAGCTGAGTGCCGTTGTTCAGGCATTGCCCGCGGGCACGGAAATCGCCTTGCTGGTGGGGCACAATCCGGGGCTGACGCAGGTTGCAAACTGGCTGGGCCCCCAAGAACACCCGATCGATGAACTGCCTCCCGGGGGCTTTCTGCAACTCGATTTTCTGTGTGAGAGTTGGTCCGAAGTCCGCCGGGGAACAGGCGTGATCAAGCTGAACCTGCGTCCAAGCCAACTGGAAGAGTGAGGAGCAATGGAGATTGTTCAGGACAGTCGTCTGATGCAGCAAAAAGCCCGTCGCTGGCAACGGGATGGTCTTCGTGTGGCGCTTGTGCCCACCATGGGCTATCTGCACGAAGGGCACCTTTCGCTGGTCCGTCTGGCGAGGGCGCGGGCGGAAAAAGTGGTGCTCAGTCTTTTTGTGAATCCGACCCAATTCGGTCCCACGGAGGATTTGGCCCGATATCCGAGGGATTTTGCGAGGGACCGCGCTCTCTGCGAGGCGGAAGGGGTCGATGTGTTGTTCGCGCCGGGGACGGAAACCATGTACCCGGCGGATCATTCGGTGTGGGTCGAGGAACACGACTTGTCCCAAGGGCTCTGCGGGTTGAGCCGCCCCATCCACTTCCGCGGCGTGTTGACGGTGGTGGCGAAACTGTTTCATTTGACCCTCCCCGACGTGGCGGTGTTTGGCGAAAAGGACGCCCAGCAGCTTCGCCTGATTGAACGAATGGTCCGGGATCTGGATTTTCCGCTGGAGATTGTGCGGGGGCCGACGCTCCGCGAGGCGGACGGGTTGGCCATGAGTTCCCGCAACAAATATCTTTCGCCGGAGGAACGTGTTCAGGCCCTGGTGCTTCGTCGGAGCTTGTGCGCGGCGCGGGAGGCCTTTGACCAAGGGGAGCGGGAACCGCAGCGTTTGCGGGAGCGGATGCTGCAGATCCTGAGCGAGGCCCCGCTGGGTCAGCTCGATTACCTGGAAATTGTGGACGACCGTGACTTGTCGCCCGTGACGGGCCCCATCACCACTCCCGTCTTGGTGGCGCTTGCGGTCAAATTCCCGGGACCCCGCTTGATCGACAACATCACTCTGGGACTGTCATGAGCCAACAAATCCATATTCAGCGCGAGATGGCCGGAAAATCGAAGATTCAACTCTATGGCGAGCTGATTGTGGGCAAAAAGGGCCTGGGCGCGATGTTGAAGTACGAACTCATCACGTTTTTCAGCACCTACGTGCCGGGAGCCCTCGGACTGCTGCTGCGGAGCAAACTGTATCCGCTGCTCCTGGGGAGTTGCGGAAAAGGAGTAACCTTTGGCTGGGGCGTGGTGCTGCGCCATCCGCATAAAATCCATCTCGGGGACGGCTGCGTGGTGGACGACCAGGTTCTGCTGGATGCGAAAGGCAGCGAAAATACCGGCATCCGCCTCGGTACGGGCTGTTTTCTGGGGCGGAACACGATTTTGAGCTGCAAGAACGGGGACATCGTGCTTGGGGACAAGGTCAACATCGGGTTTAACAGCGAGTTGTTTTCCGGGAGCCGGGTCGAACTGGGCGAAGGCTGCCTGCTCGCGGCGTATACCTACGTCGTGGGCGGAGGACACCGCTTTGAGGATGCTGAGGCGTCGGTGCTCGATCAGGAACACGTTTCCGAAGGCATTCGCATCGGAAAAAGCGTTTGGCTGGGGGCGGGTGTCAAGGTGATGGATGGAGTGGAGATCGGGGCCAACACGGTGGTGGGGGCGGGGGCGGTGGTGACCAAAAACCTGCCGGAGAATGTCGTCGCGGCGGGCGTTCCGGCCAAAGTGCTGCGCAGTCGCACGGCGGCGGATTCAGCTTAGAAAACGCTCCGCCTGGGCCGGGGAGGGGAGGTTGCAGGCCTGTCGTTTGCCGAAAAAACGCAGACGGTTGCGGGCGATCCAGCGATAAACGGCGCGGGTCAGGTCGGCGGGCAGGAAGCGGAAAACGGAAGCTGCACGCCAGGGGAAACGCAGATAGCGGCACAGCGCGAAGGCGGCGGAGGCTTCAGTGCGAACCTGCCCCCCTTCGATCAGCACCAGGCTTTCGGGCGGGGCGGGGAACGCGTGTTCACGGAGGATTTCCTGTCCAATTGCCGACTGGTGGGCGCAAAATATTAGTTCCTCTGATCGCTCATGACGGAGGATAAAACGCACGGAGGCGTGACAGAGACCGCAGTCTCCGTCATAGAGCAGAAGCGCTGGTGCAGCGCTTACGGGGCTGGCGTCCGGGTCGCTTCGATCGGGGGCGCGATGATGCGCAGGCCCTTGCCCATTGAATTTTCCAGCACTTCCGCCGACAGCCACAAGACTGCCAGAAGAATCAGGAACGGAATCATTTGTTTTAAGATGTCTTTCCACATATCCTCCTCAACAACATACACGAAAGAACTGGATTTGGAAAATGAGAATTTTCATTGCAGGCCTGGGATTTTGCGGAACCGCTGCCGCGGTGCGTCTCCGCATGGACGGACACGACGTTCTCGGAAGCAATCGATCCGGGATTTCTCCGCTGGATGGACTTCCCTGCGTGGCGATGGACGTCCTGTCTCCGGGAGGGTTGGAGGGTCTGCGGGCGATCCCCGAGCCCTTTGATCTGATGATTTACGCCCTCTCCGGAGCCGGGTTGCGCGATCCTGCCGATTACCGGAGCCTGGTTGTGGACGGGCCCCGGCGGGTGGCGGATGCGCTGCGCTGGTCTGGAACGCGTCGGATGTGGTACCTGGGCAGTACGGGCGTCTACGGCGTGAACGATGGCTCGTGGGTGGATGAACAGACGCCTGCGGCGCCCCTTCACCGCAATGGAGAGCTGCAGCTCTGTGCCGAAGAGGCCCTCGCGTCGGCGGTTGAGCAGGTTTGTGTGTTGCGTCTGAGTGGTTTGTACGGGCCCGGACGCACGCGGCTGCTCCGGCAAGCCTTGCGCAAGCGACCTTATTTCAAGGCCGATGTTTGGTCCAATCAGATTCACCGCGACGACGTGGCGGGGGTGCTGGCTTTTCTGGCCGCGAACCCGGAAAAGGTCCCGGAGTTGTTGTTGGTCAGCGACGACCGCCCGGTCTTGCGCCGGGAGATTTTTGACTGGGTTCGGGAGTGCAGCGGGCATCCGGAGGGGCTGTACGACGAAGATCATCCGCAGGTGGGCTTGGAACGGGGCAACAAGCGGGTGGATAACCGTCGATTGCGCTCGCTCGGGATACCCTTGCAGTACCCAACCTACCGGGAAGGGTTGGCGGTATGGATGCCGAATCCCGTGGCGAAAGACCCGAAGTAGGGAGAAGAAAGGTCATCCAGCGGCGCAGTGCAACCAAATATTGCAACAGTTACAATAACGCTTGACCCACGAGGGTAGATGGGGTAGATTTGGGGCATGAAAACGAAAAAATCCGATGGTGTGATGATGATTCCGTCCGTGTGGGCGGGAGCTTGTGAGGAGCGGAAGCGGGGGTTGCGGATCCTGCCGAAGTCGGGGGATTACTTTGTGCATGTGACCAGTCGCTCGGCGGG
>CAZCFM010000001.1:11229-134309 GCA_964497855.1 uncultured Verrucomicrobiota bacterium | reverse complement strand
GGGCGGGGATGATTTTTTGCAGGGACTGATGGATGACTTTCGCAGTTGTTTTGGGGCAAAGCGGAAGAAAGCGGGCAAAAAGATCCAAGGTGGCTGGGAAGGGTTGCGGATATTGCGGCAGACGAAGTAAAGGGAGGCCACGAACGTCCGTCCCTGCGTAAACAGAGTGAAGGGGTCAAAAAATCGGTCGTTGTCAAACCGCTCCAGTCATCATTTGTACTTGCGATCTATTCAGGCTTTTTCGAGCTTTAAACTGAGGTCTGGGGCGCAAGGTTTCCCAGGCTCTTGGTGTTTTTCGCTCACTTACTCGGATTGAATCCAAGCATGGGAATCTGTTTGTACCACACAATCAGGCTTGCTAGGGCAGCATAGAGCATGAGAATCGTGATGGATTTGATCAGAATCCTGCACCACGGGGCTTTCAGGTGATCCTCGAACAGGACCTGGAGTCCACGCATGATAATGTAGCACGCGATCGCAAACAGTGTGTAATTCATCAGCTCAACTCCTTGGTTTTGCACATATCGACAGCATTCCTTGGCCTGCCTTGATTTTCGTTTCTTAGGGCACGGTTCTGTGCGGAGGCAAGCGCATTATCTGTTTTTTAAGACCTGTTTTTATACCGAGAGGCTGGATCGCCTAGCTGCTTTTACGGAAAACAGGTCGGGGGTCGGACCGGGTTCGGGTCGTTGTCGAGTGTTTTTGGGGGTTGTCAGAGACGGCGTGGGCGTGATAAGTGATCGGACCCGTTTTTTGTCCCCCCTCCCAGAGATTTTCCGGATGTACCTGAAAAAAGTCGAATTTATCGGTTTTAAGAGTTTCGCCGAACGTACGGTGATGAACTTCCTGCCTGGCATGACCGCGATTGTCGGTCCCAACGGTTGCGGGAAGAGCAACATCGCCGACGCGATCCGCTGGGTGCTGGGCGAACAGAGCGCCAAGGCCTTGCGCGGGGGCAAGATGATGGACGTCATTTTCAACGGCGCCGACGGCATCAAGCCCACCAATATGGCCGAGGTCAGCCTGACCCTTGCCGACTGCGAGGGCGCGCTGCAGACGGACTACCACGAGGTCACCATCACCCGCCGGCTGTTCCGCGACGGCAACAGCGACTACTATCTGAACAAGCAGGCCTGCCGTTTGCGCGACATTCACCGCCTGTTCATGGACACGGGCATGGGCCGCAGCAGCTATTCAATTTTGGAACAGGGGAAAATCGACCAGATTCTCAGTTCGCGTCCCGAGGACCGACGGGTAGTGTTCGAGGAGGCGAGCGGCATCACGAAATACAAGACAGACCGCGCCGAGGCCCTGCGCAAGCTGGAGAGCACCGAGCAGAACCTTCTGCGGCTGGAGGACGTGATCCGCGAGGTGAAACGCCGCATGATTTCGCTGCAACGCCAGGCCGCCAAGGCCCGCCGCTATCAGGAAATCCAGACTCGCCTGCGCGGGGAAGAACTGTGGCTGACGCGCCACAAGCTGGACACGATGCAGGAGACGATCGGCGGACTGGAGGTGCGGATCGACGAGCTGCGCCGCCAGATGGAAACCGGCCGCACGGAGATCGAGAACCGCGAAAGCGCGATTGCGGAATTCCGGGCCGCGCTGGAGGCGGCTGACCGGGCGATCGCGGACCAGATGGAGGCGGCGGTGGGCCTTCGCAACGAGCTGAACCAGGCCCGCCAGGCGGTCAAAATCAACCGCGAACGCATCGAGGAAATGAAGGCGTATGCGTCACGCGACAGCCGGGACGCGGAGGAGGCGCGGGCCCGTTTGGACCAGCACCATGTGGCGGTGAAAGAAGGCGCTGCGGCGTTGGAGGAGGCGCGCAAGCTGCGCGACGAGGCTGAGGCGGGCTGGCAGCGGCGCCAGGAAGAGCTGCGGGCGCTGGAGGCCTCGGGCCAGGAGCAGCGCCGGGCCTTGCAGGACAAGCGGTCGCGGCTGTCAGGGGTGGAGCAGAATTTGAATCGGAACCAGGCGCTGCTGCGCGATTTCGAACTTCGGGAACGGAGCCGTCTGGTGCAGCAGGAACGCCTGCGGGACGAGTGCGCGGAGCTGGAGAAGGCCGCGTCGGGCCGCGAGGCGCGGGTGGCCGAATTGGACAGCGCGTTCCAGGAGTTGCAGGCGCGGGAACATGCGCTCCGGGCCCGGGTCGAGCAGAGTTCGGTGCAGCAGCAGACACATGTGGAGGCGCTGAGGGACAAACGGCGTCAGGCCGGCGAGGCCGACCAGGCGGTGGCGGGACTGAAGGCCCGTCTGGACGTGCTGCGCGCGCAGGAGGCGGAGAAGGAGGATTTTCCGTCCGGGGCGCGGGCCCTGCTCGGCGAGGGTGTGGTGGCTGGACTGGACCGTTCGCAGGTCGTGGGGGCCCTGGCCAAACTGCTGCGCACGGACAAAAAAACGCAGACCGCGCTCGAGTCGGTGCTGCGCACCTGGATGGACGCGGTGGTGCTGCGCGACGCGGGCGGACTGCTGGATGTGATGGAGGCGTTGACAGGAGGCAAGGTGGGCGCGGCGCGGGTGCTGGCGGTGGAGGGCGTGGAGCCCCAGCCGTCGATGGAAGGCCCCGGAACCGCATTGTCCAGCCGCATTAAGTGCGCGGAGAATGTGCGTCCGCTGGTGGATCGGCTTTTCTCGGGCGTTTTCCTGGTGGAGGATTTGCGGGCGGCGGGACGTCCGCGACCGGGACAGATTTTTGTGAACGCGGCGGGCCACATGCTTCGTGGCGACGGGTCGCTGGAGGTCTACGCCTCGGACCAGGACCGGGGCAATCCCCTGGCGCTGCAGGCGCGGATCAGCGAGACCGAGGCCGGGCTTGCGGAGCAGCAGGAGCGCGCGGCGCAGGCCCGTGCCGAGCTGGAGGCGGCCCAGGGCGAGGAGGGGCGTTTGCAGGAACGTCTGCGCGCGGCCCGCGAGGAGTTGCAGGGCATCAACCGCGAGGCGGCGGGCCGCGAGGCCGAGCTGCGCAATGCGCGGCGGGAGTGGGAACAGGGGCAGGTTCGTATGCAGCAGCTCCGCAACCAGTTGCGCGACCTCGACGCCAAACACGGAGCCTCCGATGCCGAGCGAGTGGGAATGGTGGAGAAAATCGAAAAGGGACGGGCGGACCTGGAGCTTCTCCGGAGTGAAATCGAGACGGACGCGAAGGCGTTTGACGCGGCCGAGGCCGGTCGCAACGAGGCCGTGCGGACGGCGACCGAATTGCGCATCCGTTTTGCCGAACACCGGCAGAAAGTCGAACTGCTGGAACGTCAGCAGCACAACCTCAAGGAGAGGATTGTGGAGCTGGAGACGACGATCCGCGAGCGCAGCGAGGGCGTCAGCACGCACGAGGAGCGGGTGCTGAAACTGGACGCGGATTTGCAGGCGGCGCAGGCGCGGATTGCGCCGCTGGAGGCCAAGCTGGCGGAGCGGAGCGCGGCGATCGAGGCGGCGCGCGAGGACCGCCAGAAACGGCAGGAGGCTCTGCACGCGATGGACCGCGAGCTGCGCGAGCGCCGCGCGGCGGTGGAGGCCCTGGGCGGAGAGCATGGCCGCCTGGATGTGGACACGGCGCAGCGGCGCGTGCGTTATGAAAACCTGATGCAGCGCACCACGGAGACCTACCATGTGACCCTGCCCGAGATCCAGCAGGCGGAGGAGCCTGCCTGGGAAGAGGGCGTGGCGCTGGCCTGGGAGGCGCTGGAGGAGTCGGTGGACACCATGAAGGCCAAGCTCGAGGAGATGGGGCCGGTGAACATGGTGGCCATCGAGGAGTACCAGGAGCAGGAGGACCGCCACCAGTTCCTGACCGTGCAGCAGGAGGATCTCGTCAAGTCGAAGGAACAGTTGCTGGAGACGATCCGGACCATCAACGCGACGACGACCGAGATGTTCAACGACACCTTCCAGAAGGTGAACGCGAATTTCCAGGAGATGTTCAAGAAGCTCTTCGGGGGCGGCGAGGCGCGCCTGGAGCTGGTGGACGCGGGCAACGTGCTCGAATCCGGCATCGACATCGTGGCGAAGCCGCCGGGGAAAAAGCCGCAGGTGATCAGTCTGCTGTCGGGCGGCGAGCGCACGATGACGGCGGTGGCGCTGCTCTTTGCGCTGTACCAGGTCAAGCCCAGTCCCTTCTGCGTGCTGGACGAGCTGGACGCGGCGCTGGACGACGCCAACATCGGGCGTTTTGTCGGCGTGGTTCAGGACTTCCTGCGCGAATCGCAGTTCATCGTGATCACGCACAACCAGAAAACGATTGCCGCCTCGGACGTGCTCTACGGGGTGACCCAGGAGCGCAAGGGGGTGTCGAAAGTGGTGTCGGTCAAACTCACGGACCACGACAAGGATCCGGAGGACGTGGCGCGCTCCAAGCAGATTCCGCCGGAACAACCGGCGGGCTGAGGCGGGGGGGCGGCGGATTTGGCCGTCAGGGGTGTCCTGACCCCATGGCAACCGCGACGGCGGGGGCCACCGTCGGGCAGGAAATGCAGACGGCGGGGGCCGCCGTCCCACGGGCAGGACCTTGCCGAAGCAGTGGCTTCAGCGGCGAATCACTCCGCAACAAGCAGTCCTGAGAATTCTCGCAGCACGGTGTCTTGGTCGGGTTCGAGGAAGAGGAGTTTGACGTTCGGTCCGGCGTCGAGGGTGGCGTAGAGTTCCAGTCCGTCGCGGCGCAGGGCGTGGATTTTGTGGAGGGTGGCGAGGGTTTCGGGCTGCCAGTAGAGGATGGGCGGCCAGGCGGCGATCATGGTGGCGTGCATGGCGAGGGCATTCTGCTCGGCGCAGCGTCCGAGGGTGCTGAAATCGTGGTCGAAGACGGCCTGGCGGATGCGGGGTAGGTCCTGGGCGACCTGGGCGGGCCAGGCGTCGTAGAGGCGGGCGGTGCCGAGGGTGCGTTTCATGCCTTCGGAGGAGCCCACGGGTTTTTCGGCGGCGGAGACGGTGACAATGCCGATGCGGAAGTCCGGCCAGAGAGGGGCGAGGACCTCGGCGTGGGAGTCCATGCCGTCGTCGCGGGTGCCCGCGTGCCATTCGACGAAGCCGTCGTGGACGCTGCGGCAGGCGCTGCCGCTGCCGAGGCGGGCGAGGATGCTGAGGCTTTTGCGGTCGAGCCGCCAGTCGAGGAGGCGGTCGAGGGCGAGCACGGCGGCGGCGAAGGCGCTGGCACTGCTGGCGAGGCCGGCGGCCATGGGGATGGTGTTTTCGCTGTCGACGGCGAGGCGCAGGCCGGGGGGACGGAGGAGGTCGAAAAAGGCGAACAGGCGGGTGAAGGCCTTGTCGTCGGCGGGAAGGTCGCGTCCGTTGATGCGGAGGGAGTCGTGGGAGGCGGGCGCGAGGGACATGCGGGTGCCGAGGCTGCCGAGGGAGGCGGAGAGGCTGCCGGTGACGGGGAGTTTGAGGGCGTCGTTGCGTTTGCCCCAGTATTTGCAGAGGGCGATGTTGGCGGGGGCGAAGGCGTCGGCGGAAGAGGCGGGGCTGTGGCTGGCGGGGAGGAGGCGGGCGGCGAGGGAGCGGGGGTCAGTGTTCACGTTGGAGTCCGGTGGGATCGATGCGGAGGGGAAAGTGTTCGTGGCGGGGCAGGGCGGGTGCGCCGCCGAGAGCGACGACGCAGTCACCGAGTCCGGAGCCGGAGATTTTGGCCCCGAGAACGCCGGGCTGGGCGAGCAGGGCGTGGACCATGTGGTCGAGGGTATCGTCGCTGGTGCCGAGGGCGGCCTGGAGCCCGTGGTGGATGCGGAAGAGGGTGCCCAGTTTGGCGAGGTCGCCGTTGCGGAGGGCGGCGGCGGCGGAGTCCACGGCCTGGTCCATTGCGTCGAAGATGCGGGCGAAGAGGTCGGGATGTTTGGCGCGGACGAGGTCGACGCGCGCGATGACGTCGGCGGTTTTGGTTTTGTAGCCGGCGTAGAAGGCGTACAGGGGGAGGTCGCAGACGAAGGGTTCGATCTCGAGGGGTTCGGCGCGATAGCGGACGACGCCGCCGAAGACGGCCGCGGCGAGGTCCGCGCCGGAGCCGCGTCCCTGCACGTCGCGGTAGACGGCGAGGGCCTGTTCGAAGAGGGCGGGGCGGTCGAGGGGTTCGCCGCGGGCGGCCTGGAGGGCGGCGAGGGTGGCGACGGTGACGGCGGCGGAGGAGCCGAAGCCGAGGGTGGAGGCGAAGTCGGCGTCGATGCGGATGTCGGCGCCGCGTTTGGGACGGAGGGCGTGGAGGGCACCGAAGACAAAGGCGAGGGGGCCGCCGTGGGGGAGATCGTGGATGTCGCCCTCGAAGGAGCCGAGGGCGGAGTCGATGCGCAGGGTGCTGTCGCTGCGGCTGTGTAGATGCACGCGGATGCGGCGGTCGATGGCGGCGCAGAGGGCGCGGCGTCCGTGCAGGACGGCGTGCTCGCCCATCAGCATCAGGCTGCCGGGGGCGGAGCAGGTCAGGGTGGCGGGAGGGGATTTCATGGGGGACAGGTATGGGTTCCGAGCGGGGAAATGGAAAGCGCAAAACGTTGCCAACCCTGGGGCAGGACGGACTCTGTGTCGGCCTCGACCCAGACCATGCCGCCGGGGCCGGGGCGGATGCTGCCGGCGCCGCAGATTTTGGCGGCCCCGCCGTCGGCTTCGATGCGGGAGACGAATGCGCGCAGGGAATCCGGCACGACGCCGATCGCACAGAGCAGCCGGTGGTTTTCGCGGATGTGGAGGCGGAGGGCGACACGGTTGTTGGACTGGATGGCGGCGGTGATGGCCTCCGTTACTGCGGCGAATTCGGACCAGATCGTGGAGCTGCGGGGATGGGTTTTGGCGACGGCGGAGACGCATTCGCCGGTGCTGGAATTGGGGCGTCCGCTGAAGAAAACGCCGAGGGGGAATTGCGTGGGCGCGGCGAGGGGCTGGAAGGCGCCGGAGCGTCCGAAAATCCATCCGCCGTGGAGGCTGGCGGCGACGTCGAGACCGCTGGAGCGTCCGTGCTGGTATTGTTCGCAGCGCCAGGCCTGGTCGAAGAGCGTGGCGCGGTCGGCGTCGGGACGGAGGGCGGAGAGGAGGGCGAGAAGAACGGCGGCGGAGGAGCCCATGCCGGCGCCGAGGGGAATGTCGCTGTGGACCTGGATATGGGCGCCGCGAACGGGTACGCAGCCAGCGATGGCGGCGAAGAGAAGGTCCTCCGGCTGGGGGGCGACGTCCCGGACGGGGATTTCGCCGCGAAGGAAGGCGGCGTGTCGGGCTTCCAGCGCGCGAGCCTGCTGGAAGAGGGAGGGTAGCGGCAGGGAGCGGATCGGACGGTCGGCCAGGTGCAGGTGGATTTCGCCGCTGTCGTTCCAGAGGACTTCCGCGGACGCAAAGACGTCGACAGCCGCCGCAAGGGCGGGCGCGCCGTGGACAACCGCATGTTCACCGCTGAGAATGATTTTGCCGGGGCTTCGCGACGTTATAGCGCGTGACATTGTTTGTTTAACACCGTGTTAATTGTTTTCGTCCAGGGGCTTTGTGTCACGCTGTCCCCGTTTCAGGCCCCCAGCCGCTTGAGTGCATCTTCGGCGCTTTGGGTGGGCAGACGTTCGTAGCTTTCCTTCAGGTCGCGCCGGGCTTCCGTTTTGTTGCCGAACGTTTCCTGGAGCAAACCGCGTTCCAGCCAGTAGTAGTACCAGTCCGGATTCCGTTGAATCGCCTGATTCCAGGCTTCCATCGCGGCTTTGTTGTTGCCCATCGCCTGATAGGCTCTTGCACTCAGTCCGAAAAATTGCGCTTCCTTCGGAACACGTTTCCGGGCCTCCAGCGAGAGACGCAGGGCTTCCTGCGGATTTTTCTTCTCCAGCGCCTCCAGCCCTTTCTCGTACAGATCATACGCCGGAGCGCGTTCGCGCAGAAGCCGGGTGCGAGTCCGGTATTCCGCTTCGCCGATATAACCGCCCGAGTGATGTGCGATGGCCTCCTGGTTTTTGCGCACCCGTTCGATCGACGCGGGGTGCGAGGCCAGCCAGCCTCCCGAACTGTCCATGTTTTCGGCAAAAAGCTCCTGAAGAGTGACGGCACCTTTCGGGTCGTAGCCCGCACGCACCATGTATTGGATGCCGTAATAATCCGCCTCGCTTTCCGCTGAGCGGCTGTAACGCAGCATTCCCAGACCGGCGACCAGTGTTCCTGCGCTTTCGGCGAGCTGCTGGTTTTCTTCGCCCGCCAGGCTCGCCACCGTCACCACACCCATTTGCATCCAAACACCGCGCTCCATCTGCTGTGCGGAGTGACGGGCTGCCGCGTGGACGATTTCGTGGGCAATGACCGCTGCCAGTTCGCTTTCGTTGCGCATGGCTTCCAGCAGGCCACGGTGCAGCGCAATTTTGCCGCCCGGAAGGGCCCAGGCATTCCAGGATCCTTCGTTCACAATCACAAACTCGTAGGGCAACTGAGGGCGATCCGCCACGGCTGACACTTTGCGTCCAACGGCGCGCACATAGTCGCTGAGATCGGGGTCCAGGGTGTATTCGCCTCCTGCCACCTGTTGTTCCAGCGGATAGTGCTCCACTCCCATCGCGATTTCCTGGGATTCATTGTACAATTGCAGCTCGGAGCGTCCGGTCACCGGATTCGTGGCGCAGCTTGGCCAGAGCACGAAAAGAACGAGAATCGTCGTAAAGCGGGAGATCATGGGTGCATTCTAGCGCGTTTATGCAAAAAACGCCAAGCCCCGACTTGTCATTTTTTAAAAGAAGGTGAAGAATAGGAGTCTTCTCAACCTCCTGGAGTTTCCTCATGTCCAAACTTTCCGTCACCATCGGTTCGATGCTTTGCCTTCTTGCCCTCGTCACCTTCACCATTTCCGGTTTTGCCCGCGAAGCCTGGACCGCCCTTATCCCGCTTTTTGTGGGTCTGCCGATTGCACTTTGCGGGGTGTTGACGGATAAATTCCCGGCCATGCGCAAGATCACCATGCACATCGCCGTCGTACTGGCGTTTCTGGGTTTTGCCGCTTCCGCGTCCCGCATTCCCAAGCTTGGGGAGTTCACCTCCATCAAATCCATTTCCGTCTGGGTGATGTGCCTGCTCTGCTTCCTGCTGCTGGGTGCCTTCATTCAGTCCTTTGTCAAAGCCCGCATGCCCAAGGCCTGACGCGGGCCGGCAACGCTTGTATGCACGCGCTGAACCCCATCCTCGGCAAACCCAGCCACCTCGCAGTGCTGCGCGTGCTGTACCACACCGAAGCCCCGCTGAGCGGGCGAGAGGTCCAGCGACGCGCCAACCTCAGCAACCGCGCCACCATGCTCGCCCTGCAGGGCCTTGTGCGGCTGCGGGTGCTCCTCTGCGAGGAAACCCTGTCCTCGCACCACTACCAGCTCAACCCCCGGCACTACCTTTGGAGCAAAGGGGTGCGCGCGGCCCTCGACGCCGAGGGCGCATTTTGGGATGACTTGCGCAAAACCGTCCGACGCTGGGTGATTCCACGCCCGGAAGCCGCCATGGTCACCGGCAGCATCGCCCGCGAAGAAAACGCCGAAGGGGGTGTCCTCGAACTGCACTTCCTCTTCAGTGGTGGACGGGAGCGTTTGCAGGCCTACCGCAGCCTCGAACGCCTCATCGAACAAATCGACGCCCGCTACGCCCTTCGTGTCACGGCCACGTTTATGGACATGCGCAACATGGACGACCCCGAGTTTCAAATCCTCTGGCGACGCATTGCGCGTGAAGGGGTTCTCCTTTTCGGTAAACTGCCATGATTCCCTTGGACCTGTACATGAAGGATGTCTTCAGCGACAAACAGACCTGATCAGGACGTTTGTTCTTCACAGCGGGCGCGGGCGAGGTCTTTGAGCGCTTTGAGGTCGAGTTTGCCCGTGCCGAGCGCGGGCAGGCTCTCGACGGCGATCCAGGCGTTGGCGTCGGGTTTCCAGAGATTGGGAATCGGGGCCGATCGCACCTTGTCCTGGAATGTCGCGGAGTCTCCGAGGTCTGCTGCGTAGACGACAATGAGTCGTTCGCCTTTCTTCTCGTCGGACACGCCCGTCACGGCCAACTGGTCCGGGGCGCAGCGCAGGGCTTCCTGCAAGGCGCTTTCCACGGCGGAATGCGAGACCATTTCGCCGGCCAGTTTGCTGAAGCGGGTGAGGCGGTCGGTGATGGTGATAAACCCTTCGGCATCGATGCGCACAATGTCGCCGGTGTTGTACCATCCGTCGCGCAGCGCCTCGGCGGTTTTGCCCGGATTTTTCAGGTAGCCCTTCATCACGCTGGGGCCTTTCACCAGCAGCAGACCCGGAGTGCCCGGCGCGACATCCTCCAGCGTGTCGGGATCGACGATGCGGGTGAGCAGGTTGGGAAGCGGACGGCCCACCGTGCCTTCGCGCTGGCCGGTCTGCTTCATGCCGTCGATCTCCACGTCGGGCACGTTGACGGCGATGACGGGCGAACACTCGGTGGCGCCGTAGCCCTCCAGCGGGCGTACGCCGTAACGTTTCTCGAACATGTCGGCGAGTTTGGGACGGAGTCTTTCCGCGCCGACGCAGACCCAGCGCAGTTTGGCGAAGGCTTCCGGATCGATCTTGCGCACCCAGGCCATGAGAAATGTCGGCGTGCCGACCAGAATCGTGGCGCGGTGCTCCAGGGCGATGCGTCCGATGGCGTCGGTTTCGAGCGGATGATGGTGGTAGACGACGCCGAGGCCGCGGGTGAGCGGGAACCAGAGCGTTGTGGTGTAGCCCATGGAGTGGAAGAGGGGCAGAACGCCGCAGACCACGTCGTCGGACTGCGCGCGGGCGACGACGCTGAAGCCGTCGATGTTGGAAAGGATGTTGTGGTGGCTGAGCATCACGCCTTTGGGCTCGGCGGTGGAGCCACTGCTGAAGAGGATTGTGAGCGGGTCTTCGGGACGCCAGAGGCGGTCGCAGACCAGTCCGGGGGCGGGCCAGAAGCGGGCGGCGAGCAGGGCGCGGAGTTTGAGGAATCCGGAGAAGCCGCCGGCCAGGTCCTCCGCGTAGAGCACGCGTTCGGGCACGGGAAGGTCGGGCAGTTTTTCGCGGACTTTGCGCGAGGTGATGAGGGTGCGGAGTCCGGCCTGGTCCATGGCCGATTTGAGGGCGGCGGGAGAGGCCGTGTAGTTAAGGTTCACGGCGACGCGGAAATCCATGGCGAGGGCGAGGTTGACGAGCGCACCGCCAACGGAGGGTGGCAGCAACACGCCGATCTCTTCCGGATCGCCGGCCAGATCTTTGCGAAGGCGTTTGCGCAGGAGCATGGCGGCGGTGAGGGTTCGTCCGTAGCTAAGCTGTTTGCCGGAGGAGTCGGCGATGGCCATTGTGGACCAGTGGGCGCGGGCGGCGCGGATAAAGCAGCGTCCGGCGGAGCCGCGGACCGGCGCGTAGGCGTCGGTGGCACTCGCGGCGAGGTTCATGACCGCGTCGTGCACGTCGCTGGTTTTGCTTTCGTTGGGGAGGGGAGCGCCGATGGCGACGGTGATTTGGCGGCGGAAATCGTCGGGGTGGAGCAGGCGGGCCGGGCCGTGGGCGTAGCTGGCGCGGGAGCCGTAGCCGCCTTCGATGTACATCGGGATGACCGGGGCGTCGGTGCCCTTGACGATGCGTTCGAAGCCCGGTTTGAAAGGCAGCATGTGGCCGGTGCGCGAGAGATGGCCTTCGGGGAATATGGCGACCAGGTAACCTTCCTCGAGCACGCGGCGGGCCTCCAGCAGCGACTTCAGAATGGCCTTGGGCGAGTCGTTTTCCTGGATCGGAATCACGCCGCCGAGTTTGAGCAGGCGCTGCATCCAGGGCGAACACTGTTCGATGTAGTGGCGCGACATCACGAAGCGGATGCGGCGCTGCTGGATGGCGGTGATCCAGATGGCGTCCATCAGGCTGACGTGGTTGCAGACCAGCAGGGCCGGACCTTGGGCGGGCAGGTGTTCGATGCCCGAGGCGCGGAGTCGGTAGAAGCAGCGCGTGAGGGCCATTACCACGAAGCGCACGAAGAAGTCGGGCAGGGCGACGAAGGAGGCGATCGCAAGGGCGGCGACGAGCACGCTGAGGGCGAGGAAACTTTCGGCGGCGCTGAGGTGGAGGACGCTGGAGCAGAGGTAGAGCAGTCCGGCGGCGAGCAGGACGCCGAGCCAGCTCAGCCATCCGGAGGCGGCGATGATTTCGCCCATTTTGTCGGGCGGGGAGCGGAATTGCAGGAAGGACTGCACGGGGAGAATAAAGAGTCCGGCGCCAAAGCCCATGGTCAGGCAGAGGAAGTAGGCGGGAAACAGCGCCCCCTGTGGCAAGATCCAGAGTCCGGCGCAACTCAGCGCGAGCAGGGCGGAGCCAATGGGCACGATGCCAAACTCGATGCCGCGGCGGCTGACTTTACCGCCGACGAGTGATCCGAGGCCGATGCCCATTGCGACCATGAGGAAGAGGTCCGTCGCTTTTTCCTGATTGGCCAGTCCCAAGTGTTCCACGCCGTAGGTCAGCAGGTTGAGCTGCACAAAGGCGGCAATCATCAGGAAATAGGCCGAAGACCAGACGGCCAGGGCGAGGAAGCCGTCGCGGTGAACCTCCCGCAGCGTGCGGAGGATGTCGCTCAGGAAAAAGACGCTCGCTTTGCGCTGTCCGCCGGCGAGGGGCACGGGCGCGATGCGTACAGCAGCCACCCAACCAAGGAAGGCGATGCCGACACAGCTGAGACCGACCCAGGGGCCGAACCAGGACTGGAAACGGGGTGCCAGGACCGTGCCGCAGATCATGGCCAGATAGGAGGCGGCGGACATGAAGCTGTTGGCTCGGGAGATGTTTTCACGTCCCACCAGCTCGGGCACGATGCCGAATTTGGTCGGCGAGAACAGCGCGCTTTGGAGGGACATCAGGAACATTCCCGCGAGCATCATCCAGGCGTTGTTGAGGTACAGGGCGACGGTGCCGAAGGCCATCACGCCGATCTCCATCAGTTTGATGCCGCGCACGATCTGGTGTTTGCGCACCCGGTCGGCCAACACGCCAGCGGCACCGATGAAAAAGAGGAAAGGGATCGCGAACACGGCGCCGACAATCGCGTTGCTGCTTTCCGAACTGCGGGTTGGCCAGGCGGTGACCATGCCGTAGATGACGAGCAGCTTGAAGAGGTTGTCGTTCAAGGCCCCGCCGAACTGGGAGGCGTTGTGCCAGTGAAAAGTGCGCAAAGAGGAGGGAGAGGATTTCATAGTTGGCCAGACTTTCGGATGTTAAAAGAGAAATATCAAATCCCAATTTCATTCAGCCATATTTTAATTCTATCCGCTTCGGCCCGGGCGTCCAGGTCCAGCGGAAGCACGTGGCCGGCGCCTTCGTCGATGAAGAGTGTTTTGACGGGGGCTTGCAGGGCCTCGAACCATGCCTGCGCACGGGGCGAGTGGACGACGTGGTCTTCGCCGGGCAGCACGAGGCGGAGGGGCAGGGGAAGCACAGCGGGTTGCGCATACAAGAGTGACATTTCTTCGAAGAGCAAATCGTAAATCCGGGCGGGAACAAAGGGGTCGCGCCGGGTGCGGGGACGTGCGTGGCCGCGGCGGGAATGGTCGGGAAAAAGACTTTCGATGATCGTGTGCTCAGGCAGAATGTTGTGTCCGAGGCGCTGCCACGTGGCGGTGGGGAGAAGGGGACTGCGGGCGCTGGAGACTTCGAACATCGGCGCGTAGAGGATCAGGGCGTCGGCGGGAAGGCGTCCCGACTGCGCGAGCACGGTGCTGAGGCAGCCGCCCATGGAGTGAGCCAGCACGACAACGCGGGAGCAGGTTGCCCGCAGGGCTTCGGCTTCCGCCTGGATGTGTTCTTCCCAATCGGCGAGGGTGACGGACTGTTTGACCGAGGCAGGTTCTCCCCATGCGGGCAGTCGCAGCGCCCGCACATGGTAGCCTTCTTCACTGAGGGCGGAGGCAAGCGGTTCCCAGACGTGGGGGCCGTCGCCAAAGCCATGCACCAGCAGGAGACCGACGTCTCCTTCGCCAACTGAAAAAGGCTGGGCGAAATCGAGCACGCCTTCCGGCGTCCGCGTCACCTGCTTCTCCCAGGATTTCATGCGAAGGGAAAACACCGCACAGGAACTACCTCCCAGCAGGGCAGGGAGCGCAACACACCAGTGAACAATACGACGGGTTTTGGGTTTCATGTCGCCAGTATGTGTCATGACAATTTAATTGTCAATATAGAAAAATTCGTTTTGTTGTTAGGGCGTTTTGCTGCTGTCTGTGGAGATGAAAGGGGACGAGGCGTTGTGAAGGAAGACCCTTCACCCCACAGACGAGCTGTGGGGGCTCTTGAAATAACGTTAAGGACATCCGTTTTCGGAAAACTTCCGCGCGGCGCGGGGCAAGCCCGGCCACGGCGGTGCCCTGGTCGCCGAATCGCGCCTGGGGACAGTCGCTGGCACAGACAGCAAAGCTGCGGTGCCCTGGTCGCCGAATCGCGCCTGGGGCCATACGCTGGCACGGACGGCGAACGCATTTTGCAAGGGACAGCCCAGGCAAAGGGCTGGGCTTGCCCCACGCCCGGCGCAGGTTTTCCGTCAACGGATCCTGTTCCCCATAAGAAAATAGAGCCCCCGCAGCTTGCTGCGGGGTGAAGGGTCTTTCGATCTTTACATCTTTCACTCGTTTCGTTTTAGTATACACATGAGTGGTCTGCACAAACTTCATTTTGCATGGACAGGATGGATGAAGAACGCCTCGATCGATTCCCCGTGCATCAAACCGACCCCCGAACTGCTCGCGTCTTGGCGTGAGGATGGTTTCACGCCCCTGTCCTGGAGGCAGAACGGCGGACAAGTGCAACTTGTGTTTGATTGTTCCGAACAATGTCCGCCTTCGTTCATGGCCCAGCGCATAAAGGGCCGATGGCAGCACGCGATGAAGCCCCTGTCTGGTTTTGCGGGTTTTACGGCGAATTTTTTCCTGCGCAGCCTCGGGCGAAACCTTAAAGAAGAAGTCTCCCACTACATACACAGTCAGGCAGTGAGCGGTGATTTCGCCGATCCTCTGTGCCGCAAACGCTACCACCAGCTTCAATACACCCTGAAGGATCAACAGGACCCGCGCACAGGCGAACGAACCAACTACGATTTGTTCTATCATGTGATTGTGGTGTCGGAGGCCCGGTGCCGCAGGTGGGGGTGGCAGGAGCCGGAGCAACTTGCGGAGGCACTTCCAGAGGGGATCGCCTGCTCATCGGACAATCAGCTTGTGCTCTATGAGTTGAGTCTGATGCCCGATCACATGCACCTTCTTGTGCGTGGGGGGCCTCGCGTAAGTGCTCAGAGGGTGCTGGACACGATCAAAGACTCCAGCGGGCGTGTCTTGAGTCGGACGGCGTTGTGGCAGGCTGGAGGATATGTCGGCACGGTTGGACCCTATCGATTGCAGGCGGTGATGAAGTGGAACGAGGCGTTGTGAAGGAAGACCCTTCACCCCACAGACGAGCTGTGGGGGCTCTTGAAATAACGTTAAGGACATCCGTTTTCGGAAAACTTCCGCGCGGCGCGGGGCAAGCCCGGCCACGGCGGCCCTGGCAAAGGGCTGGGCTTGCCCCACGCCCTACGCAGGTTTTCCATCAACGACCACCTGTTTATCTCTGAAAAAAATGAGCCCCCGCAGCTTGCTGCGGGGTGAAAGGTCTTCCCCTCGTTCGCTCTTTCCGGCGCAAAGCGCATGACGGAATTGAATGGAAAACCGATGGCTACTTGGGTAGGGAGGGGCCAATGAGCGATCCCCTTCCTTCTCCCCGCATGGCCTTCACGGTGGCCTACGATGGCACGGATTTCCAGGGCTGGCAAGGACAGCCTGGCCTGCGGACGGTGCAGGGGGAAATTGAGACGTCGATGAGCCGGATTGCGGACGGGGTTTTTGCGCGGGTGCATGGCAGTGGCCGCACGGATGCGGGCGTACACGCGCGGGGACAGGTGTTCCATGTGGATTCACCGCGACCCGGTTTTCCGCCGGACAAATGGGCCCACGCCCTGAATGGCACCTTGCCGCCGGACATCCGGATAGTGGAGGCCAAAGCCGTGGCCCCGGATTTTCACGCGCGTTTTGATGCAGTCGGCAAAGAGTACCGCTACTTTGTGTACAACGCCCCTGTCCTGCCGCCGGAACTGCGGCGAACACGTTTGCACCTGCGTCAGCCCTTGTCCCTTGAGGCCCTGCGGGAGGCGGGGGAAGTTCTGCTGGGCACACACGATTTTAAATCCTTTTCGGCCAACCGGGGTTTTCCGGAAACGAGCACGGTGCGAACCCTGCGGCGTCTCGAGTGGCAGGTGGATGGCCCTGAATTTTGCCTGAGGGTGGAGGCGGACGGTTTTCTCTACAAAATGGTGCGCCAACTCACGGGCGCTTTGCTGCGGGCAGGACGGGGCGAATTGTCCGCCGCCGATTTGCATCGCATGTTGGACCAACCGCTGCGGGACCATCGTGCCCCCACGCTTCCGCCTCAGGGCTTGTTCCTGTGGCGCGTGATGTATAAGGAGGACTAATGGAGATCGAACCGCTCATTTATTTTGGTACCGCCGCCATTGCGGTGCCCGCCCTGCAGGCCATCGCCCGCAGCTACCGCGTTGCCGCTGTCTGCACGCAGCCGGACCGTCCCAGCGGTCGAAAACGCATGATGACCGCCTCGCCTGTGAAACTCTGTGCGCAGGAGCTGGGACTTCGGGTGATCGACCCCGAAAAAATCGGCGACGCCAAAGCCGAGCTGATGGCGCTGCGTCCCTCGCTGGCCGTGGTGTTCGCCTATGGCCAATACCTGCCCAAATCTATTTTCGCCTTGCCGACCCAGGGCAGCATCAATCTGCATCCGTCACGATTGCCATGTTACCGGGGCGCGAGTCCGATTCAGAGTGCGTTGGCCGACGGGCTCGACCGCAGCGCCCTCAGCGTGTTGCGGGTGAGCGAACGCATGGACGCGGGCGATCTGCTGCTCCAGCGCGACTTTGTCATTCATCCCGACGACAGCTGCCGCAGCCTCGGGGAGCGTGTGGCCGATCTCTCCGCCGACGTGATTCTCGATGCCCTGCGTCTGATCCGCGAGGACTCGGCGCAGTGGACACCGCAGGACGACGCGCTGGCGACGGAGTGCCGCAAACTCGAAAAAGGCGACGGGGCGGTGGACTGGAACCGGCGCGCGGTGGAACTCGCCAATGCCGTGCGCGCCTACGATCCCTGGCCGGGGGTGTTTTTCAGTCTGCCGGGCGTGGGAAATGTCAAAATCCTGCGCGCCCGTGCCGAAAAAGTCGGTGGTACACCCGGGACGGTGATCACCGCTCTGCCGGATGGACCGCTGGTGACAGCGGGGGAGGGCTCTCTTTGCCTTTTGGAAGTCCAGCCGCCCGGCAAAAAGCCGATGAGTGGAAGCGATTTTTTGCACGGATATCGATTTATGCCCGGTCTGCGCTTGCCAAAAACCGTCGAAGAGGCGTAGCATTACGCAATGAGCGAAAATGACGAATTGTGCATCCAGCGTATTCGACGTCACTCGCATTATCAGCAAGTGGATTATGATCGATTAGCCGCACGGGTGGGAAAGGATCTTCTGCGGCGGCGCTTGGAGCGCCAACTTGTGATTTACGACAAACTGGAGCGTCATGCTGCCCACCCCCTGTACCGTCATGGACGTCAGGTGTTTCGATCCGGGATCCGCACGGGACTGTTTTTGATTGGCCAATTGGAGGCCGCGCGGCGTCTGGCGCGCCGACCCCAACGCGTGGAGCGGGAGATTTTTTTGCCAGAATTGCCGGAGGCTTTCGACGGCTACCGCATCCTGCAGCTCAGTGATTTTCATTTTGATTTCACGCCCGAAATGCCCGAGCTGTTGCCGCAGTGGCTCGAAGGGTTGGCGTTTGACCTTTGCGTGCTGACGGGGGACTACCGGGGGGAGACGACCGGACCCTACGACGAATCGATGCGTTGTCTGGAGCGTTGTCGTCCGCTGCTGGGTCCGGAGGTGTACGCGGTGTTGGGAAACCACGACAATATTGAAATCATGCTCGAATTTCCGCGCATGGGCATTCAGGGACTGCTGAACGAGGCCGTCTGGCTGGAGCGCGGGGGGCAGCGGATTCTGCTGGCGGGAATCGACGACGCCCACCACTATAAAACCCAGGATTTCGGGCCGTTCTTGGAGGAGCTGAACAAGGCGGAGACGTCTATTCTGTTGTCACATTCGCCGGAAGCCTATGCCGAGGCCGCGTTCTGCGAGTTTGACCTGATGTTGTCCGGGCACACGCATGGCGGGCAGCTCTGTCTTCCCGGAGGCATTCCGGTCTTGGCGCACCTCCACAACACGCCGCGAAAGATGATTCGCGGGGCCTGGACCTGGCAGGGAATGCAGGGCTACACCAGCCGCGGAATCGGAGCGTCGTCGATCGACTGCCGCTGGTTTTGTCCGCCGGAGATCACCGTGCACACCTTGCGTCGACGCCATGCACAGGAAACGCAGGGGAGAGCTGAGCATGGAATGAAAAATTCTTAAATTGACTTATGGGAATATGGTGATATGGGTTCCCTTATGAAAACAACCATTGATTTGCCGGATGAACTGATTTTGGAAGCGAAACGCACGGCCTTGCATCGGCGCACGACCTTGCGGGTTTTGATGTTGAATGGTTTGCGCCGCGAGATTGGGTTGGGAGTGGAGGGCGTCCCTCACGGCATGAAAGCCCTCGTTGCCGTGGGCCGGGATGACTGGAAAACTGTGGATGCTGACCGTCACGTGGAAACCGAAAGGTCGGCGTGGGAATGAAAATTTTTTGGGATACCAATCTCTTCATTTATCTTTGGGAGGCCGGACCACAGACGCAAACAGCCCTTGCCTTCTCGAACTGGGTTATGGATTCAGGACATGAGGTGGTGACCTCCGCTCTGTCTCTTGGGGAAATTCTGGTGCACCCATTTCGAATGAAGGACGAAAACCGGGTGCGGGAGTATGAAAAGGCGTTTTCCTCCATCGAGGTTATCGCCTTTACCCCTGCAGTGGCCCGGCACTTCGCACGATTGCGCGCCCTTCATCCGATGTTGCGGCCGCCCGATGCAATGCAGTTGGCTTCTGCGCTTCACACCCAAGCCGCAGCGTTCGTCACGAATGACGGACGATTGGCTTCGATCTCCCTGGACGTCCCCCTTCGCGTCATCGCTTTGGGGGAGTGGGAAACACTTCGGACTCCGGTTGGGGACTGAAACTCCCGCGACTGCGTCAAAGCGTCATTTCGCCGCGGAAGACGTGAACGGCGGGTCCGGTGAGGGTCACGTTTTCGGCCCCTCCGCCTGCAAGCGGGCGGTAGCTGACTTCCAGCACATCTCCGGAGGCGCAGGTGATCTTGACGGGGGTTTTGACGCGTCCGAGGGCTCCGGCAATCAGGCCGGCGGCGGTGATGCCGGTGCCGCAGGCGAGAGTTTCGGCCTCCACCCCGCGTTCGTAGGTGCGGATGCGCAGGGAGTCGGGTCCGGTGACTTGGATGAAGTTTGCGTTGGTGCCGGCGGGCTGGAAGCGGCTGTGGTAGCGGAGCAGGGCGCCCAGGCGTTGGATATCCACGCGGTCCAGGTTCTGGACCTCAATGACCACGTGGGGGACGCCGCTGTTGACGAAGTGGAACGGGGTGGGTTGTCCGTCCAGATCCAGCTCACCGTTGAGAATCCAGCCCTTTGGCGGGGTCATGGTGAGGCGGACGTTGTCGTCGCCGATGCGCTCAGCGGAAATGAGGCCGGCCACGGTTTGGAAAGACATGCTCGCCGGGGCGGCTCCGATTTCGTTGGCGAGGCGTGCGACGCAGCGGGCGCCATTGCCACACATTTCGACTTCGTTGCCGTCGGGATTGAAGAAGCGCATGCGGAAATCCGCGGTGTCGCAGGGCTGGATGAGGATCAGTCCCTCGGCGCCGACGCCGAACTTGGGGGCGGTGATGCGGCGCACGGTGGCGGCATCGTTACAGGGGAAATGAAGAGAGCGGTCGTCCACCAGCACAAAATCGTTGCCGGCGCCGTGCATTTTCCAAAAGGGAAGGTTCATGGGGTGTTTAGGAGGGAGGGTTGGGGGAGGAAGGGGGAGTTTTGAGGCCATGCCAGGTGAGGGGAAGTCCAATGGCCATTGCCGTCATCGAAGCCAGCAGCACGCCCAATTTGGACTCTTCCAGCGTCGCGCTTCCTTCCGGAAACGCAAGCACGGAAATGAAGAGCGACATGGTGAAGCCGAGACCGGCGAGTTGGCTGACCCCGATCATCGCGCGCCAGGACACGCCGCGGGGCAGTTGCGCCCAGCCTCGTGTCACCGCGAAACGACAGGCGAAGAGCACGCCGAGGGGCTTGCCCACCAGGAGTCCGAAAAAAATGCCCAGCACGTGAGGTTGGAAGAGCAGGGCCCAGGTGAAGTGGGTGGGCATGTGGATCCCCGCATTGAAGAAGGCGAAAACCGGCATCACGACCCAGGCCACCCAGGGATGCAGGCGGTGTTCAAAGCGGTGCAGGGGGCTTTCCGACTTGCGGATGATCGTTTCCAGGGCCTCCAGATGCTTCTCCTTCAACTCGAAGGTTCCTTCGCCAAAACTCTCCTTCAGTTCGGCGTTCACTTCGGACAGGGAGTACTTTTGCCGGATCGGAATGGTGAGGGCCATCAAGACACCGGAAATCGTCGAATGGATGCCGGATTCCAAGATGAAATACCAGCATCCGATGCAGAGAAGCGCATACACGATGCCCTTGGACCCTCCGCTGCGTCCATAGATCCAGCTTGCGGCGACAAAAAGCATCGCGGTGAGAAGAGCCTGCAGGGAAAAGGCGTCGGCGTAAAAGAAGGCAATCACGAGGATGGCGCCCAAGTCATCCACGATGGCCAGACCGGTCAAAAAGATTTTTAACGAAATCGGCACACGTTTGCCGAGAAGGGACAGCGCGCCGATCGCAAAGGCGATGTCGGTCGCCATGGGCACGCCCCAGCCGCCGCGGGTGGCGGGACTGATCAGATTAAAGAGGGTGTAGATCAGCGCGGGGGCGATCATGCCTCCGAGCGCGGCAAAAACCGCGAGCGAGGCTTTGCGCGGCTGGGAGAGTTCGCCGACGAGGATTTCGCGTTTGATTTCGAGACCAACCACGAAGAAGAAGAGGACCATCAGGGCTTCGTTCACCCAGTGAGCGAGGTCCAGGTCGATCTGCCATTGTCCCGCGTGGATGCTGAAGTGGGTTCCGCAGATGTGTTCGTAGAGTTCCGCCCAGGAGCTGTTGGCCAGAAAAAAAGCGAAAGCTGACACCAGCAGCAACACGACCCCCCCGGCCGTCTGGCTGCGGAGGAAGGCGGAGAAAAAACCGTCTGCAGGTGATTCGTGTTCGAGTAAATCCATAGGGGGAGGAGGGGGGGCAGGTTGGAAGGTTGAAAAGTTTCAGGTTTCAGGTTTCAGGTTGAAGAGAGGTCAGGTTTCTGGTTGTAGTCCAGGACGTCCCGGACGGGAAAGATCGGACGTCAGTTGCCCGTCCCGGAGGTCCGGGCCTACGGTTGTAGCGCATCCCCCCCATGGATTGAAAGCGCAAAAAACCCGACATCCTTTTTTTAAGGAATGCCGGGATGGGTGGGATGAGGTTTGTGGATCAGGCCAGTTCGGAGGCAACCTTCGCTTCGGCGGCAACCCAATAGGCATGGGAATCTCCCTTGAAACCATTCTTTTCCGCGAGGAAATAGGCTTCGGTCTGCACACGCTGGTAACGTTCTTCGGGCGACAGAACGGCTTTGGGTTTCTGGTCGACTTTCGGGGCGGCGGCAACTGCGGCGGCCGCAGGCGCTTTCGCCAGGGGAGCCGCAACCGCTTTGGCCGGAGCTTTTGCAGGGGCTTTGACCACGGCTTTGGCCGGAGCTTTGACGACGGGTTCGACTTTTGCGACTTCCGGGGTTTTCTTCACCGGGCTTTTTTTGGCCACGGCTTTGACGGGCACTTCTTTCGGGGCAGCGGCGGCTGCGATTTTCTTTTTGGCGGGCATCTGTTTTCCTTTGTTTTGTTTGCTTTTCGCCTTGCGGCGGATTATGACGACTTCCCCATTGCGGAACTGTATGGTTTAATCAAGACGAAAATGAATAGGATTTTATGAGAAACGACAAAACTGTAGATCAAATCTTGGCTGAAGCGGTACAAGAGGCTGTGCGGGGACTTCATGCTGGGTTGATTCCTGACGATTTTGCGGCACAGGTTGTGCGCTCGTCCGATATACGCCATGGGGATTACCAATGCAATGATATGATGGGCTTGGCGAAAAAAATCCGTCAGGCGCCCCGGGCACTGGCCGAGCCGGTGGCGGCGCGTTTGCGGGAACATCCCGCAGTGGCGGCGGTGGAGGTCGCGGGTCCGGGGTTCATCAATTTCCGCCTGCGGCCCGAATGGATCGCCGGGCGCGTTTTGCTGTCGGAGACGGCCATCTCCCGCGCGGTCCCGCAGGTGGGTGAAGGGAAAACAGTCGTCATGGATTATTCCAGTCCCAACGTGGCGAAGCCGATGCACATTGGCCATATTCGCTCAACCGTGATCGGGAATGCCCTGGACCGCCTGTACCGGTTTTGTGGGTATCGGGTGATTGCCGACAATCATTTGGGCGACTGGGGCACGCAGTTTGGCCTCATCATCATGGGGTATCGCCATTTTGTGAACCTTCAGGCTCTGGCCGAATCTCCGGTGCAGGAACTGGAGCGGGTCTATGTGGAGAGCTACAACCGGTCGAAGGAGGACGAAGGGTGGATGGAGGCTGCGCGTCGCGAGCTGGTGAAGCTGCAGCAGGGCGATCCGGAAAATCTGGAATTGTGGCGGCAGTTTATCCGCTTGAGTCTCGCGGAGTTTCAGAAGATTTACGACCGACTGGATGTGCACTTTGACCATTCCCGTGGCGAAAGTTATTACAACGAGGACCTCCCGCTCGTCTTGGAACGTTTGCAGGAGGCGGGACTGCTGGTGGAGAGCGACGGGGCGAAGGTTGTCGATCTCGACGCCGACAATCTGGGCGTTTGCATCGTGCAGAAGCGCGATGGCGGTTTCAACTATGCCACAACGGACATTGCGACCGTGTTGAGCCGGGTGCGCGAGTTTTCGCCGGAGGCGATCATTTACGTGACCGATGAGCGCCAGCAGTTACATTTCCAGCAGTTTTTCAAAGTGGTGGAAAAGCTGGGAGAAACCGTGAAGCTGAACCATGTTTGGTTTGGGTTGATGCGTTTGCCGGAAGGAACTTTCAGCACCCGCCAGGGCAACGTCATCAAACTCGAAGTCTTGCTGGACGAAGCGGAACGGCGCGCCTTGGAGCTGTTGCAGACGAGCAGTCCGGAGATGCCGCCGGAGCAGCAGGCCGAGGTGGCGCGGGCCGTTGGATTGGGTGCGGTGAAATATGCGGACTTGAGCCAAAACCCGCAAAGCCTCGTCACCTTCACCTGGGAAAAGGCAATGGCGCTCGATGGGAATTCCGCGCCGTATTTGCAATACGCCCATGCCCGCATTCGCAGCGTTTTGGACAAACATGCGGGTCTTTTTCCCGGGGAAGATGTCGCCGGCGCCGCCTTGCGTCTGGAGCACCCGCAGGAACAAGCCCTGGGTCTGCGTTTGGCGCAATTTCCGGAGGCCGTGCTTGCCGCCCTGCGCCATCACCGCCCCAATTATCTGGCGGATTACTTGTTTGACCTCGCCCAGCACTACAGCACCTACCACCAGAGTGTGCCCTTTTTGAAAGCCGAAGACGGGATTCGTCAAAGCCGAATGCGCCTGATCCGCGCGGTGGCGGACACGATGAAAACCGGACTGAGCCTGCTCGGAATTTCAGCCCCCGAGCGTATTTAACCCCAAACGCAAAGGATAAAGATGATGAATTCACGCAGTTGTTTTCCGATTTGGATGAGTCTGGCCCTGTTCCTTGGCGGCAGCGCTTTGGCCGTTGAACGATATTACATCGTGGATGTCGAGGATTCCCTGGGCGAATCCAAGACGGAGGTGCTGTCGCAGGCGGAACTTCTCGCCAAACAAGAGGACATTCGTCAGGAGGCCCAGTTTTATATGTTGGCGATGGCCCGTGCTCAGGCCAAGTGGCGTCAGGAGGGGCGCAAGGAGACCTTTCCGAAAAACAACCTGCAGCAGCGCAAAGTGACGTCCATGGGAAGTTTCAACAGCAAGATGGAGGCGCAGGAGAAAGTCAACCGCAAGGAAAGCCGCGAGATGGATGCCAAAAAGGAAAAAGAAGAGCAAAAGAAAAAAGACGGCAAAATGGATGACAAGGACAAGGAATCCGCGAAAGAACGCAAAGAGCAGGAGCGCGAGCGCCAGTTGAAGGACGCCTTGGGGTATTACGAGTCGGAACTGGCGGCGCTGAAGGCGGAGGCCGAGGCTAAAAAGAAAGAGAAGTCAGCCCCCTGATCAGTGTTTCGACCAGGATCCCGTGAAGGCCTTCGGTTCCGGCGTGCCCAGCAGGGCAGGATCGTGACCGCAGGCCTCCAGCACCTGACGCGTGGTGCGGAAGTGGGTTTTGGCGACTTTTTTCAGGATATCCGGTCCCAGTCGGCGCACGAGAGCTTCGCCGCTGGGACGAACGTGTGTGGCCCCTTTGGGCAGTGTTTCGCCGACGTCGTCGCTGAGGGACTTCATCACCCGGACAAATCCATCCCGGGCGAGAATGGAGGCGGCGGCGACAGCGGGGTCGGATTCCGCCTTGTGCATTTGGGTGAGCTCGATACCTTTGCCGCGTGTTTTGAGCGCGTTGCGAATCAGGTGTTCCGCGCCGAACTGGTCGGCCACGGCCCGCGGCGTCTGCGGATGGCGTTCCAGCAGGGCCTCCAGCGCAGAGGCGTGCGCCCAGGCGAGAACGCGGTTGACGCTGCCCATGCGGGCGACCAGACTGTTGTAGGTTTCGGGTGCAAGGACGATCTCTTTGCAGTGCGTGGGAGCGGCTTCTCGCAGGGCGGCGGCGATGGCGGCCACTTTGCTGTCGTTGGGAATGAGCTTGCTGTCGCGGACGCCGAGACGGGTCACGCGTTCCGCGAGGGCAGGGGTGATGAGAAACGCCGCGATCACCATGGGACCAAAAAAATCACCTTTGCCGCTTTCGTCGATTCCGATGTGCGGGCTGAAATCGCCGACGGGGGTGGGGGAGGGGCCGCCAGCATCCGCCAGCCCGCTGCTGCGGTGTATGATTTCGGGTTCCAGGACAAATTCGACCCATTCTTTAAGGCCTTTTCCTTGCGCCACCAGTTTGCCACTGCTGTAGAGGACCAGGTTCAGGCCCTCTCTCTTTGCGGCGGCCCGTGCGTGGGCAACGACGGGGCGTTCGTAGGGGCGTTCCTCCACATGGTGCAGGAAACGGGACTGTTCGGCGTCGGAAAGAGCAAGCGTCAGCATGTTCATTCCTGCCTTTTGGCTCAATGGCGGATGAAAACAAATCAAAACTCAATGGTTTTCGTTGCTTGACAGATGGATGAAACATCTTCTAATGTAGGCACTGTTGTTTCTCCTTCATAGCGATCGCAGAATCAATGATGATTCCTAACCCCGAGGTGTATGATGAAAACGATGAAGACTCTTATGATGTCCCTGGCCCTTTCGGCCATGATGTGTGTACCCGCTTTACGTGCGGAGGAAGCCCCTGTGGCCCCCGCTGCTCCTGCGGAAATGACTCAGGCAGATGTGGCCTTGATTCTGGTGCAACGCCTCGGATTGACCGTGGGCGGTGCCCGGCCCCCCACGGCACAGGAAGCCGCCAAACTTCTTCTGGAAAACGGCATCAGCCCCTTTGCAGGCTGGCAGTTGGACCAACCCCTTCTCGATGCGGACGCGGCCCGTATGCTTGTGCAGGCTATGAAGCGCCAGGATGAAATTCCCGACGCAGAGCGCAACAACCCCGAGACCACAGCCTACAATGATTTTCTGGTGCGCGAATACAATTTGGATTTGGCCGCCATCCGTCAGTCTCTGCTGGATGCCCGACGTATCGCCAATGCCCAAGGTTCGGGAGACAGTGGAACGGATCCTCTGACCCGGCGTCCGGTGGACCCCACCGAGAATCCCTCCGGTTCTTCTGGTTTCTTTACCGTCCCCTTGAACGTGTTGGTTTTCGAAACCGCGCTTCAGACCATTGTCCCTGTCCGTGGCTCTGGCTCCGGTGGCCAAGTTGACGGAGATACGGACAACGCCACTCCCTCCGCGCCCGTTCCTGTGCCGACTCCCGTGCCCAGTCCCCTGCCCAGTCCCGGACCCACCCCCACCTGAGATTCTCTCACTATCCTCAACCCGTCACCTCTTTAACCCCTAGGGAATTTTGTATGAAACGGAATTGTATTTTTTCTTCTCTCATTGTCTCTGCTCTTCTGAGTGGAGTCCATGCCGCAGACGGTCGCCCTCCGATCGACATCATGAACTTCCTGCGCATCGAGCAGGATGACAACGTCTTCACCACTGGTAAAGACTCCGCAGTTGGCAAGCAAGAAAGCCTCAAGATCATCGAGCAAATCGACCTGCTTCTCGATACCGAACAGGGGGCTTCCTACTTTGGCATCCGTTATTCGCCTTCGTTCACCTGGTTCGACAACCGTCCCGGTGACAGCACCGACCTCGCGCACCAGCTCGACTTCAGCTTCCGTCAGAAGCTGACCCCTCGCTCGAACCTGTATGTGAAGGATACCCTTCGCATGGCCGAGGAGCCGGAACTTGTCCAAAACGATGTCGTTATCCGCAACAACAACGACTTCCTCTTCAACTCCCTGAACGTCAGTTATGACAATCAGGTCGTTCCGGACAAAACCACGCTTCGCCTGGATGGCCGTTACGCGATCATGCGTTACGACGACAGCGCCGTAGCCGATGACAACGATTACGATCAGCTCACCTTTGGTACCGACGTTGTTCAGCGCCTCGCCCCCAATGCCGATGGCGGTCTTCAGGTTCGTTACACCGACCTGAGTTACGATGACAGCATTCGCGACACCGAGTCCATCCAAGCCGGCGGTATTTACACCCGGATTCTGAATCCCCGCCTCCAGTCAGACCTTCGTCTCGGTTGGGAAAATCGCAGCTCGGATTATGCCGTGGAAGAAAAGGCAAACAGCCCCTACGCCGACCTCAACCTTGTGTACGTCCCGGTGCGCGATACCACCGCCACACTTGGCGTGGGCTATGCCTACGACAAGTCCCCGGTCAGTACCTTTGCCCAGCAGACCCGCAGCAGCATCCGTGGCGATCTGGCGCAGAAACTCAGCCCGGCCGTCACCGTGAATCTTTCCGCCGCCTACTTTGTAGGTAACTTTGACTTGGACGACGCCACGTCTCGTTTCGACCCCGAGCTCCACACCGATGGCGATGAAACCACCTTCCAGTTCGGGCTGCGTCTGTCCTATCAGATCAATATCCGCAACTGGGTGGAAGCTTCCTATCAGTACACCGAGCTGGATTCCGATGTCCGCCCCGGTGATGACTTCGACCGCAATCGCATTTCTCTGGGCTGGAAATACAGTCTCTGATTGCGTCGGTATCAGCTTCAGGGCAGCGGAAATTTCCGCTGCCCCTTCCCGGCGTACTTGTCTCGGCTGGTACGCCGTTTTTATTCACAGGGTACTTTCTCTAAGGCATTATGGATCCGACTCACATTTCTCAGGAACAACAAAACCTACACTTCCTCGACTATTGGCGGGTGGTTCGCTCCCGCAAGGAGATCATTCTTGCCGTCACGCTGCTCGTGACACTGGCCGGTGCCTTTGTGACCTCGCTCCTGGAAAAACGGTACCAGGCGACGGCCCGGATGAAAATCCATCAGGATTCGACCAACCTGCAGGTCTTCAATCCCACCATGCCGATGCAGCAGTACAATCCCTATTTCCTGCTCACGGAAATGGAGGTCCTCAATTCCGCCCTCATTCTTGGGGATGTCGTGGACAAGGCCAATCTGGCCAGCATCTGGGGCCGGAAATTCACCAAAGGGCAGGCCGACCTCAGCCGCGAACAGGCCATTGATTTTCTGAAGAAGCGCGTGCGTTTCCAGCAGCAGCGCAACACCAGTAATATTGACATAACGGTGGTGGCTGACACGCCCGAGGAAGCGGCTTACCTCGCTAACCAGATCGCGAAATCCTATGACCAGCACCGACTGAACTCGAACCGCGAGCAGATCCGCAAGGGATTGGCCATGCTCCAGGAACAGTTGGTCGAAGTGAACCGCGAAGTGGAGGCGGCGGAGGACAACCTTGAAAAAGTCCGCGAACAACTGGGACTTGCGACCTTTAATTTTGGCGTGCGCATCACTGCGGAAACCGAACGCCTCCGCCAGTTGCAGGCGGATTTGATGTCCTACCGGGTGGACATGCTCACCCGCAAGGCCCGAATGGACGAACTGGAAAAACTCGATGGCGAGGGCCTCGTCAACGCTCTCTTGATGAGTGTTCCAGACCAGAGCCTGCAAATGCTTCGTTCGCAGGTCATGGATGCCGAAATTCAGATGAGCATGTTGCTCGAAAATTTGGGAGCCAATCACCCGGATGTGCGCCGTGTACGTGCGGGTCTGCTCGAAACGCGCGCGCGCTTGGCCTCCGTGATTGAGGGCATAAAAGCGGGTCTGCGCACGGATTATCTCGTGGCCAAAAGCAAGGTGGAAGCGCTGGAAACCGAACTGGCTAAGGTGGAAACCGCCGAGCGCGATGCTCAAAGCAGCAAGTTGTTGCCCTTTGAGCGTGCAGAGCGCGATGTCCGCATTAAACGCTCGATTCTGGCATCCCTTCAGGCCCGCATTGCCCAGGAAGGTGTGGACATCGCCTTGCCCCGCACGCCGGTGGAGATTTTCGAGCCGGCGCAGAAACCCCTCAAACACTCCAGTCCAAACTACGTCCTCAACATCGCTCTTTCCGTTTTTGTGGGCTTTGTGTTTGGCATCGGTCTCGCCTTCTTTATCGAATATCTCGACACCTCGGTGAAAACGGTGGACGACGTGGAGCGTTATCTGAACGTCCCCGTGATTGGTGTCATTCCCCAGAAGGTGAAACCCCTCAATCAGGAAGGTCCGGAAAGTCCGCACGCCGAGTCCTACCGCGTGTTGCGCACCAACCTCCAATTTGCCAATAAAGGCAAAACCGGTGGGGCCTATGCTGTTTGTTCCGGCGGGGTGGGAGAAGGCAAATCCACCACCTTGTTCAACCTCGCCTATGTGTGCGCGATGATGGGGGACAAGGTCTTGATTGTAGACTCGGACATGCGCCGTCCCGTGCAGCACACCATCCTCGGACTCTCCAACCGACAGGGGTTGACGAACGTGCTCATGCGCGACTTGCCCATCGATGATGTGATCAAATCCACGATTCATGACAATCTGCATTTCCTGCCCAGCGGACGACTTCCCAAGTCTTCGGTGGGGCTTCTTGACAGCCAGCGCGTGCGCGACCTGATCAAAAACCTCAAGGCCCGTTACGACTATGTGTTCTTTGACTCACCGCCGATCATGGGGGTGAGCGATTCCTCCATTATCGCCAGCGAAGTGGATGGAGTCCTGCTGGTTGTGCAGTACCGCAAATATCCCCGTCTGATGTCTGCGCGGGCCAAACGCCTCGTGGAAAACGTCGGCGGTACCGTGGCGGGTGTCGTGCTGAACAACATCAACATTCTCCGCGACGACTATTACTACTACTACAGTTCCTATTACTCGCACTACGCGGATTCCAACAACCAGGAAGACACCCCCGGGACAAAAGAAACGACAACGACCCCGCCTCAGGAGCGCTTCTAATGAAACGGTTTTGTACAGTTCTCCTGATGGCTGTTCTTGTTTTGGTGCTGAACCCGGCTTGCACGCGTTCCCGCCTGGACACGTGGCAACCGGATTCTTCCCTCTTTGAGGAAACTCCCGGCCTGTCCCAGTCCATGCCCACTCCAACGCCCGAACCGACTCCTGTCCCAACACTGGACCCATCGCCGGAACCTCAGACTGAAGAAGTTTCGGACACGGAGAAAGCCCCAAAACGCTCCTTTTTTGGGCGTTTGTTTGGGCGTAAATCCGATGCGGAACCCGATCCGACTCCCACGCCGGAAGCGACCGATCCCGCTGCGGATCCCGTTGGGGTTCCCACAGCCGTCCCCACTCCCAATTCGGGAGTGTATCGATTGCTGGTGGGTGACACGGTCTACATTACCCTCTCCGGGGCATTGGGACCCACGGAGCAACTCGAGTCGGCGGTCGATGATCGCGGTTTTGTCAAACTGCGTTTTATCGGCGCAGTGAAGGCTCAGGGGCTAACAGCCACGGAGCTTGAGCGCGAAATAGAAGCCGAATACACGGAACGCCAAAATATCTTCAAGGAGATTTATGCGCGTGTGATGGTTCCGAATACATCCTATTTTATCGGCGGAGAGGTCCGCATGCCCAATCGCTACCCTCTGGTTGGACGCGTTACGCTCAGTCAGGCGATTGTGGCCGCCGGCAATTTCACCGAATGGGCGGAGCCCCGTCGCTTGGTCATTGTCCGGAACAACGAACGAATTGAAATCAATTTCCGCACGATCCGAGACGACCCGACCTTGGATGTCGAGTTACGCGCGGGTGATGTGATCACGGTGGAGCGCTCCAGGCTCTGAGTTCATGGGCACGGAACGATCCAAAAGCCGCCGCCCCCGCGCCGAAGTCCTCTCCCCCACTGCCGGAACTTCGGGTTTGGATCCTGCCCTTTGTGCGGGGCTCGTCTTGTCCGTCGTTGGGATGGTGCTGCTCTACGGGGGCACCCAGTTCTGGGCCTCCGCCCCTTTCTGGATTATAGGCCTGCTGGTCGTCTCGATTTGTCAGTTCCTGACCCTGCGTGTGGCTCGACGGGAGCCGATTAGCCTCTCCCCACCCCCGGGTTCCGCTCTCTGGGCCTTTCTATGCCTGTACGTCTTTGTCCGTGCGATGTTCTTTCCCAGGGTGCCGTTTCAGGCATGGACGGAATGGATGCAACTCAGCGCCGGACTTCTCTTCTACATCAGTTTTTCCGACCTGTGCAACCGCCGCAGTGTTTGGAAAGCCGTGTTGGGGACTTTTTTGCTTCTTGTCTGTCTGATCTCCATGTACGCCCTCTGGCTTCAGGTGCAGGGCCGTGCCGAAGTGCTCTGGCTTCCACGCCCCGCCAGTTACGGGATGCGCGCGAGCGGCACTTTCATCTGCCCCAACCATTTTGCGCAGGTTATCCACCTGGGCATCCTTCTCGCCGTCATTCTGGTCTCCACGCCTTCCGCTGGCGTTCCGCTGCGACTCATTGCCGGCTACACGCTCCTCCCCGCAGTACCCGCCCTGGGTCTGACCCTTTCCCGCTCCGGGTGGCTGGGTCTCGCCGCCGGACTTTTCACCTGGTTTTTTTGCTCAGCTCTCCGCCGCGGATGGAAACGGAGTGTCGCAACCCTCGCCGCGCTGATCGTTCTTGCGGCCCTGACCTTCAGTGCCCTCTGGCACATGGCTCCGGCCTTCCGCGAACGCGTGCAACACGCAAAGACGGACATTCGTATCCGCGCCTTTTGGCCCGACACCTGGAGCATGATCGAGGGCGAGGGCTTTTGGGGGGCTGGTCCCGGGGTCTACCGCCACGTCTTTGATCGCTATCGCGAACACTTTCACGACAAGCTGTACATTGAATACGCTCACAACGAATTTCTGCATCTGATTGCTGAATATGGATGGCCGATCGCGGCACTTTTGATCATCGGCATCGTGACGATCCTCATCCGGTTCCTTCGCGCCGGCCTGCGCTGCGCCGATCCCGGTCGGGCCATGGTGCCCTTCGCCATGCTTTCGCTGCTGGTGGCCGTGCTTGTACACGCGGTCTTTGATTTCAACCTGCACATCATCGGTTCCGCCATGTCGCTGGTTCTCCTTCTCGGATGCCTCGACGGACGCGGTCTGCAGCTCGCCGTCTGGAAACGCAAACGACTGTCCCCCGCGCTCTCCCGCTGGCTGCCGCTGCCCGCGTTATTGATCGCGCTGACGCTGCTCGCTGCATTCCCTGTCCTGTTCATCGGATCCCTCGCAGAGTACCAGCTGGATGCAGCGACGATCCGTCAGGACGAAATCGCGGCCAGCCGCGCCGCCTCCGTCCTGCGCCGATGGACTCCTTTCAAGGCCCGCGGGTGGACTGAACTGGGCTTCGAGGAACGCTCCAAAGCCTTCTGGATGCGCGATCCCGTCCGCCGCAGTGACCACATCGCCCGCAGCCGACAGGCTTACGAAACCGCCCTTCGGTGGAATCCCTACGACCGTATCGCCCGAGCGGGACTCGTCGAACTCGCCCGAATGGAAAATGACCGCGAAACCGCGTTGGCCGGACTCGAGGAACTCCTGCGACTGGCCCCGTACGAAACCGAAGTCCGCGTGCAATATGGGCTGGCGCTCAAACACGCAGGACGTCTGGAGGAATCTCTTGCGGCATTTAACGTGGCCGCCCAACGGAAACCCGGCAACCGCCAAATTACCCTCAACCAACAACACCTGCGTCAGCTCCTTCGCGAGCGCAGTTCCCCAGCGGAGACCCCGTGACCGAAAACCCAACCCGCCTGCGTGAAGCCCTCCTCGGTCAAAAAGGAGTTGTCCTCTGGTTCACCGGACTCTCCGGCGCCGGCAAATCCACCATCGCCGATGCCTTGCTGGCCCGACTGCTCCGGCGCCGCATCCTCGCCACTGTCCTGGACGGCGATTGCATCCGCACGGGCCTGTGCAAAGATCTGGGCTTCTCCATTCCTGACCGCACGGAAAACCTCCGTCGCCTCGCCGAAGTCGCCGCCCTCATGGCCGACGCCGGGGTTGTGGTGATCACCGCCTTCATCTCCCCCCTCCGCGAAAGCCGCCGTCTCGCCCGGAACATTATTGGCTCCCAGCGTTTTCAGGAAATTTACATCTCGACCCCTCTGGACGTCTGCGAAGCCCGCGACGTCAAAGGCCTCTACCGCAAAGCCCGCAAGGGCGAAATTTCAAACTTTACCGGTATCGATTCGCCTTTTGAAGCCCCGGAGGCCCCGGATCTCTCCCTGAATACTTCCAGATTGACCCTCGAGTGCTCGCTCGAAGCCCTTGAATCTCTCCTCGAAAACCTGAACCGTATTCCCGCCGATCTGGGCGGGCTCTGAACGCGGGCGTCTTTCCTGGATTGCAAAAATCTGTGGACTCCATAGGGGCCGCGCGCATGAATCCATTTCTTCATCGTTGGTTGATCGCCGCCGCCGCCGTAGGCATTCACGTTTCGATTGGTTCCGTGTACGCGTACAGCGTCTGGAAAGCGCCGTTGCAGAAATCGTTGGACTGGACCAACAGCCAGGTCTCGCTGGCCTTCAGTCTGGCCATTTTATTCCTGGGGCTTTCGGCGGCTTTCGGAGGCAAACGAGTCGAACGCCTGGGGCCCCGCCGCAGTTGTCTGATCGCCACGTTTTTCTTTGTGCTGGGTCTTGTGTTGTCGGCCGTTTCGGTCAACGCCTCCTCCCGCTGGGGCTTTTATGCGGGGTATGGGCTCATTGCCGGCATCGGGTTGGGCATCGGCTACGTCTCCCCGGTGGCCACACTGGTGAAATGGTTCCCGGACCGCCGTGGTTTTGCAACCGGTCTAGCCACAATGGGTTTCGGCTTCGGGGCGCTTCTGGCCGGACCGATCATTGCTCAAAGCATTCCGCTACGCGGCATATCCAACACGTTTTTCATGCTGGCGGCCGGCTACGCCCTGCTCATGGGCCTGTCCTCGCTGGTCCTGCAGAATCCGCCGGCGGATTTCGCGGATCGTTTCCCGAAAAAGAAAACGGAGGGAAGTTCCCTTCCCGTTGGAACCGTGATGCGCGACCCACGCTTCTATCTCCTGTGGCTGGTCTTCTTTTTGAACATCTGCTGCGGCATCGCCATCATCTCCACCGCTTCGCCTCTGGCGATCGAAATGACGGGAATGTCGGCCGCCAGCGCCGCCGCCATGGTCGGCCTCATGGGACTCTTTAACGGCCTTGGTCGTATCGGATGGTCGAGCGTGAGCGATGGCATCGGCCGCCATGTGACCTGGCTTCTGTTTTTCTTTCTCCAGGCGGCCGCATTTCTGCTGCTGCCCCGCGTGACCCACCCTTTGCTTTTTCAAGCGCTGGTTTTTCTGATCCTGAGTTGTTACGGGGGCGGATTTGCTACCGTTCCGGCCTACGTCGGAGACCTTTTTGGCAACGCGCATCTTTCCGTGATCTACGGGCGGCTGCTGACCGCCTGGGCGGCGGCGGGCATCGTTGGCCCCTTGTTGGTCGCGCACATCCGCGAACTCAGCGGTGGCTATGGCATCACCCTCCGCGTCTTTGCCCTCGTGTTCGCCCTGGGCCTGCTGCCGGTGTTCGGCCTGCGGAAACAGAAAAAGCTCCCGGCCTGAACCGGGAGCAGTACGTTTCCACGTTGGATTTGTATTAGTTGCTGGGGGGAAGGATCACGGTATCGATCACGTGAATCACGCCGTTGGAGGTCATGATATCGGCTTTGACCACGGTGGCATTGTTGATCATGACTTTGCCGTCTTTCACGGCAATTTTTACATCCTGACCCTGAAGAGTGGTCGCGGATTCGAGTTTGACAACGTCAGCGGCGGTTACTTTGCCGGCGACGACATGATAGGTGAGGATGGCGGCCAGTTTGGCTTTGTTTTCCGGTTTGAGAAGCTCTTCAACCGTGCCGGCGGGAAGGGCGGCAAAGGCTTCGTCGGTGGGAGCGAAGACAGTGAGGGGACCTTCGCCTTTAAGGGCGTCCACCAAGCCGGCGGCCTGAACGGCGGCGACGAGGGTTTTGAAGGAACCAGCGGCGACTGCGGTGTCGACAATGTCGGCAGGCGCGGCAGCGCGAAGAGTTGAGAATCCGAGGGTGGCAACGGTTACGAACAGCACTTTGGTCAATTGTTGAAACATGATGAATACTCCGGTGAGGTTTGTTTGTGTGGAAACAGTACATGGATACAACGCAGCGCCCCGGGGTTCCTTACACATGTCCACGAATGATTTCGCCGGAGGATTGCATTCTCGTGCAGCTGCACTAAGGCGAAGGCCTTCAATTTCCTTCTGGAGCCTCCCTGTGAAATCCTATCCCCTGAAAAAAATCATTGGTCTCATTCTGGGCCTTGGCGCTTTGATCCTGTTTCCATTTTGCGGGTTTGCGGGGTTATCGACCGCCGGACACATCGGTCTTGGCATCTTTGTGATGGCGGCGGTCTTCTGGATGACCGAACCCATCCCGATTTACGCCACGAGCCTGGCGGTCATTCTCTGCCAGGTCCTGCTGCTGTCGGATCAGAGCCCGATCCTGCCCCTGTTGCAGCGTCTGATGGGCGATGCCTACAAAGCCCCACGTTACACGGAATTCTACGGCACCCTCGCCAATCCCATTCTCATTCTGTTTCTCGGGGGCTTCAGCCTCGCCCGCGCGGCAGAGAAGTATTCGCTGGACCGCAGCCTGACCCGCATTCTCCTGAAACCCTTTGGCAGCAAGCCGAAACTGGTGGCCCTGGGCGTGATGACCGTCACGGGCATCCTCTCCGCCTTCATGTCCAACACCGCGACCACGGCGATGATGATGACAGTCGCGCTGCCCATCGTGGCGGCGGTACCCGACAAAGACCCCTTCCGCAAACTCATCGCCCTGGCCATCCCCGTCGGTGCCAACATCGGCGGGATCGCCACCCCCATTGGCACGCCGCCGAACGCTGTTGTCATTGCTGCCCTTCAGCGTGCGGGGATAGTGATCCCGTTCAGTACCTGGATGCTGATGGCGGTTCCCCTGGTGATCCTTACCATGGGCCTGACCTGGTTTTTTCTCTGCCGATTGTTCCCGCCCGGCATCGAGCGTTTCGAACTTTCGATTTCGGGAACCTTTGACCGCAGTCCGAAGGCCATCGGCTGTTACGTGATTTTCGGGACAACGGTCCTGTTGTGGGTCACGGAAACCCTGCATGGCATGAATTCCATGGTGGTGGCGTTCCTGCCTCTCGTTCTCATGCCCGCGTTTGGTGTGTTGGACAAAAAAGATGTGCGCGGCTATGCCTGGGAAGTCCTCTGGCTAGTGGCCGGGGGAATCTCGCTGGGACTGAGCCTTCAGCAGACCGGCCTGGCCGTCTGGATGATTCAACTGGTGGACTGGAGCGCGGTTTCGCCCATGATGCTGGTCCTGCTTTTCGCCCTCGTCGGTTTTGCCGTGGCCAACCTCGTTTCCCACACGGTGAGTGCGACCATCCTTGTGCCGATTGCCATCGCGATGTTGCCCCAGGGCGGCACCGAGGCGCAAATGATCATCCCCATCGTGGTCATCGGCATTATCGTCAGCTATTCCAACCTGCTCCCGATTTCCACCCCGCCCAACGCCATTGCCCTGTCCACCGGACTGATCGACACCTCCGATCTTCTGAAAGCCGGGGCGGTCGTGGGTATCCTGGGTATTGTGTTCAGCCTTTTGTTCGGGCTTGCCGTTTGGCCGCTGATCATCTAAGCCCTCTTGACAGGAGACCCCATGAAACAAATACATATTCTCTGCGTGGACGATGAACCCGATGTGCTCGACGCCGTGGTGCGCGAGCTGGAAGTGCTCGAAGACCTCTTCCCCGTCGAAACCGCCGCCAATGCCGCCGAGGCCCGCGAGGCCCTCGAACGCATCGCCGCCGATGGCGACTTTGTGGGCGTCCTCTTTTGCGACCACATCATGCCCGGCGTCACGGGGGTCGACTTCATGGTCGAACTTGAACACGACCCTCGCTGGATTCCCACCCGCAACGTGCTGCTGACCGGTCAGGCAGGTCTCGACGCCACCATCAAGGCGGTCAACGAAGCCGGCCTGGCCCATTATATCGCCAAACCCTGGGAACGCGGCGAACTCCTGCGCGTGGCCCGCCGACAGTTGAGCATTTTCATCAAAGACATGGACCTCAATCCCATGCCCTACCTGAAGCAGCTCGATGTGGCCGAGCTGGGCGATTATCTCCGTCGGCAGTTCACGGAAGACCGTTGACCGGCCATGGACGCGGACCTGAGGTCTCCTTCGACACCCGACGCCATCCGCCGCTTGGCGGATCGTGCCCGCGCCCTCGGCCAGGAACCCGTCCGCTTCCCGCAGGGGGCCTGCATTCTGGAGGAGGGGGCTACCAACGAGTCTCTCTTTATCCTGCTCGACGGCACAGCCGAATTGTCCAAAACCGCCGCAGATGGTGGCATCACCTCGCTCGACCTGCTCGGCCCCGGCTCGTTGCTCGGCATTCTGTCGTTCTGGACCGGGCGCAGTTCCTTCACGGCCATCCGCGCGGTGACGCCGCTGCTCTGTCTGCGCCTCAGCCGCGATCAATTCGAACGCGAAGTCGCCGAAGATCCCGCCTTTGCCCGCATCACCCAGGAACTGCTGGTCGTCAATCTCAGCGACCGTTATCGCCGCGTGGTTGGCCTCACCCTGAAAGTGGGCGGCCTCACCCGCGAGCTGGAGGCCGAGCGGAACGCGTTGCGCGAGGCGCTCGTCGATCTCGAAACCACACGCAACCAGCTCGTGCACCGGGAAAAACTGGCGGTCATGGGACAGCTCCTCGCCGGCATCGCCCACGAAATCAACAACCCCTCCTCCTCGCTTCTGCAAAGCGTGGAGCAACTCGGGCGACTCCTGCCGGCGCTGTTCACTGGCGAGCGCAGCACTCTGTTTGAGGAGGGGCGCGCTGCCCCGTATCTGAGCACCCAGGAATCGCGCGAACGCCTGGAAAGCCTGCAAAACGAGTTTTCATCCCTGCCCCGCAGCCTCTGTCGGCGCGTCTCGCGTCTCACGCCCGCCGCGCGGAATATCGTCGATCCGGATTTGCGCGCCAACCGCGTGAGTGTCGTGGAGCACAATCTCGGCATATTCGAAATGGGGGCCGCGCTGAGGGGGATACAGATTGCCGACGACCGCATCACCCGTCTTGTGAAAAGCCTCAAAAGTTACAGTCGCCAGGACGAAGGCTCGGTGGGACGTGTCGACATCGAAACCTGTGTGCGCGACACCCTGATGGTTCTCAACCACCGCCTCAAACATTACGATCTCCGTCTGGAACTCGCCGATCTTCCGGAAATTCCCGCCCGCGCCGGCGAGATCAACCAAATCCTCACCAATCTGCTCACCAATGCCTGCGACGCCACCGCGCCGGGAAAGCAGATTTTGCTGCGCAGCGGACGCGGTGAGGCGCGGGTCTGGATCGAAGTGGCCGATGAAGGGCACGGAATCCCTGCGCATCTGCTGGAAAAGATTTTTGAACCCAATGTCACCACCAAAAGCGGCGGAGGACAGTTTGGCCTCGGGCTGGGACTGGCGATTTCGCGGGACCTGGCGCGTCAGCACCAGGGACAACTGTTTGCAGCCAACCGTCCGGAGGGCGGCGCAATTTTTCGACTCGAACTTCCCCTGGAGACTTCGACATGATTCTGACCAACCGCATTGCGCGCACCCTCATGGGCACCCTCGGTATCGCCACCCCTGATCCCTCGGCGCTGCCCACGCCCGCCGCCACCATCGCGGAAGTCCGCGTCACGGAATCCTCCGGTCTCGCCCGATCCTCGCGGGTCGACGGCCGTTTCTGGACGCACAACGACAGCGGATCCGCTGCCGAAATTTTCGCCCTGGACGCCGGGGGCCGCGCTCTGTCCGGCCCCGTCCGCATCGATGGCGCCCGCAACGTCGATTGGGAAGACATTGCCTCCGATGGCAAGGGCCAACTCTGGATTGCCGATCTGGGCAACAACCTCAACAAGCGCCGCGATCTCTGCGTCTATGTCGTCGATGAACCCGGCGACGACATCCCCGCCAGCCTGCCGCTCCGCCGTCGCATTCGCGTTCGTTATCCCGATCAGAAGGCATTTCCGCCTGAAAAACTCAATTTTGACTGTGAATCCATTTTTCTGCACGCGGAGAAACTCTACATCATCACCAAACACCGCTCCGACAGGAATATCCGCCTCTATCGGCTGGACGATTCGGGCGGGGACGAGGAACAGGAGCTGACCTTTGTCGCGCAGGCGGACAATATTGGCCAGGCCACCGCCGCAGACCTGCACCCGGACGGGCGCCGCCTGGCCGTGTTGACCTACAGCGGAATTTGGATGTTCGAGAGGGCAGGGGAGGGCGACGATTTTTTCGCCGGCAAACGCAAACACTGGCGCATTCCCCACTGGACGCTGGAGCAATGCGAGGGCCTGGCCTGGCTGGATGACGAAACGCTTTTGATCTCCAACGAAGGCCGATCTCTGTTCCGGGTGAAGCTCGATCAGTTTGTGGACCTCCCTGCAACGCCTACACCCGCGCCCAGTCCCACACCCTGAGCGCTTCTTCCTTGTGCAAATCAACCAAAGTGGGGTATGGTGCCGATGATGTCTTTCAACTTCCTCATTAAAATCCTGATCCTGAGCGTATGGCTGGGGTGTATGGCCTGGCTCATCCGCTACGAAGCCTTCCCGCACCTGTTTGAAGACACCCTCCAGGGATATCAGGCTCTGGCCCGGGACATGCCCGCCCTGCGCGACAGCTGGATGAAGGTCATGGCCAATGATCAGCACGTCGGCTACGCCAATTCGACCATCGAACTGGAAGAAGACAACGGCCGCGAATCCCTCAGCATGCGTTCCCAGTTCCAGCTTCGTGTCCTGTGGCAGGAAACCCAGCATACTCTCCGCTTCAACAGCCAAATCCGTCTCGGACAAAACCAGCAGTTGCTCAAAGCCGTTTTTACCTTTTCCATGGCCGATTATTCCGGGGATATGACCATCACCCCCACCGACACCAAAGACGATTTCCTTCTCACCGGGCGCATCCAGTCCATGCCGCCTTTCCAGCGACGCATTAAAATTCCACCCGAAGCGTTGCTCTCCTCTCCGCTGCTCGATGCCGGGTTGCAAGCCGTACGTCCCGGAGGCTTCCGGCGCATCCGCACCATCGACCCCCTCTCCGCCACGGGCGAAACCCGCGACATGATCGTCCGCGGCGAAAGTTATGAAGTGCTGCGCTTTTCCGACGATTCACCGCCCATCCGCGTTACCCGCATTTCCATGCAAATGGGCGAGATCACCCTCCGGGCCTGGGTCGACGACTATGGCCGCGTCATGCGCCAAGAGACGCCCTTCGGCCTGGTGCTTGTCGCGTCCGCCGCCCAGCAGGCCATGCAAATCCCCAGTGGCAATGCCGTCGAACCCCTTTCCCTCCTCAAAACCAATCTGATAACGTCCTGGCCCCCGATGCCAATCACTCCATGATCCGACTCGAACACCTCTTTAAAGCCTACGGCAACGTTGAAGCCGTTCACGACCTCTGTCTCGAAGTGCCCGCCGGTGAACTGTTCTGTTTTCTCGGCCCCAACGGCGCCGGCAAAACCACCAGCATCAAAATGATGACCGGTCTGGTGCGTCCCGACCGCGGAAATGTCGTCCTCGCCGCGATCGACGCCCTCCGCCATCCTGTCGAGGCCCGCCGCCACGTCGGCTACATCCCCGACATGCCTTTTCTCTACGACCGACTCACCCCCATGGAATTTCTCCGCTTCACCGGCGACCTCTATCGCATGCCCCGGGCCGGACTGGACGAAAAAGCAGCCCGCCAGCTGGAGATTTTCGGCCTCACCGCCCGCGCCCACACGCTCTGCCGCGATCTGTCCCATGGCATGCGCCAGCGCGTGATATACGCCGCAACCCTCCTCCATGAACCCAAGGTTCTGCTGGTCGACGAACCCTTCATCGGCCTCGATCCCCACAGCATCCGCCTCATCAAAGACCTCTTGCGAGAACACACCCGACGCGGCATGACCGTGCTGATGACCACACACATTCTGGCCATCGCCGAGGAAATCGGCGACCGCATCGGCATCATCGACCAGGGCCGCCTCATTGCCTGCGGCACTCTTGCCGAACTCCACACGTCCACTCCCGGCTCCGGACGTCTCGAAGACCTGTTCCTCAGCCTCACCCTGCATTGAGATCCCTGTGCGCCCCGCTTTTCTCCTCATCCGCAATCATATCCTCGGCCTGCGCTCCGCAATCCGCGAGCTGAAACGGCAACCCAAACTGAAAGTCGTCGTCATTGGCGGATTCAGCATCACCTGGCTCTGCGGACTGAGCTGGCTCTTCTACAGCGGCTTTGACTTTCTCTACAGCCTCGGCGGCGCGGCCTTCTTCCTGGTGCAGCGCCTCTTCACCCTCTTCTTTATGGGCCTCGGCCTGATGCTCATGCTCTCCGGGGCGGTTACAGGCTATTCAAACCTTTTACAGTCCCCAGAGCTGCGGCGCCTGATCACGTGGCCCGTCCCCCTGCGGGATCTCTTCTACTACTCGCTGGTGCGCACCACCCTGATGAGCAGTTGGGCGTTCTTCTTCATCATCGTTCCCTTCATCGGGGCTTTCGGAGTCTACCGGGGCTGGCACGTGGGCATGATCCTCTGGTCCGTCGCCTTTTCCGCCCCCTTTGTCATGCTCTTTTCCGGCCTCGGGGTGCTGATGATGCTGCTCATCGTCCGATGGATTCCCCGGGGACGCACCCTCGCCCTGCTCGCCGTGCTTCTCGTGACCTTTGGCCTGTGGAAGGCCCGGACCCACGTGGAGTTGATCCGCAACAACCAGCAGGAGGACATCATGAACCTCGCCCGCTTTGTCCCCGGCCTGGAATTCTCCTCCCAGCCCCTGCTTCCCAACGGATGGATGGCCCGCGGCATTCTCGCCCTCGCCCAGCAGGATTGGACCCGCGGCCTCCTGTACCTGACCCTTCTCTGCAGCTCCGTCGGCGTGCTTTTCCTCCTGATTGCCCGCGTCGGCTCCTGGCTCTATCCCTCGACCCTCCAACGTCAAAACACTTCCGTTGGCGACTGGGCCCAGTGCGACAGCCGCGTCTCCCGTTTTCTGCATTCCCTTTTTCCCGGCACCGGACCCGCCCGTGCTTTCGGCATCAAAGACGCCCTCGTTTTTGTCCGCGATCCCTCTCAGTGGTCTCAATTTCTCATCTTTTTCGGGTTGTTGTCCCTCTACTTCCTCAACCTCGGATCGCTCGGGTATGACGACCTCGACAAACCATGGGCCAACCTCATTGCCTTTCTCAACATGTTCAGCCTGTCGGCGGTCATGAGTTCCCTCAGCTCGCGTTTTGTCTTCCCGCAGCTCAGCCTCGAAAGCAAAACCCTCTGGCTCGTCGCCCTTGCCCCGGTAAGCCTCACCCGCATGATGCTCATCAAATTTGTTCTCTCCTCCGGGGCGCTCCTGTTGATTGGAGGCACCTTGACGATGCTCTCCAATGCCATGCTCGACCTCCCGGAATTCAGCCTGCGCCTCAGCACGCTTCTCATGCCCTGTGTCGCCTTTGCCCTCGCGGGCATGGCGACCGGACTGGGCGCGATTTTCATGGAAACGGAAGCCAAAACCCCCGCCCAGATTCTCAGCGGCTACGGGGGCACCCTCAACCTGATTCTCACCCTGCTCACCGTCATCCTGCTCGTGCTCGTTCCAGGCATCGTCTCCCATTTGTCCACGTCCGACATGATGCCTGCGGGCATCGAGGCCTGGCTTTTTCCCCTCACCTCCCTCTACATTGTCCTGATTTCGCTTTTGGCTGGCGCTTTGCCCCTCTATTTGGGGCACAGAAGTCTCAGCAATCGGGATTTCTGAAGTTCCGGGCTTGATCTTGTCTTTCCGCATGTGAAGAATAAGCCTATCAACCTCCGGTGTCCCAACCGGCCTTCTTTTTCGGAGACCCCATGTCATCAAAAAAACCTTTTGAATCCCGTGTGCAAAACCTGGTGTATATCCTCGAGGTTGGCGCTGGCGCCAAAATCCTCAAAGGGTTCCTCTTTGGCTTGTTCATCATCATCCTCTCCATTCTCTATATGGCGAATCAGTACGTGGGCTTTTCCTCCCCGCGCTCCATGGACCAAGCCCAGCTCGCCCGTTCCTTCGCCGAAACCGGCACCCTCACGACCCGCGTCATCCGCCCGGCCTCCATCCGCCTGCTGCAGGAGAAAGGAAAACTTCCGCCCTCGCCCGCGGTCGATGGGGCACTGCTCCGCCACCCGGACCTGGTCAACGCCCCCCTCTGGCCCGTCGTCATGGGCCTGGCCTTCAAAGCCGCCGGCACCGATTTCGCGCCGCCCATGTCCGCCAAACACGCCCCCGAAAACTGGGTCATCCTTCCCCTCAATCTTCTGTTCTGTTTTCTCAGCGGACTTCTCCTCTATCTGATGGGACGCCAGCTGTTCGATCCCCGCGTCGCGTTTACCGCCCTCTGCCTCTTTTTCCTGACCAACGCCCTGTGGGCCGGGGCCATTGCCGGCAGCGACCTTCCGCTTACCCTGCTGCTTCACACCTTTGCCCTCTGGTGTCTGCTCAAACTGCTCCGCAGCGAAGAGGGCAGCGCCTTCTGGAAACTCGGCGTTCTCTCCGCCCTTATGGGGGCCTCCCTTGCGCTGGCTTTCCTCAGCCGTTACGCCGCCCTCACGGCTCTGCCAGGCTTCCTGCTCGTCCTCGTGATGGGCAACAAACGCCGCGGACTTCTTCCCGCTCTCATCACCCTCGTCGTTTTCGCCGGGGTCACCGCTCCCTGGATTCTCCGCAATGTCGCCGTCTCTGGCACCCCCTTCGGGATCGCACCGGAACTCGCTCTCCGCTCCGACATCCATGACCTCGCCGCCCGCAGCTTGGAAACACTTCCCGGAAACGAAGAACTTCCCCGGCAGTTGCTGGCCCGCCTCCTGTTGGTGGTCGAAAACGTATTTTCCCTCGAAAGAACAGGCTTCGGCTCCGGACTCGTTCTCTGCTTCTTTGTCGTCGCCCTTTTCTACCGTTTCCAGCGCGCGCCCGTCCGCGCCCTCCGCTGGTCGGCGGTGTTCACCTATGGACTCGTCATCCTCGCCAGCGGCATCTTCGGCGAAGCCCAGCTTGCGGTCACCCTCATTCTCTTGCCCCTCGTCATCCTCTACGGCAGCGCCTTTTTTCACCTCATGCTCGACCGCCTGCAAATCGGCGTGCAAATCGTGTCCCTCAGCCTCGTCGCCGGTTTCGTGCTCGTGCAGGCCCTCCCCATGCTTGCCGTGATGATGCCCCCGCGTCCCTCCAGTTACCCGCCCTATTTCGCCGCCGACAGCGGCCTGGTCGCCCGCTTCTTCAAACCGCAGGAACTGATCTGCACCGACATGCCCTGGGCCACCGCCTGGTATGGAGGTCTCCTTTCCCTCCAGATGCCCGTCACCGTCGACGAATTCTACGAAATCCACGACCGCCGCCAGCCGATCCGCGGGCTCTTTTTGACCCAGCTCACCCGCGACAAACGCCTGCTCAGCGACCTCAGCCGCGGCCCCTTCCGCAGCTGGAAAAAAATCATCGAGTTGTCCGGCCTTCCCCGTGGATTCCCCACCCCCTTCTTTATTCCCTTGCGACAGGAAGAGCAGCTCCTCTTCGCCGACTCCCCCCGCTGGAATCAGCCGCCTCCCCCAGCGCCATGACCCGTCGTCAACGCGCGGAAATCATCCGCGCCCGCCTCCAGACGCTCTATCCGGAAACCCCCATTCCGCTCGATCACCGCGATCCCTACACGCTGTTGATCGCCGTTGTCCTGTCCGCGCAATGCACCGACCGCCGCGTCAACCAAATCACACCCGCTCTTTTTGCCCTCGCCGACACGCCCGAAAAAATGGCGACAGTCCCGGTGGAGGCGATCCAGGACATCATCCGTCCCTGCGGACTTTCCCCCCGCAAATCCCAGGCGATTTCCCAGCTCTCCCGCATTCTTGTTGAGCAACATGGCGGACAGGTTCCCGCCGATTTCGCCGCCCTCGAGGCCCTTCCCGGCGTCGGCCACAAAACCGCCTCCGTCGTCATGGCCCAGGCCTTCGGCGTGCCCGCCTTCCCCGTGGACACCCACATCCACCGCCTCGCCCGGCGCTGGAAACTCAGCTCCGGCAAAAACGTGGAACAAACCGAGGCCGACCTCAAAAAACTCTTCCCCCGCAACGAATGGAACCGCCTGCACCTGCAAATCATCTTCTACGGACGCCAACACTGCAGCGCCCGCGGCTGCGACGGAAACACCTGCCCCCTCTGCCGGGAACTCAACACCCTTTGCACTCAGTAGCCCACCCGCAGGCGGAGAAACCAGGGGCCGGCGGGGGACAGGGGCAGGGAATGGATGCGGGTGGGTTGGCCGTCGGAGGGGCCGCCATCCACATCGTCGAAATCGGGGAAGGAGGGAAGGGGGAACCAGTCGTCCAGGTCGAAGGAGATTTCGGTCCGCAGGGGCACGCCGGACTGGGCGTTGCGGAAGCGGAGGCCGATGCGCGTTCCGTCGGGCGCGCGCCAGAGGCTGGGCGTGAGATCGGCGGCGTCGGGAAGGGACGCGTTGCCGCCGCCGAGGAATTCGATGAGGTTGGGGACGCCGTCGTCGTCGTTGTCGTCGTCCGGTGCCGGATGAGCCAGCCCCAGGGCCCAGGTGTTGAAGCGCTGTGCCAGGCTGGGCGCGGGCGTGACGAGGGATGCGAGTTCGGAGGGCGAGAGGGCGCGGTTGTAGATGCGGATGTCGTCGAGCAGGCCGTTGAAGCCGTTGCTGCCGTCGGGCTGCGATCCGATGGACATGGGAACGCCGCTCCCTTCGTCGAGTGCGCCGGTCTTGGCGACGGAGGCGACCTCGGTGGTGTCGAGGTAGAGCTTGAGTGTGCTGCCGTCGTAGACCAGGGCGGCGTGCCGCCAGGTCCCGGCCACGACCGGGCTGCCGCTGGCGATCAGCGTGGTGGTCGATCCACCCGTGCGCAGTCGCGCGCGCAGGAACTGGCTGCCGCCCGACTCGGTCAGTCCGAGCATCCAGTGGTGCCCCTGTTCGCTGGTGCTGGAGGCCTTGGACAGGAAGCGGGCGTCCACCCCGGCGCCAAAGGCCGCGGGTCGGAACCAGAGGGCGAGGGTCAGGGCGTTGGCCCCGGTGTTGGCGCTGCCGAGGGTGGCCCGTCCGTTTCCGGCAAACGACAGCGCCGATCCGCTGCGGCCCGAGGCGTCCCATCCGGCGGACACCAGGGTGCCGGGCCAGGTTCCGGCCGAATCGCCGAGGGTCGCACCGCCGCCCTCGTCGCAGCTCCAGTGGTGGAGCAATCCGCTGTCGGGATCGAGGGGGCCGCTGAAGGCCATTGACTCGCCGGGCAGCGTCGCATTGGGCGGATCGGCGAGGTCGTCGAGGCCATCGACGCCGAGGGTCAACGCGGCCCCGGCCGGGAGGGTGGAGGTGAGCAGGCGGACACGCGTGCCCGCGCCTTCGGGCGTGGCGCTGCCCACAAACACGCCCGCGATCCCGAAGCGCTGCGGGTCCCGCGCCTTGGTTTCGTCCAGCCGCTCGCTGAAGACGGCCAGCACCTCGTTGGGGCCGACGGCGCTGACGGACAACAATTCGGGCGGAGTACTGTCGTCCCCGGCGGCGGGTGTTCCGTCGTTGCGCCAGAGATGGATCGTGGCGGAGGCGTCCCAGGCGATGCCGACCAGGTCGCGGTCGCCGTCGCCGTCCAGATCCACCGCACGAAGCCCGGCGTGGGTTTCTTTGCCGCTGGACACGATGCGTTCGACAAAGGTTCCGCCGCCCTGGTTTTCCCAGACTGCGGTTTTCAGGCCGCCCTTGTGTTCGCCCAGCAGAATGTCGAGGTCGCCGTCCCGGTCGAGGTCCACAAGATCGAGGGCGTGGGTCGAGCCCTGGCTGACCAGCGTGTGGCGGGTCCAGGTTCCGGTGGGCCCGGCGGCCGGATGTTCCCACCAGCAGGTCAGCGCGCCGGAGGCGGCCCCGTTCTCCTCGGTCACGACCACGTCGGGGCGTCCGTCGCCGTTCAGGTCGCCGATGCGGCAGCGGTCGGGATAGACGAACTCGGGCACGCCGCCGAGGACGCGGGCGGTCCAGTTGGCGGTGCCGTTGCCGGGGTTCTGGTACCATTCGACGCGTTTGGAGTCCCCGGTGGTGGCGACCACGTCGGGAAAGCCGTCGCCATTGAGGTCGGCCGCGTCGAGGCCCTCGTCGGAGGGATTGGCGTGGATGCGGACGCTGGGCCAGTTGCCGGCGGCGGGGTTGGATGCGGGGATGGTGATGTACCAGGCGCCGTTGCCGGAGGTCGTCAGGATTTCCGGTTTGCCTCCAGGCACGATTTGGACGAGGCGGTGGCCCTGCGCGCCCAGGGCGTGGCTGGCGGCGGGGAGGGTTGCGATTTGGACGGAGCTGAAGGTGGTGGCGGCCGCGTTGCTGGGTTCGAGCCAGTACCAGGCGGTGTTGACGCCCTCGTCGCGGCAGGCGAGGATGTCGGGGCGGGTGTCGTTGTCCACGTTGGCCACGAGGACGGCCTGCATGCCAGCGGGGAGGGGGGTGCGGGTCCAGTCGGCACCCAGGCCGGGACCGGGGTTGCGGTACCAGGCGTTTCCGCTCACAAGGTCGGGGAAAGCGTCGCCGTCGAGGTCGCCGATGTCGAGGCCGAAGGCCTGGGCGTGCTGGTCGCTGAGTTGGAAATAGGTCCAGGAGTCGAGGGGCAGGGTGGGATTGGTCTGGTTGATCCAGACGGTGGCCTTAGTGGCCTGCCCGGTGAAGCCGGCGCCGAAGATGTCGGGGTCCCCGTCGCCTTCGAAATCCACGACCTGGCCATTGTGGATGCCGGCGTTGGCGTCGAGGACGTGTGGAGTCCATGAGAGGGCGCCGCCGTTGTTTTCCAGGAGGATCAGTTCGCGGGAGTTCATGGCGCCGACGAGCACGTCCTGGTCGCCATCGGCGTCGAAATCGGCGGCCCAGAGGGTGTGGGCCGCGTCGGCGCTGGCGAGGAGGGTGTGGCGGGTCCAGATGCCGCCCGGGCCGTCGGCGGGCTGCTGGAACCAGACCACGGCGTCGAGGCCCTCCGAGCTGGAGAACAAGACGTCGCGTTTGCCGTCGCCGTCGAGGTCGGCCACGAAGGCCTTGAAGTCGGCGGGGGCGCTGCCAAGGGAGATCACGCTCCAGTTGGATGGGTTGCGCGCGGCGACGCCGCCGGGATTGCGGGCGATCTGGCCGCGGGTGACCAGGTCTTCGTCGCCATCGCCGTCCACGTCCGCGCTCCACATGCCCTCGCTGCCCACTTCGAAGCCGGCCAGGTCCACGCTTGTCCAGGTGCCGTTGCCTTCGCGGAAAAACAGCCGCGGCTGCCGGTTGTAGGGACGGGCGCTCACATCGGGGCGGCCATCGCCGTCGTAGTCCGCCACGAATACATCCTTGCACCACTCGGGCGTGTTGCCAATCGTCCGTTTCGTCCAGTTTGACCCGACCAGGGCCAGTGTTCCGCCGGGATTCTCGAACCAGTGCAGGGTCGGTCCGATGCCGTCGGGTAGGACAATGTCGGCATCGCCATCGAGATCGACATCGGCGAGCACGCCGTAGTTAGACCATTCCATCTGGGCCTGGGCGATGACGGTCTTGTGCCAGTCCGGCCAGCGGTACCAGGTCAGCGGCTCGCCCGTCGGCATGCCGGCCACGGCCACGTCGGCGAAGCCGTCGCCGTCGATGTCGCCGACCATCTTGCAGTCCCCGGCCATGGCCGCATCAACAGTCTGGCGCACAAAACCGGGCTGGGCCCACGCGCAGGGAGCGAGGGCCAGAAGGGTCACAAGGGTGCGGATCGGGGTTTTCATGAGGGTGGAAAGAGGGTATCCGATCCGACGGATAAGGTCAATCGGCGCTTTTCCGGGAAAGGGGTCCGCGATATCTAGTGGTTGACATTCGTGTGGGTCATCGAACCAACGCTTCGAGGGGCATCAGCCGATTCCGGAAAGCCAAAGCACGAAAAGAGAAAGTCTTGAGGAAGGAAATGTTAAAATGCACGGGCCCTTTATGTCGCGGCTCCGACCCGCCGGATAAAGGGAAGGAAATGGGAGAACGCCGGGACCACCATGCCTCCGTGGTCCGTCCCTGGTATTTCGATCAGATCGATGTCAGGATGTCCCGCCAGGCGCATCATCCGCCTGAACAGGGCGTTTTCCTCGTAGCGACCCGGAATTTCCAGCTCCCGGTCGCCCGTGATCAAGAGGGTCGGCGCTGCGTCCGCGCGGACATGATACAGCGGTGCCAATGCGTCCACCACCGTGCGGTGGGCGGGGAGGCCCATCGCTTCGCGAATCACAAAATGAGTGGCCTTGTGGGCGCTCATGGAGATGTTTCCGGCGATTCGGTTGGCGTCGATTCCGTGGGCGGCCAAATACGATTTGTCCATGACCACGAGGTCGCCGAGGTAACAGCCCGCGGAGTGCCCGCTGATAAAAATGCGCCCGGGATTTCCCCCGTAGTCCTTGATGTTGTGAAACACCCTGTCAGGATTCATGATGCAGCTTCGAGGCGAGAAATCCGCCGAGGAGGAGTTGGATTTGGTGATAGATCAGCACGGGAAGAATCAGGGCCCCCACCCGAGAGGGATCGCCGATCATCACCACGATCATGGGGATGCCGGTGGCCATGGACTTTTGCGGGGCGCTGAAGCAGATCGCCAGCCGGTCTTTGGCGTCCCGGAGAAACAGCCCTCCCAATCCTCGGGTGATTCCGGTGGAGATGACAAAGAACAATAAACTGACCAGCAGGGCCATCGTGATCGCCGCCGGGGTTTGTTCCTGTAAAATGTCATTCTGAACCGCGTTTGAGAAAGCGGTGAGTACGATGAACAAAATCACGGAGGTGTTCAGCAAACGCAGGGCGGCGGCGTTGGATTCGGCGAAATCGCGAAGGCGCGTGAGGCGAAGCGCGTTCCCCAGGAGAAGCGGGGCCAGAATCATCAGGCTCAGGGATCGGAGGATGGGGAACCCAACACATACATCAGCAGCATGCCCATAAGCGGAAACCCGACGAATATAAATCCTTGTGTCAACACTTGAAAACGTGGATTGAGAGCTCCCGCCAGGATCTGGCGACGGGACAGGGTGAGTCCCTGGACCAGAAACACCAGAGCCACCGCAAATTTCCCCGTGTGTTCAGAGCGAAGCAGACCCCCGCTTGCGCCGAGCGACGGCCACCAAAGCGCGAGGAGCAGCACGAAAGGGAAAGCCAGTATGAAAAAATGCCGGGTGATGAATGCTTTTGTCTGAAAGGGTCGTGTCATGTGGGGTGTTTCGGGCTAGAACCTGTAGCCCAGGGACACGGAGAACAGCGCCCAGTCGCTGGAGATGCCGCCGCTGTCCTCGACGACGATCGTCCCGTCGGGGTCGGTTAGGGTCGTGTCGCCGATCAACTCTTCGATGATCTGCCACTCGGCGGCGACGCCGACCGTCCAGCGGGGGGTGATTGCGTAGGTGCCGCGCAGCCCGAAGCCATAGTAGTCGCCGCCATCGGCTTCCACCTGGAATCGGGTTTCGCGCAGCAGGTGGAGGTCGTCGTCCTCCGCCGTCACGAACGGGCTGTAGTGGAAGAAGACTTCGCCGCTGAAGGGGCCGTTTTGCAGGGTCAGGGCGAGTCCAGCGTAGGGGATGAAGAAGGTCTGCTCATAGGTGATGGATGTGCTGCCGTCGCCTTCGCCGATGTCATCGCGGAAGCCATCCGTGCTGTAGATCCAGCTGAGCAGCTGGTCTTCCCAGCCCCAGTGATCCTGCCGGTATCCGAGCACGGCGGAGAGACCCACGCTCTGTCTGCGGTAAAATTCTGCTGAGGCCCGGAGGTCGAAGCTGTAGGTGTCCTTCACCTCTACATCGCTGAGCGAAAAGTCCGTCCAGTCGGACCCCTCGGACAACCAGTCGAAATTCTCCATCTGGCCTTCGCCTTCCGTCACCGCCATCCTAAAAGTGCCTTCAAGCTTGTAGCGTTGGCCGATCTTCGCGGACAAGGTGCCGCCCAGCATGACGACGTTTTCTATGTCCCAGATCAGCTCGCTCACTTTGACGCGGCGGCCCACCTCATCATAATCGTAGACCACTTCACGCGCTTCTCCCTGGGCCAGGCCCAGCGAGCCTTGCAGGGATAGTGTGAATGAGTTGTTGTCCACGGACAGCTCCGGGGACTTCGCCACTTCGTTCACGGCCGCTGTTGCGGAGGGCGCGACGAGCGACAGGGTGGTGGCAAGCAGGATCAAGCGCAGGGCGAATTTCATGGTGGCTCCATTTATGGATAGGAAATCGCTTGTCGCGTTTGGAGCGCGTGAGGCGGTTTCGGGATTGTTGCGGGGGAGGTGGCCTAGATGACATGTCAAAAAATCCATATCTTAAATCATTCCATCCATTTCAATGGGAATATAGCTCTGATATGATGTCAAAAGTTCTACATCGAGCGAATTCGCTCAGATTCCAACGAAAAAATGTTCTAAAACAAAGAGTTCACACGTATGAAAATCGGCATCATCGGCTGCGGAAACATCAGCGGCATCTACGTCAAAAATTTCACTTCGGGACGTTGGCCTCACGTGACGCTGAGCGCCTGCGCGGATCTGGATCCCGCCAAGGCACAGGCCATTGCAGACAGTCATCCCGGCGTGCGCGCGCTGTCCGTGGAGGGTTTGCTGGCCGACCCGGAAATCGGGTTGGTTCTGAACCTGACCATTCCGCAGGCGCACCATCCGGTGGGACTCGCCTGCCTTCGGGCGGGCAAGCACCACTATTCTGAAAAGCCCATGGCCCTGACCTCGGAGCAAGCCGCCGAACTTCAACGCGAGGCCTCCGCCCACGGGCTGCGGCTGGGTTGTGCGCCCGACACCTTTCTCGGCGCGGGCATTCAAACCGCCGTGCAGGCGGTGAAGGACGGTCTGATCGGTCAACCCGTCGCCGCCATGGGCCACATGATCTGCCGGGGGCACGAAAGCTGGCATCCGGCTCCGGCCTTTTATTACCAGCAGGGCGGAGGTCCGATGATGGACATGGGGCCCTATTACCTGACCGCCATGGTGGCAATTCTCGGGAAAATCCGTTCCGTGCAGGCCATGAACCGCAAGACCTTCCCAACCCGCACCATCACCAGCAAACCCCTGAACGGCACGGTGGTTCCGGTGGAAATCGACACCCACGTCTCGGCCCTGCTGGACTTCGAATGCGGCGCGGTGGGCACACTGATCACCTCCTTCGACGGCGTGAATCCCGGCCTCCCCCCCATCATGCTGAGCGGAACCGATGCCGGACTTCGGGTACCGGATCCGAACACCTTCGGCGGCGACGTGGTCGTGGTGAAAAAAGGCGAAGAAACCAAACTCCCCTACGTCAACAGTTACTCCGAAAACAGTCGCGGACTGGGTGTGGCCGACATGGTGAGCGCCATTGAAGCCGGACAGCCCCACCAGGCCAACGGCGAGCTGGCCGCCCATGTGTTGGAGGTCATGCGCGAAATTCTTGGCTTCACTCTTCGATGACAAGTGTGCCGATGTCGAGGCGGTTCTCGGGGGCGCGTGCGCCTTCGAGGATGCGGGGACGCAGTCGGACCCGGATGCGGGGATCGTAGAGTCCGAGGGTGAAGCGGTAGGTTCCGGGAGGCAGCGGGGGAATGCCGAGGTCGTGGACGATGTCGTGCGACGATTCGGGGGGGGCGATGCGGGCGAGGGGAATGTCGCGGGCGTAGACCTGGCGTCCGACGCTGTCGAGCAGATGGACGTAGAGGACGCGTTCGCCGCGCAGGTCTGCTGCTTCTGGACGAAGTGTGGCGCGGACCTGGAGTCGGAGGGGCTCGTTGTGGGCAAGACGGGCCGGCCAGCGGAATGCGCCAATGGAAATGTCGCCGCCGTCGTATTCGGCTGCGGGCGTGAAAGCGAAATTTTTGCCGATGTCGGGTGCTGTTTCTGTGGGGAGAGCTGGCGAGATGGGGCGAAGGGTCCAGGGAAGGGCACGGGATCCGGCGGGACCAAATTCGAGGCGGAGTCGCGTGAACAGGGCGTCGCCGGGTTGGGTCCATTCGACGGAGACGCGGTCGTCGTTGCGTTGGGTTTGCAGGCGGAGCCGGGTGCCGGCGTCGGGGAGTTGGGCGTTTTCGATGTGGAGGATGGGGGGCGGAACGTCGCGGGGCCAATCGATGTCGAGTCGGTATCGGGCGGGGGGCAGGTGCTGGGCGTCGAGCAGGGTGGCGTCGCGATGAAAGTGCGGGAAATGCAGGGTTCCGTCGAGATAGCGGGATCGGGCGAGTTTGCGGAGGACGCGTTCGGGATCGCCGGGGGCGTCGGGTTCACCCACACGGAGAAGCAGATCGCCGCCGCGTGCGCGCAGCTCCAGCGAATGTCGGCGGGCCTGGGTTCCGTTGCGTTCAAATGAGTGGCCGCGTGTGGCGTCGATGCTCAAGAGGGCGGTTTCGCCGGGCAGCAGTCGCAGGGAGTGGGGAATGCCATTGAGGCGGGCGTCGAAGGTGACCGGGAGTTCTCCCGCCTGAATGTGGAGGGGGATGTGGTCGAGCTGGGAGTAGTCGATGAGATGCCGGGACCAGGCCTGGTTGTGACGGAGATGGATCAAGCGGGAGTCGCGGGCGAAGGAAGGCAGGTGGAGGAAGAGCCAGTCATCACCGAGATCGTAGGGAATGGCGGGCAGGGCTTCGCGGGGGGCGGCGAGCCAGTCGGAGGTCTCGGGAAGGCGGATGCGTTGAGGGCTGTTGCGGAAAACGGCGAGATTGGGGCCTTCGAGGATGATGGGGCCGAAGTCTTGGAAGTTCCGAACATCGGAAAGGGGGAGGAGGAGTTCTTCCGAGACTCGGAAAGCACTTTGTCGGGTGTCTTCGCGGGGCCAGACAAAGAGTTCGTTGCGTTGGATGGAGGCGTGGTCGGCGAGGAGGGCCAGAAGGGCGCAGGCGGGGAGCAGGCGGAGTCGGGGCGGCAGCAGGAGGAGGGCTCCGCCGACGCCGAGGAGCAGGGGCAGTGCGAGGAAGCTGAAGTGGAAGGGTTGGATTTGGGGTTTGCCGATGAGGGCGAGGATCAGGGCGATAAAGGGCATCGCCAAAACGGAGAGGTCCCAGGCCAGATCGCCGGAGGGATTTCGGCGAGTGCGCATGAATCGGCAGATGCAGAAGAGCAGCAGAGCGAAGGCGCAGAGCAGCAGGGCGGAGCCCAGGGCCCAGGTCACGGTAGGGAGATTGGAGCGGAGGCTCAGGAGGAGCCTTTCCTGGAGGGGAAGATCGAAAAAAGAGGAATCGACGCCGTAGGCTTTGATGTAGCGGAAGTTTTCGCGGATGAGTTTGAGGGTGCGACCGAAACGGATGAACAGGGCAGGGGTGAGGAGGGCAAAGCCGCCGAGGGCACCGAGTCCGCAGAGGGCTCCGAGGCGGATGCGGATGCGCCAGGACCAGGGTTGGAGGAGCAGGAGGAGTCCGGGGGTGGCGGCGGCGAGAAGTCCGTGGTATTTGCTGGCAAACGCACAGCCGATCATGATGCCGCAGAGGAAGAAGGCGGATGCGGAAGGCCGGAGGCGTGCGGGAGCGAGGAAGGCCAGGGCGAGCATGACGAACAGATCGGTGCCCACGTCGCCGCTGGCGCTGTGGGTGACGGTGCTGAGGAGGGGGGCGGTGGCTGCGGCCAGGAGGATCAACCAGCGCCAGTGGGTTGGGACCTCGCGGCGTCGCAAGGCCCAGGCCAGGGCGCAAAAGGCGATCATTCCGTAGAAGACGCGGAGCATGCGGCAGAGGAAAAAAAGAGTGTTCCGCTCCGGGATTTCAGGCAGGGCCAAGGTGGGGCTGAGGTTTTCCGAGAGGCCCCGGACCAGGGGCCAGAGGCCGCGCAGGAGCACGGCGTCGACATGATTCAAGCCATAGGGATAGCCGTCGTAGGCCAGGGAATCGGTGTACCACACGAAGGTGCCGTCCATAAAGTTTCGTACGGCTTGCACCTGTTTCGTTGCGTCGGGGTGAAAAGTCAAGCCCCGGTCCAAACCGTGGAAAAGGCCAACGGAGCGCAGGGACAGCGCCAGGAAAAAAAGGGCTAAACCTACTGCTATAGAGAGAGTTGCCCGTTTTTTTGCATAATGTATGCAATTTTGAGTGTTGCCATTCATGAGTCGATGACATATACTATCCCCTGTGATTTTTTGAAAGGAATCACTTGCAATTCTGATTCATTTTTCAGAAGACCACTACCCCACAGTGCCGGGTGCGGGACGATACCCGTTGTCTGCTCCGGCTTACGAATCAACCCTAGACGAAAGTCATGTTGGGATTCTTGGAGAGGGAATCCCGAAGGAAGAAATTATGGAAGACACTATCGCCAGCGACAAAATTCAAATTGAACGCAAGTTGTTTTTCTTTGATTTGAAGGAAAACCGCCGGGGCATCCTGCTGCGCATCACCGAGGATGTTCGGGGTCATCGGGATACCATCATCGTTCCCGCCACTGGGTTGAAAGATTTCTCCAAAATCATCCAGCGGATGATTGAAGTTATTGACAACGAGGGTCTGGATCCGACCGATCCTCTGGCTTTCGAAGAAGAAGAAGGTGAATTTGGGGACGAGGACGAAATTCTCGAAGACGACGAGTTGGACGAAGGCGAAGAAGACGACGACGACGCCTATTGAGGGAGTCTCGTTAGGGGCTTTGGAGTCGCCTGAGGGCCTCTGCATCTAAAACCCGGGCATTCTCTGTGCCCGGGAATTTGGAGCTGATTGTGTTCTCGCGCACTCGGCGAAGGATTTCTTTATTGTCGGCCTGCGGATACCGTTCGGTCAATTGGGTTAACAGGCTGGCCGCCGCAGCCGTGGCGATGGAGGTTCCTGCGTAGCGTCCGGGATCGCCTTGAAAACCGATTGGCAGGATGGCCTCTCCGGGCACCAGCAAGCTGAGCCCCGATCCTGTGTTGCTTTTTTTCCAAAGAGCCCCGTTTTGAGCGAGAGCACCGACGGCGATGACGTGTTCCGAAGAGGCGGGGTACATCAATTCGTCGCGTCCGTCGTTGCCGGCGGCGGCGAGAAGGAGCATGCCCTTGGATGTGGCGTCGGCAAACGCGCTGTCCAGAAAGCGGCTTTCGGCATAGGCTCCCCAGCTCATGCCGACCACGCGTGCGCCCTGTTCGCGGGCGTAAGTGAGGCCTTTGAGTACGCCGAAGGTGGTCGTTTTGCCGTCGGCCTCCATGCTTCGAATGGAGATGACCGGGGTGAGAGTGTCGGGCAGGGGCAGACCGAGGGGGGAGATGACGCCGGAGCCCAGCAGGGCCATTTGGGTGCCGTGTCCGGCGCTGTCGTCCGTGTTTTCGAGTCCCGTGGCGTCGTAGGCGGAGCGCAGAAACGCGGCGTCTTTGAAGTCGGGGTGCAGCCCGGAATCGAAAATGGCGAGGGCAGGGGAGCTGTTTGCGGGAGCGGCGGCGTTGGCGGAGACGGCGGGGATGGAACTGGCGCTGAAAACGGGACTGGGACTTGACCAGACGCGATTGGGTTCGGCGGCGGCAACACTGTTTTCGCGGGAAAGGCGCTCCAGGATATCGGGAAGGTGGGAGCCGGCGGGCAGGCGAATGCGGTAAATGCCGAGACCAGGGTCGGCGTCGATGACATGCGCTCCCATGGAATTCAGCAAGGCGCGGAAGCTTTCCGGGGTGACACCGGGACGGAGTCCGACGAGGAGTTCGTCGGCACGCGCCTGACTACCATCGGGCAGCATGATGACGCGGGGCAGGGGTGGAGCCACACGTCGCAGGGCCTCTGCTGGCAGGCCGGCTGGAGCAATGCGAATGCCTTCGAGCACGATCATGTTGCCTGTGCCGACCTTGAACTCGCGCCAGAGGGTGACGTGGTTGATGTCGTCGAGCAGATCGCGCAGGGCGTCGTCAAGCGGGCGGTCCTCGAAACGAAGCGAGAAACGAAGGTCCATATTTTCCGGAGCCTCGACCTGGATGCCGTAGGAGGCGAAGGCGTCGAGCACCTGCGCAAGGCTTGCGTTTTGAGCGTTCAGGGAGAGGCGGTCGCCGCTGAGGCGCAGTTGCAGGTCCCCCGCGTAGGCTGAAAACGACAGGCAGAAGAGAATGAGCTGAAAAGGGCGTTTGACCCGGCCAGATTTCATGGGTACTCTACAAGACATGAAAACCTTACGCATGCATGGATGGATGTTCCTGCTCCTGGCCACGTTGGCTGGAGCCGATGAAGCTTCGCCCCCCCTGCGGCGAAAGTCAACCTTCCGTGTGTATGATCAGCGCCCGATCCATGTGCCGGGGGCTTGGGAAAGTCCACGGGTGGAACGCCGAAATGAACCTGAATACCTGCCCTCGGCGGGCACGGGCGGGTTTCGCACCCAGAGCAGCTCCTTTGGAGGCAACCTGCTTCCGATGCAGAACATTGCCCCAACCCTGCAAACGACCGCGGCCCCCCTGCATGAGGAAAAAGAAAAAGAAAGCTCCTGGCTCAAACCCCTGGATTTCCTCAGCGATGACGACCTCATTGGAAAAAAGGAGTTGGAGGAGTTTTCCTTGGAGCCCGCAGGGGACGATAAAGACAGCCCTACGGATTGGTCCAACTTGCAGGAAACCCTGATCGAGAAGGAGCTTCAAACTCCCGAAGAAAAACAAGAAGAAGCCAAAACAGAAAATCCGCAGTCCCAAGCTGCGCTATCCCCCAGCATCCCTGTAACGACGGGGCTGACCATGGCTCCTGTCGTGAGTGAAATCTCCAGTCCCGCCACTCGGACGCCTTTGACGGGAGACACGCGTGTGGAGGCCACCACGATTTCTCCCGCATCCGGGAATGTTTCCGGAGCCTCGCCACTGCCCTCCGCCCTGCGCATGGACTCGGTTCAGGCCATGAGCCTCCCCAGTTCCGCCGCCGATCGCGCCTTCGAACGCAGCCGCGCCGAATTCCAGGCCGTGCAGACCCAATGGCAGCGTCCTGATGCCGCCTCTCCCTTTTCCGACGGCATTTCCTCCCGCCCTTCCTTCTCCCCCGCCTCCAGCCCCTCCACGCTTGGCATTTCACCCCTTCCCGACAGCCGCGCCAACGCTCCGACGGCGATCGCCATGCCCGTCCCCTTTTCTCCGCCCCTCCAGCCTGTGGCCTTTTCCCAGCCCGCCGTCTCCGCCCCACCGCCTTCTCCTGTGATCGACCGCGATCGTTTTCGCACAGAAGACTATCGCATCCGCCCCCGCACGGGTTCCGCCTTTCCCTGAGAACGTCGCCATGCCCCCCCCATCGGAAGCCCTGCGCGTCCTGCATGTCATCGGATCTTTACATCCGTCGATGGGCGGATTGCCCAAAGCCGCGCTTTCGCTCGCCGCCGCCCAAGCCCTCGCCGGTGCCCGGGTTGGCATTCTCTATTACGGATCGGATCTGGACGAGGAAGCGGTTCACCAGGCCTTCGAATCCTTGCCCGGATTTTCCACTCTGACGCGAATTCGTATTGCGGACCTGGAGGGCTGCGAAAAACTCTTCGCCAAACGGGCTCTGCAAGCGCTGGATTCGTTCGCCCCCAGCCTGATTCACACCCACGGACTCTGGGAACCCCTGCTGCGCCATGTCCACGCCCGCGCCAAGGCCCAGGGCATCCCCTACGTGTTCTGCCCCCACGCCATGCTGCACCCTTGGCACATGCAACGGCGCCGCTTCGCCAAAGCCCTTGTGATGTACCCCCTGGGCTGGCGCAAATACTGGCGAAACGCCGCCTTTGCCCATGTCTTCAGCCTGAAAGAGGAACAGGCCCTCCACGCCCTCGGTCTGCCCCGCACCCGCCGCGTGCCCAACGGCATTTTTCCCTGCGAAAACCTTTGCGAGGAAGAGCCCGAACTTCCCGGCATCGACGGACAGCCTTTCGTACTTTTTCTCGCCCGTCTCCACGAGCAGAAATCCCCCGACCTCCTGCTCGAAGCCTTTGCCCGCCTCGCCCCCTCCCGTCCCGGCCTCCGCCTCGTGCTCGCCGGTCCGGACTACGGAATGCAGGACCTTCTCGAAACCCGCGTCGCGGAACATGGCCTCGAAGATCGCGTCATTCTCCCCGGCACCCTCCAGGGCCTCGCCAAATGGACAGCCCTGCATCTCTGCGCCTGTTTCTGCCTCCCCAGCCGCGCCGAAGGTTTCAGCATCGCTCTTCTGGAAGCCGCCCTCGCCGCCTCCCCCATCGTCCTCACCGCGGGCTGTCATTTCGACGAATTGGTCGACGCCGGCGGCGCGCGCCGCAGTGCCCTCGACGCCGAATCCCTCGCCACCGAAATCGCCGCCCTGCTCGACGACCCCCACGCCGCCGCGCACATGGGACATCAGGCCCGCGCCTTTGTCCTCGAACACTACAGCTGGGACCGGGCCGCCCGCCAACTGCTCGCCCACTACCGGGACGTCCTGACATGACCCGATCGCCCGGAAAACTCTGGTGGATCCACGCGTGTTTCTGCCAGCGTTTTCTGCGCTATGACCCCGTGTCGGGCGCCCGCATCCATCCGGTGCCGCTGCAACGCGTCGGCAGCGGTCCCGGAGCCTGGAAGGTGCCGCAAGTCGTGCTGCGGCCCGGCGCCGTCGTCTACGCCGTTGGCCTTGGGCTCGACAGTTCCTTCGACGAAGCCTGCGCGCGCGAACACAACGCCGTCGTCCACGCCTTCGATCCAACGCCCGCCGCCATTGCCCACGCCGCCACCGTGTCCGCGCGTTGCCCCGGCTTTCACTTCGAGCCCGTCGGCGTCTGGAACAGCGACACGGAACAGCTTTTTCACGCCCCCGCCAACCCGTGGCACGTCTCGCACTCCCTGACCGCCCTCCAAGGCGAACGACCCGCCTTCCGCGCCCCATGCAAACGCCTTTCCACCCTCGCCCGCGAACGAGCCCATGCCCGAATCGATCTGCTCAAGCTCGATATCGAAGGCGCGGAATACGCCGTTCTTCAGGACCTGCTCGCCCAGGGGCCGCCCGTCACCGCCCTCTGCGTCGAATTCGACGAAACGCACACCCCGCAGGACCCTCAATGGCGCGAGCGGATTGCCGCCGCCCTTCGCAGTCTGTCGCAGGCCGGTTTTCGACTCGTGGGCGTGGCCCCCAAAGGCAATTACAGCTTTCTACGAAGCTCTCCGTAAAGACTTAGCTCTTTCCGCAGGGGAATCCTGCTTGACCCCGTGGGTTTTTCGCATTACGGGTAGCGGCATCCTTTCACCCCAGCCGAGAAACGCCATGCAGATTGAGGACCAAGTTCCCCCCACCAAACGCACCACCAAACGTGATCTGGTGACGCGAATCGCCGAAGAAACCGGTTTGATTCAGCAGGATGTGCACAACATCATCCAAAAGACCCTCGACTACATCACGGAAAGCCTCGCCCGCGGCGAAGAAGTCGAGTTCCGCAATTTCGGAGTGTTTGAACTCTGCGAACGCAAATCCCGCATCGGACGCAACCCCAACCGCCCCGATCAGATCGTCACCATCCCCACCCGCAAAGTGGTCAAATTCCGCGCGGGCAAAGTGATGAAACACCTCGTCACCGGCGACATCACCTCGCTGCCCTACGATTCCGGAGACTGAGCGGAACCCCGCTCCGGCCTTTTTCCCCCGGTCCGGATTCCCGACCGGGTTTTTTGTGAACCCATCCCCTTTGTCCGCTTATGGAAACCCATCTTCCCGAAAACGAATTGCGCGCCCAGCGCCTCCAAAACCTCGAAAAACTCCAGGCCGCTGGCTATTCCCCCTGGGGCCAGGCCTTTCCCCGCGATGGCCGTTTCGACGCCGTGTCCGCCGCCTACGAAGAGGGCAAATCCGTCCGCGTCGCCGGTCGCCTCATGACCTCCCGCGAAATGGGCAAATCTGTTTTCGCCCACCTTCAGGACGGAAGCGGACGCATCCAGATTTACCTCAAGCTGAACGACGTCGGCGAAGACGCCTTCCGCGCTTTCAAATTGTGCGACCTCGGCGACCACCTCGGCATCACCGGCTATTGGTTCACCACCCGCACCGGCGAACCGACCCTCCACGTCACCGCCTGGACCCTGCTCGCCAAATCCCTGCTCCCGCTGCCCGACAAATGGGACGGCCTCAGCGACGTCGAAACCCGCTACCGCCAGCGCTACCTCGACCTTATCGCCAACCCCGAGGTCCGCAAGGTCTTCAACGCCCGCATCGCCATCGTCCGCGAAATCCGATCCTTCCTCGCCGCCCGCGGCTTCGATGAAGTCGAGACCCCGATGATGCAGTCCATCCCCGGCGGTGCCGCCGCCACGCCTTTCCAGACGCACTACAACGCGCTTGGCATGGAAATGTTCCTGCGCATCGCCCCCGAACTCTACCTCAAACGCCTGCTCGTCGGCGGCTTCGACAAGGTCTTCGAACTGAACCGCAACTTCCGCAACGAAGGCCTCAGCCGCAACCACAATCCCGAGTTCACCATGCTCGAGATTTACGAGGCCTACGGCAACCGCGAATCCATGCAGTCCCTCATTCGCGAACTCATTCCGCATCTCGCCCAGACCGTCATCGGCACTTTGCAGGTCGGCACTGTCGCCGAACCCGTGGACCTGACGCAATGGCGCGAAGCCCCCTACGACGATCTGATTCGCGAACGCGCCGGCGCAGACTACTTTGACCTCGATGCCGACGGAAAACGCGCCCGCGCCCTCTCTCTTGGCTGCCACGTCGATGCAGCCTGGAGCGACCTTGAAGTGACCCAGGAGATTTTCGAAAAGACCATCGAAAAAACTCTGATCAACCCGACCTTCGTCACCCGCCTTCCCGCCGGTCTCGTCCCCCTTGCCAAACCCTGCGCCGACGATCCCTCCAAAGTCGACGTGTTCGAACTCATCATCGGCGGCAAGGAAATCGCCCCCGGCTACAACGAACTCAACGACCCCATCCTCCAACGCGAACGCCTGCTCGCGCAGTCCGGGGAAGAGGCGATGAAGTTCGACGCCGAATTCCTGCTCGCCCTCGAACACGGCATGCCTCCCGCCGGCGGCATGGGCGTGGGCATCGACCGACTCGTCATGCTCCTCACCGGCAGCGAGGCCATCCGCGACGTCATCCTCTTCCCGCAGATGAAGCCGAAAGCTCACTGATCCGCGCATGACGCCCTCCCTCTACCTGGCTCTGGCTTACCTGCGTCCGAAAAAGCACATGCTTTCGGTCATCAATCTGCTGGCCGTTGTGGGAACCCTGTTCGGCGTGGCCGTGCTCATCATCGTCATCTCCGTCATGAACGGCTTTGATGACATGTGGAAAGAAAAAATCCTCAGCTTTCATCCACACGTCACCGTCTATTCCTACGGACGCCCCATGGCCGAAGACGACCCGCTCTTCGCGGAAGTCGCCTCCCTCCCCGAAGTCCGTTCCGTCGCTCCTTTCCTGCAAATGGGCGTCCTGCTCATGCACGACGACGCCTTCGACATGCCCATGCTGCGTGGCATCGACCCGCAGCACGACTTCCTCTTCCAGAAACTCGCCGCCGAACCGGAGAAAACTCTCGTCGAAGGCAGTTTCACGTTTGGCGAGGAAGAATGTCTCATTGGCATCGACCTTGCCCGCCGTCTCGGCGTGCGCACCGGCGACCGCATCAGCATCCTCAGTCCCAGCAGTTTCGCCAATGCCCGCGACGGTGAAATCCGCCTGCCCAGCGAACTGCGCATCGCGGGTATTTTCAAAGTCGGCATGTGGCAGATCGACCAGGGCTTCGTGCTCACCAATCTCCAGACCGCCCGCGATGTGCTGGGCATGGACGACGGTGTCCACGGCATGCAAATCATCGGCGAAGATGTGTTCGCCGCCGACACTCTCGCAACCCGCATCGGCACAATGTCCGGAAACCGCTACGTGTCCATGAGCTGGATGCAGATGAACGAACACCTTTTCGGTGCGCTCGAACTCGAAAAACGCATGATGTTTTTTCTGCTCGGCGTGATCTCTATCGTCGCCAGTTTTCTCGTCTCCTGCACCCTCATCATGGTCAGCGTGCAGAAGACCCGCGAAATCGGACTACTCAAGTCGATGGGTTTCCGCAACGGCACCGTGATGCGCGTGTTCATGTGGTACGGACTCATCCAGGGCGTCTTCGGCATCCTGCTCGGCACCGGCGCCGGACTGCTCATTCTCCACTACCGCCAGACCATCGTGGACGCCTTTTCCGCCTGGACCGGACGCCAGGCCCTGCCCAAGGACCTCTATTTCCTCGACAGCCTGCCCTCCCGCACCGATCCCTCCGACGTGGGTCTGATCGTCGGCATGGTCCTCGTCCTCTGCCTTGTCGGCGGTGCCCTTCCCGCTTGGATCGCCGCCCGCAAAAACCCCGTGGAGGCGCTGCGCCATGACTGACGCCCCTTTCGTTTTGCAGGCCATCGGTCTGCGCAAATCCTACCGTATGCCCCACGGCGTGATCGAAGTGCTCAAAGGCGCAACCCTCGCCGTGCAGGCCGGCGAGAGCCTCTGCATCATGGGCGCGAGCGGAAGTGGCAAAAGCACTCTCCTGCATTTGCTGGGCGGACTCGACACCCCGGACAGCGGCGAATTGCGTGTGGACGATCAGCCCATCCACCGCTGGGGTGAATCGCGCCGCGCCGGCTTCCGCGCCCGTCGCATGGGCATCGTTTTCCAGAACTACCATCTGCTGCCCGACCTCAGCGTGTTCGAAAACGCCCTCATGCCCGCCCGCGCCCTGCGCCGCTGGGGCGCGCCCGATGCCGCCGCCGTCGCCCATGTTCGATTGCAGCTCGAAAACGTCGGTCTCGGCCACCGCCTCGGCCACCGGCCCGTCGAACTCAGCGGTGGCGAGCAGCAACGCCTCGCCATCGCCCGCGCCCTCGCCAACGACCCCGACATCCTGCTCGCCGACGAACCCACCGGCAATCTCGACGCCGAAACCGGCAGCCGTGTACTCGACGACCTCTTCCGCCTCAGTGCCGAACGCCACCGCACCCTCGTGATCGTCACGCACGACCCCGCCCTCGCCGCCCGCTGCTCCCGCACCGTCCGCATCGCCGACGGCCAGGTTCAGGAGTAAGCACTCCTTTTGACACAGATATTCCTGCCTGTGGCGAAGCCCCAAGCGGAACAGGCTGTTCGGCGTAAAACCGCCAATGTCCGGAATCGGCTGCGGGTTGTAGGCTTCCGTCATCTGCGGGAGCTGCTGATTCAGCTTCTCCAGCGCGACAGCATCGTCATCGGTTTCAAAGGGCGCGACCATGCATGAAATTTGCTTCGCATCCCTGCGGAATCAAGATCTGTTTGGGTGGCTGCTGAACGTTCCGAAAACCGGGTCCGATTCGATTTGTGGCCATGTGTTGCACGCTATTCGATTTGTGTGCCATCCATGGCACACAAATCCATGCGGGCTCCCTGAGGGGATGCCGTTTGTCGCGTAGCGACAGTCCCACGAATAGCCGTGGTTTTCAAACCACGGACCCCGTGCCCGTCTTTTCCTCGCGTCGCGTAGCGACGATTCATGGACCTGGGGGTTTCAACCCCGTCCGACACCCACGGCGAAAGATTTTGAGGCTCACGCACCACCCAAACACCCTTCGGCAATCGCCCGCAGTCATGGATGCGCCAGGTGGGTTGGGTCGCTGGGTTTTCGCTCATTGTGGAACCAATTGTGCCAGCGTTGGGTCATAGCGGCACCTGCTGAGGCTTCCGTCCAGGATGCGCTGGACGGTTTCCTCAATCAGCGGGAGTGGAACGAGAAACCACTCTCTGGGCTTCACATCAAAACCGAAACGGTCCTGCAGCTCCATGTCGAGCCGGGCAGGGGAGAGGAATTTGTGCAAAAGGTTCTCCAGCTTGGAACGGTTGAGATTCGCCAGTTTATACGATCCGACAACTTCCACGGGCGCGAGTAGAAACGTTGGATCCTTTTCCGCGTGGGCGATTCGGTTTTCGACACTCCCGCCCGTGACCCCGATTTTATGGATCACGTCCCGGTTTTGCTGGATAAAAGGATGATTGGAAAGGCTGCGCAGAACGTAAATCGTTCCCGCGTCGAGGTCTCCGTCTGATGATTCACCCGCAAACAATGGCCCGTATCCAGCTTCGGCGATTCTTCTGCTGGCCTTGTCTTTGTTGAGTGCCCTCTGCAGGGAGCGCAACAGCAGATCACTTTCAGTCCCATTATCATAAATAACGCGCAAGCGGGGGTTGGGACGACCATAGGTGGAAACCGTGGGTGCCCCCATCGCGGCCACCAGCACTTTCTGTCCATCCAGAATGAAAAAATCTCCGACCTTCACTTCCGCATTGTCCTGATATTTCACCGTTTGCCGTGTTCCGCAGTCCAGGTCGGTCTGAACGATTTTGAAGACGGGTTGAAACCGGTCGAAATCCTTGCAGGGCAATCTTTGGGCAACCTCTTCCGCCGACTGGATTTCCTCGCGGGATCGCACATACGCCAATTGGGCAATATCGCTTCCCGGCGCTTTCTCCACGCCCAAGGCCTCTAATATCGCCACATCCTCTTCCGGGACCTCCCTGACCAGGCTTGCCCCTCCGTGATTTTCCGAGAGCAGCCCAAGGATATCTTTGTCTTTCAGGATTTCCCGGCACTCCCCCGAAGCCTGGATACGATCCAGCCTCACGGCATAGATCCGTTCAAAAATATCCCGGTCTTCCCCATGCTGTGGCACACGCCCGTGCTCCTTGGCAAAGTTCACAATCTCCTCAAAGCCCGCAAGAATGCGCTGTTCTCTCGCGGAAACAGCATCCTTCGCATCCGGTGCGGTGTCCACCTCCAGCTCATTCAAGAGGTCGATATCTTCGTCCGTGATTTGTTTCTTAGCCATTGGATTGCTCCCGGACTTTCTGTTGCAGATAAGCCACACCCTCCGCCATCCGCCTTTCCCATGGATCCGCCGCCGTCATCGACGGCACTCGCCCCCGCTCCTGCTTGAAACGCAACGCGCGCTTGGCCAAGTCCCGGGACTCCTCCAAGGAAAGACTCACGCGTTTGGCCCCGATGATTTCGTGCAGACGCCGCAGCCGCTCCGGGTTCATGGATTTCGCTAAAATCGCGTAGGCCTCGCCAAAAGGATTGATGCGGTCGATCAAATCCACGTCCAGATCCCGGACATCCATGGCGAATCGCCTCACCCCGTCAATCAGAGAGGTGTTCGCTTTCTCCGGCGGAGAGCTGCTGTCCTGAAACAGGAACCCTTTCGCCTGTTGGATCACATTCAACGCCACCACCGCGTGTTGCCTGACCGCCTCCTGGTCCTCGGGTGTCAGTTCGGGATATTTCTCTTTGATGATTTTCCCCATGCGAATCTGGGTCAGCTCTTCCGGCACCAGCTCCTCGTCAAAGAGCCCCCGCTCCAGATTCCCTTTCTGCTGCACAAAAGCCGTCACCACCTCGGTAAGATCCTCCCTGCAAATGCGGGAGGCTTCCGGACTGGCCGGTTCCGCCAGCCCCTTGAGTTCCAACTGAATTTTGCCGGATGCGGGATCATAACCCACATTGCAGCGCTCCGCCTGATAGCCTCCCGGACCATAATCGTATCCCGGACTCGGCCCGGTCTCCGGTCGTTTGGGACGGAACTCAAAGCGCGGCGCCAGAACCTGTTCCATCAGCAGGCTGGCCGCAATCGCCTTCAGCGTGTCGTTCACCGCCTCGGTGACCGCCTCCTCGGCGGCGTCCGGCTCGGCGATCAGATTGGTGAAACGGGAGCGCGTTTTGCCCGGCGCGTCCCGCGTGGCCCGCCCGATGATCTGCACAATCTCCGTCAAACTCGAACGGTACCCGACCGTCAGCGCGTGCTCGCACCAGATCCAGTCAAAGCCCTCCTTGGCCATGCCCAGGGCAATGATGATGTCCACATGGTCGCGATTGTTCTTCTGCGATGGATCTTTCAGCGCCGCCGTCACCTTGTCCCGCTTGCGGGGATCATCCTCCACAAGATCCGCGATTTTCAAAAGACGGCCTTCGCGGGTTTTCACCAACTGAAATCCGGTCGCCGGATCCGCCCCCTGCCACTCGCCCAGCTCCTCCAGAATGTGCTCCACCTCGCGGATTTTGTCCTTGGTGCTTTCGCGGGCGTTGACGTTGGGGATGTGGACGATGGTTTTCTCCTCCGGATTCAGCACCTGCAGAATCTCAACCGCATAGCTTCCCGCATAAAAGTAATAGCCCATGTCCAGTTGTTTCAGATACTCATAGCCGCTCAACTGCTCATAGTAGGTGTAGGTCACCGTTTCAAAGCGGGCCTCGTCCGTGGGATGGAGCACCGCCTCGGCGTCGCCCCGGAAATACGATCCCGTCATCGCCACGATATGGGTTTTCCCGCGCGAAATAAACTCCGCCAGGTGCGTTCCCAGCTTGTTATCGGGATTCGAGGACACATGGTGAAACTCGTCCACCGCGATCAAACAGTCATCGAAGGCTCCCACGCCGAAGCGGTCCACCGCGAAACGGAAGGTCGCGTGTGTGCACACCATCACCCGATCCCCGCTCTCCAGAAACACCCGCACCGACTCCACCTTGCCTCCATCTTCGCCGGGAGCGTTGCAGAGATTCCAGCGCGGTTCCACCCTCCAATCCGCCCAGAAACCGAAACGCGAAAGCGGTTCATCCGCAAAACTGGCCCCGATGGTCTTCTCCGGCACCACGATCAGGGCCTTTTTCAGACCCTGATTCTCCAGCTTGTCCAGAGCGATGAACATCAGTGCCCGGCTTTTCCCCGAAGCCGGCGGCGACTTGATCAGCAGGTATTGCTCCCCCCGCTTCTGATACGCCCGCTCCTGCATCGGCCGCATCCCCAGCTCATTGGCGCGGACCGACCCGCCGTCGCCCGCGTAGGTCACCGACACAGAAGGAAATGTTTTCAGGGAATGGGTCATAAAATGCTCTCTTTACACAGGGGCGGGATTGAGTCAACCGACAGGTCTCCCGTCGGGAAGTACCGTTGAAAACAAAATAAGAAAGTGTTCATTTGCAAGATGTTAGGTTTTTGCTTTCCCTGAAATGCCGGTTGCGATGAAATAAGATTCATGCCCAAATGGGCAGGTAGCGGGCGTACTTTCGGGAGGGAGCTATGCTGGGGTTGGGTTTGATTAAACCCGCCTCGATGGTGGCGGTGATAATCTGTGAGACAGAATTTGTACTGCTATCTGACACACCGAATCGTTCTCGAAGGGATTGATTCGTCATCTGTTGCCGAAGTACCCATTGCAGAGCGCAATGCTGATAGCAGGCGCGAATACGGTCACTCCGGTCCATGAGACGGAAAGGACGTGGGCCATACAAGATCACAATCGTCCGTTGATATCCCACCTGAAAATCCGGAGCCGGGAGCTGATGCGCTTCCGCCGCTCCAATTACCTGGTCGATCCCGCTGCTTTTTTCCTCGCAAATCCCAAATCGACGCATCAAATCCGCTAGTCGCTCATTACGCGACTGATAGCCATCAATAAACCGCTCCACCGGCACGATAGGTTCGCCGGGATTGCTGATTTCCACCCGGTTTGAATAAATCTCCACCATCGGGCATCCCCCGCCACATTCGAAGTCCTGATGAATCAGGGCATTGGCCAAAAGCTCGCGAATGACCACTTCCGGCAGTAATTTACTCTCCACCCGCAGAGCCTTCTCGATCACCTCATTCTGAGGAAGCATCCCCATCACATATTCCACCAGGCCTTGGAATCCAACCGCGTATCCCTTGGCGCCTGTCTTATCCGTTTTGGTGTGGAGCTTGTCCTCTCCACGATACACCACCACCCGTGACGCTTTGCGGGAAAGGCCCTCAAAGGCATTTAAATCTTTTGCCAGTAATACTGCCGCCAAATTGCTGATCTCATACCCACCCGTTGCCTCTGCAATCAAGCGCTCCTCCACTAGCCGTCCGAGCACGCCCCGCTGATCGGCGGGATACGGCAGTTTCAGCAGATCAAAAAAACTCTGAGTATCCAAAAACTGAACAACCTCCTGGGCGGAAACCGGAGGAGCAGCCGGAAGCGACAGCCAATCGGGCTGACCTTCCGTGAAAATAGCACGTAGCCGATCTTCCGACATCGGCTGGAGTTCCTCTCCTACCCGCATCCAATACGCGCCCTCAAAAGAATAGGCGGTACCCCGGGGGCGACCCGGGAGCCGGAATACCACCACCCGTCCATCCGGATGATCCACCTCCTCAACGTCAACACGGAACCCAAGTGTCTGAAACAGTTTGGAAGCTGTTTCCTCCGTATTTTGGAACGCCGCGCTGCCCACCACCTTCCGGGGAGGATTGTTGGTCACGCCCAGCACCAAAAATCCTCCGGATTCATTCGCAATGGCCACGCAATACTTGCAGAGTTTTCGGAAATCGTACTGCGTTTTCGCCTCCTTAAACTCAAGGGTACGGGTCTCTTTTCTCACTTGAAGCCATACATCAACTTGCTGAGTGGTAGTCATGCGGCATCCTTGCAATATATTTCCAAACGAGTCCAACGGGAATTGGAGCGATGAGTTGTCAAGGATTCCTTGACAACTGGTGATAACATTCGGAAGCGAGGTATCTGAACTGTCAAGGATTTCTTGACAGTTGCCGATTCGTCTAACTCACCATCTTTCAATATATTACGAACATGCAGACTGACGTTTTGCTTGGAAGTCTGGAACAACTCCGCAATCTCCAACTGATGAAGCCAGACGGTCCCGCCCTCCACACGCAGGTCGATGCGTGTCTTCCCATCCTCGGTGGTGTACAAAATCACGTCAGACATGTTTTCCCCCCGTCATCTTCGTGTACATCTCAAAAAGCTTTTCGAGGCGCTCGGTGTCGTTTTTGAAGCGGCGGCCGATGTAGATGCGCTCCAGGGTCTCGTCGTTGCGCTCGTGCGCCGCCCGCAGATCGTCGGGCATCGCCTCCGGGTCGTACAGGTCCGCGATGGTCGCCGGAAAATGCGCCTCCCGCACCAGCAGAATCTCCTCCGCACAGCGCGTCAAATCCCGCTTGTTCTGCTCCGTCAACGACGGCACCGGAAAGGTGTTCCAGCCAAGGGTGTTGGAGTAGGAGAAATCCGTTCTCATTCGTCCACAGACTGTGGCAATCCATGTAAGGTGGATGCGAGAAGAAAGTATAGCGAGGCACCATAACGGTGGATTTCCAATGAAAAACGCCTTATTTGTAGGAATTACGCTGCCATTAGCCATTCCGACAGGCAGATGGGATCTGTTTTCCGATGAAACGATCGGAATTAGAATTTTTACATTTTCTTCACCCTTAATTTCACGGAATTGGTGGGGTTTTGAAGCGAGTTTATTTACGGATTTATCTCGGGTATCTAGTCGATCCTTCCTGACTGATTCAATGCGGGCCAAGACTTCTGGAATTTTGGTAATTCGATGAAGGTCGGTATCCTGTACCCAAAGGCAATATCGTTCTTTTCCGTTAATAAATTCCGAGGAGCCTAAAAATTTCTTTATTAATGAATTATCTAGTCCGTTTCTTATTAAAGAAGATGCTTCGTCTGGTCGTAAAATCAACCCTGATGATTTTGAATAGTAAACACCATAATCCATATATTCATTAATGAAAATGGGTCTTCTACTGGAAGGTATGTAGTCAACTTTGTGCTCTGTTAGATAAGGGTTAATGTTTTCAACAACCCGAATATTGTCAGAATCGAAAATGATACGGTTTCCCGTACATCGGTTGTCTATACCTATAACAACCACGGTCACACCCGCCTTGTTTGCAGCTAAGTTCGACCAAATGAAGGAAGTATGGGCAAAGCGTATGCGAAAGCCCATTTTCAAGAGAATGCGCCACGTAATTGAAACCTGCTGGCCTTGACATAAACTATTTGTGGCAACGAATGCAAATGGCGCAAATGTATTTTTATTATATTCAGCTGCTTTAACGAGCCAAGCGCCTACATAATCGACATTTTTCCAGTGCTCAGTGAGTGATGCAAATACAGATTTTAAATCGTTTTTTTGTTCATCGGTTTGTTTCCTCGTGCCAATAAAAGGCGGATTCCCGCAGATATAGGTCTCCCCTCCCTCGTTTTGGAAGTCGATTTCAGCCTGGTCGTGGGGGGTGTCGAAGAGATCGTCGGAGCGGAGTTTGACGCCGGTGCCGGTGGGGGGGCAGATGCTGAGCCAGTCGAGGCGGAGGGCGTTGCCGCAGGTGATCCAGTTGTTGGCTTCAAGGGGGAGAAAGACGGCGAGGGCCTCTTTCTGGCCGAGGTAAAGCACGTCGCACTGGTATTGGGCGATGACGAGGGCGAGTCGGGCGATCTCCGCCGAGAAATCGCGCAGTTCGATGCCGCGGTAGTTGGTGAGCGGCAGGTCGCTGCGGCGGTTGGTTTCCCCGCGCCGTCGGTTGATCTCCGCCTCGATGGCCCGCATTTCCTTGTAGGCGATGACCAGAAAGTTCCCGGAGCCGCAGGCGGGGTCGAAGACCCGGATGCGGGCCATGCGGTTGCGGAGGTTGAGGAGTTTACGCTTGTTGTCGCCCGCCTCCTCCAGTTTTTCGCGCAAATCGTCGAGAAAGAGGGGGTTTAGCACCTTGAGGATGTTCGGCACGCTGGTGTAGTGCATGCCCAGGGCCCCGCGCTCCTCGTCGTCGGCCACGGCCTGAATCATGGACCCGAAGATGTCGGGGTTGATTTTGGTCCAGTCGAGGGTTCCGATCTGGCGAAGGTGGGCTTTCGCAAACTTACTGAAGCGCGGCACCTCGGACGACCCGGAGAACAGTCCGCCGTTCACGTAGGGAAAGGCGTCCGCCCAGCGGGGGAGTCCAGCGCTTTTGCGCTCCCCGATGGCGGTGGCCATGGACCGGAAGATTTCCGAGATCACCTCGTGGGTGTTGGAGGCGTCCCGCGCGCTCATCTGCTCCACGGTGTCGGTGAAGAGGCAGCCGCCGGTAAAAATATCGGTGTCTTCCGCGAAAAAGCAGAAAATCAGGCGGGCCATGAAGTGGTTCATGTCGTGCCGCCGCGCCTCTTTTCCCCACTCGGGATTGTCTTTGATCAGTTCCAGGTACAGGCGGTTCAGGCGGCTGGTGGCCTTGATGTCGAAGGCGTTTTCACGGATCTGTTTGACGGTGCTGATCCCGGCCAGGGGCAGAAAAAAACCGAAGTGGTCGGGGAAATCCCTGTAGGCGCAGGCCACGGTTTCGCCGCCGGCCAGATCCTCGGCCTCGAAGCTTTCGCCGTCGGTGGCCAGAATGAACTTGGCCTTCTGTTTAGCGGTGGCGGGGCTTTCCCGCAGGGAGTTCAGGGTCGTGGCTACCTCGCCCGCCGCACACGTCGTGATGTGGATGTTGTTGCGCTGCAAAACCCCGCCCGGCAGGTCCGACTGATTGCTGGTCCCGCTTTGCAGCCGCTTCAGGGTGGTGGTCTTGTTCCCGAACGCCTCCAAAAACGCGTAGGGAAAGGTTTCCGCATCAAAGGGAAGCTCCGCCAGGGCGGATACCGCCTCTTCGATTTCAACTGCGTTCATGATACAGTTCCCGGCAACTCGTTCTGCATGCTTGCTTTTAAGCACAGAATGGAAGCACTGCCAAGTGCGGGACGCGTGAAAATAGACGTTGTTTTCCGGGCGGCTTGGCGTCCGATGATCAGGCGGGAGTCTCGGACCTGGGCGGGAGCTTGCCCGGACAGGTGGCGATGATGTCGCGTACGGGGGCTACCCAGAGGTCGTTGTGGAGGGAGGCGCAGTGGTCGAGGAGGGCGTTGTGGGTGGTTTCGGCGATGGTGAGGCGGCGTTCCACGGGACCAACATGGTGGAAGGTGAGGATAATCCAGTGTCCACGCGCGACGGCCATGTCGACGAGCTGTTTCATGGCGTCGGGCGAGAGGCCGTCGCCGCCGAGGGTGCCGAGATTGCCGGGAGTCAGGTTGCGGGGATCGATGCTTTCGTCCACATCGCGTTTGGTGCCGCGGGCGGCGACGAAACGGGGGAGCATGTGGGCGTCGAGGCAGAGCGGCGCGTCATCGGGTCCAATGAAATTGTTGTGGCAGGTGTTGCCGTAGCTGCGGTCGGATCGGCCTTCGATGCGGTTGAGGACGAGGTTGGCGAGATCGACTTCCGCCTCCCAGCGGGCGAGATCGTAGGTTTTGAGATCGCGCCAGGGTTGAATCCAGGTGGCACCGCCGTAGGAGCGGCAGGGGTGGAAGAGGGTGTGATTGCCCAGTTCATGGCCGCGGCGGGATGTCTCGGACCATTGATCCATGCGCCGCAGCAGGGTGTCGTTGACGGGAGTGTAGAAGGTGCCACGGAATCCACGGGATTCCAACGCGGGGGCGACGAGATCGAGATGACAGTCGAGCGTGTCGTCGTAGGTGAGGCTGAGGGCGGCGCGGCGGCCGTTGAAAGGTTTTTGGGAGGGCATGGGGAGTTCCGGGAGGATACCACAAAGCCCGGGGGAACCGGGCTTTGTGGGGGAGGGCGGGCGGGAGTTCTTCACACGCCGGCGAGCAGGGCGCGGGTGTATTCGCGGCGCATGCGGCTGATGTTGGCGATGGAGATTTCCTTGGGGCAGACGGCTTCGCATTCGGCGTGGTTGGAGCAGTCGCCGAAACCTTCGGAGTCCATCTGTTTGACCATGCCGAGGACGCGAGTTTTGGCTTCGACTTTGCCCTGGGGCAGCCAGGTGTACTGGGAGACTTTGGCACCGACGAAAAGACTGGCGCTGGCGTTCGGACAGGCGGCGACGCAGGCGCCGCAGCCGATGCAGGCGGCGGCGTCCATCGCGTGTTCCGCGTCGTCGTGGTGAATCGGCAGCATGTTCGCGTCCTGCGCGTTGCCGGTGTTCACGGCGATGTAACCGCCCTTGGACATGATGCGGTCGAAGGCGCTGCGGTTGACAGCCAGGTCCTTGATGATGGGGAAGGCTTTGGCGCGGAAGGGTTCGACGGTGATGGTCTGGCCCTCGGTGAACTGGCGCATGCGCACTTCGCAGGTGGTGCATCCGCCTTTTCCGCCGTGGGCTACGCCGTTGATCACCAGACCGCAGTTGCCGCAGATGCCCTCGCGGCAGTCGCTCTCAAAGGCGACGGGCTCGCCGCCGTCCTTGATGAGTTTTTCGTTGAGCATGTCGAGCATTTCCAGAAAAGACTGGGAGGGATCAACGTTGTCGATGCTGTAGTCCACCAAACGACCGGGGGTTTTGGGGCCGGCCTGGCGCCAGATTTTAAGATTCACTTTCATGTGCGTTTCCTCGGATCAATGAATTATTTGTAAGAGCGGGTGGAGGGTTTGACATCGTTGAAGGTCAGGGGGTCGATCAGACGTTTGGGTGTCTTTTCTTCACCCTGGAAGGCCCAGACGGCGGCGTGGGCGAAGTTTTCGTCGTCGCGCAGGGCTTCGCCGTCCGCATCCTGGTATTCCACACGGAAGTGACCGCCGCAGGACTCTTTGCGTTCCAGGGCGTCGCGGGCCATGAGTTCGCCGAGTTCGAGGAAGTCCGCCACGCGGCCGGCTTTTTCGAGTTCCTTGTTGAAGTCGGCGGCGTTGCCGGGGATGCAGAGGTCTTTCCAGAACTGCTCGCGGATTTTGGGGATTTCGTCGAGGGCGTGGGTGAGGCTCTTTTCGCTGCGGGCCATGCCGACGTCGTCGATCATGATGTCGCCGAGTTTGCGGTGGATTTCGTCGGCGGTGGTTTTGCCTTTGATGGACATGAGTTTGTCCACGCCGGCTTTGACCTCGGCTTCGACGGCGGCAAATTCCGGCGCGTCGGTGCTGACGGGTTTGGGCTTGTTGGAGGCGAGGTAGTCGCCGAGGGTGTAGGGGATGACGAAATAGCCGTCGGCGAGACCCTGCATGAGGGCGGAGGCCCCGAGGCGGTTGGCGCCGTGGTCGGAGAAGTTGGCTTCGCCGAGGGCGAAGAGTCCGTCTATGGTGGTCATCAGGTTGTAGTCCACCCAAAGGCCGCCCATGGTGTAGTGGGGGGCGGGGTAGATCATCATCGGGGTCTCGTAGGGGTTGTCGCCGGAGATCTCGTGGTACATGTCGAAGAGGTTGCCGTAGCGCTGGGCGATGATGTCCTTGCCGAGGCGCTTGATGGCGTCGGCGAAGTCGAGATACACGGCGTAGCCGGTGGGACCGACGCCGCGGCCTTCGTCGCAGACTTCCTTCGCGTTGCGGGAGGCGATGTCGCGGGGGACGAGGTTGCCGAAGGCGGGGTACTTGGTTTCGAGGAAGTAGTCGCGTTCGGACTCGGGGATGTCCTGGGCCTTGCGCTTGTCGCCTTTGGCTTTGGGCACCCAGACGCGTCCGTCGTTGCGGAGGGATTCGCTCATGAGGGTGAGCTTGGACTGGGTGTCGCCGAAGCGGGGCACGCAGGTGGGGTGAATCTGGGTGAAGCAGGGGTTGGCGAAGTGCGCGCCGCGCTTGTAGCAGCGCCAGGCGGCGGTCGCGTTGCAGTTCACGGCGCAGGTGCTCAAATAAAACACGGTGGAATATCCGCCGGTGCAGATGAGGACGGCGTCGGCGGCGTAGCGTTCGAGTTCGCCGGTGACGAGGTTGCGGCAGATGATGCCGCGGGCTTTGCCGTCGATGAGCACGAGGTCGAGCATTTCGCGGCGGGTGAAAAGTTCAACGTTGCCGGCGTCGACCTGGCGCATGAGGGAGCCGTAGGCGCCGAGCAGGAGCTGTTGTCCGGTCTGGCCGCGGGCGTAGAAGGTGCGGGAGACCTGGGCACCGCCGAAGGAGCGGTTGGAGAGGGTGCCGCCGTATTCGCGGGCGAAGGGCACGCCCTGGGCGACGCACTGGTCGATGATGTTGACGCTGACCTCGGCGAGGCGGTGCACGTTGGCTTCGCGGGCTCGGAAGTCGCCGCCCTTGACGGTGTCGTAGAAGAGGCGATAGACGCTGTCGCCGTCGTTCTGGTAGTTTTTGGCGGCGTTGATGCCCCCCTGCGCGGCGACGGAGTGGGCGCGGCGGGGAGAGTCCTGAATACAGAAGCTTTGCACTTTGTAGCCGAGTTCACCGAGGGAGGCGGCGGCGGAGGCGCCCGCGAGGCCGGTGCCCACGACGATGACCTTGTGCTTGCGCTTGTTGGCCGGGTTGACCAGCTTCATGTTGAATTTGTGTTTCGACCACTTTTCGGTGACCGGTCCGGGGGGGATTTTGGCGTCGAGTTTCGTTTTGATGGACATGGGAGAGGCTCCGGGAAAAATTAGACGTTAAAACAGGCGGATACGGCGGCGCGGACCTGATCGAGGTGTGGCGGCATCGCGTTGGGATCGAAGGCTCCCCGCATCATATAAATGAGCAGTGGCAGCAGGAAGAAGCCGATGGCGAGGGCGATGGCGATGCCCATGCCCGCAATGTGCAGGTAGGGGATGGTGGAGGGGCGGGTCATGCCGAGGCTCTGGAAGGCGCTCCAGATGCCGTGCATCAGGTGGGAGCAGAGAACGCCCATGGCCAGCATGTAGAACAGGGTCAGCAGGAAGCTGCCTTGGAAGGTTTCAACCACCAGCCTGTAGGTGTTGGTCACTTCGATGCCTGTTTCCAGGTGCATTTTGCCGACCGCTTCGTGGTCGGCGTATTTGAAGTTGATCAGGTGGACGAACACGAAGAGCAGGATGATGCCGCCACTGATGGCCATGTTGAGGGAGTGGAAGGACTTCTTGCTGGGGGAACCGGCGTTGCCCTGGACGGCGTAGGGCGTGGGGCGGGCGCGGCGTTTGCCGAGCTGCACGCTCAGGGCCGACCAGATATGAATGGCGAAGAAGCCGAACAGGCCCATTTCCGCGAAGCGGATAAACATGCCGTGCATGAAGTGGTGCAGGAACTGCGCGTAAGCGTTGAAGACTTCGGGGCCGGCGAAGAGGGTGAGATTTCCGATGAGGTGAACCACCAGGAAGAGGACCAGACCGAGGCCGGTGACCCCGGTGAGCAGCTTCTTGACGACGGAAGAGACGTGGATTTCTTTCAGATTGATCATAGGCGGGGAATCCTTGCTGGGATGAAAAACGGGCGCACCCTATCACGCATTGTCCAATTGACAAATAAATAACGAGAGAGGAAAGCGAATTTTTTAATCCCGGAGGCTTTTTGTCCGATTTGATGTCGGCGGGGGAGGGGGCCTGGGCGGATTTTCTGAAATAGACGTAAACAAAGCGGGCGAGTCGGGGTAACTGTTTTATGCTTTTAAACACATCACAGTGGAGAAGGCCATGAAGATTCAGAATCAGCTAAAAATGGCGCATTCGGCGAGCGTGGCGTTGTCGTTTCTGATCAACGCGGGACTGGTGATCCTGCTCCTGTTTTTCCTGCAGACGGGCGAACCTGTCCAGCCCAAGGTGGGGACGATCAAGATCATTGAACCGGACACCAAACTTGTGATCGATCCCTTACCGGTTGAGCCGAAGGTGACGGAAATCTCCGAAGCGGATCCCGATGACTGGACGGACTTCAACCCGGAACCCGTTCCGACGCTTTCCACGTTTGAAACGGAGCCGGAGATTGTGAAATCCGTGGCGGATGTGAATCCCAATCTGTTGGAGAATTTGATGTTCACGGTGACCGATGTGGTCATCCTCACAGGGTTGCCGATCCGCAGCGAGCCGGAGCGGAAAAAACGCCTGGAGGACTATGCGCCGGAAACGGGCGGCATAAGCGAACCGGCCGTGTTGAAGGCCCTGGATTGGCTGCGGGAGCATCAGAAGGCGGATGGTTCGTGGGATAAAGAGGGGCGCGTGTCCGCCGGTGCGGGCAACAGTGGCTACACCGGGTTGGCGCTGCTCTGTTTTCTGGCGCACGGGGAAAAGCCCTCCGGTTCCGGGTATGGGGTTACGGTGGGCCGAGCGCTGCGCTATCTGGTGGAGAACCAGGATTCGCGCGGGGTCTTCCAGCCGGCGGGTTCGCACACGGTGTATGGACACGCGATCGCCACCTATGCGATGGCCGAGGCTTTCGCCATGACGCAAAACCACCTGCTCAAAGAACCACTGGAGCGGGCCGTGCGGGTGATTATGGAGGGGATGCAGCCCCATGGCGGCTACGATTACGAGTACAAGGGCGGGACCCGCAACGACAGTTCGGTGGGGGCCTGGCAGCTGCAGGCGCTGAAGGCCGCGTGGGAGGCAGGAGTGGATCGGCCTTTGGTGGCCGAAAAACTTCAAACGGCCATGGAGGGCCTGCTGGCGAACGCCAAACGGGAGGGGGACCGCCTCTCCTTCGGCTACACGGGTCCCGGAGAACGCGGCATCCTCAGCGCCGCCGGAACCCTCTGCCTGCACCTTGCCGGACGAGACGAGACGCGCGACACCCAGATGGCCCACGTTTTTTTGCGGGCGTTCACGACGGCATCCACGCTGCCCGACTGGAATGCGGGCCGCAGTACCGGGGAGCACGGTGGGGAAATCAACTTCTGGTATTACGCGGCGCAGGCCTTTTTCCATCAGGATCCCAAGGGCCGGGATTTCCGCGCCTTTTATCCCGCGATGGTTCGCGCTTTGGCGCGGGGGCAGGAGCCCGACGGTTCCTGGCGTGGGGTTGACGACAAAGCCCTCGCCCAGGGGGTTCTGTACAACACCACCCTGGCATCGCTCTCGCTGATGACTCCCTACAGGCACCTGACCACCACTCAGGCGGCGAGACAGCGCCGCGATGCTCCGCCGTCCCCTGGAATCCCGCAGGTGGATGATCCGGCGAGCTTCAGCATTGAGTGAGGGTTTTCCATGGCATTCCATTTGAATTTCCAGAAAGTTCTCCTTAACAAACCACATGAATGTCGGTATAGTTATCATGTTAAAAGTTCTTGAAACCCTTGGAGTCGTATCATGAATATCCAAAAGCAGATGAAAGTGGCCCATTCAGCGAGCATATTGATATCGCTGGCGATTAACGGAAGCCTTGTGATTGCGCTTCTCTTCTTCCTCCAGCTTGGAGGGAACACCCCGCCGCCCGTGGCCGTGGTCAAGCAGATTCAGCCCACTCCGAAGGAGGAGATCGAGATCCCCAAGGAAAACATTCCCGAAGAGGTCATGGATCCGGACCGCATCCAGGAAACCGATATCGTGGTTGACAACCAGATTGTGACCGATTTCACCCCCGAGACCGAAGCGGTGCAGCCGGTGAACGACACCAACATGAACCAGTTGACGGAGCTGTTGTCTGACATTGCCAGTCCTGTGCAAATGGTGGGTCTGATGTCCGGACGCACGGCGTTGTCCCGCCAGGCCGCCCTTGGAAAATATGGCGGTGGGGACAAAATCAGCGGTCCCGCAGTGATGAAGGCGCTTGAATGGCTTCGTGACCACCAGAAACCTGACGGATCCTGGGACACGGATGGGAATACAACGACCTCCGGTGGAAATACGGGCTATACCGGTCTGGCCCTGTTGACCTTCCTCGCACACGGGGAAACCCCTTCGTCCGCGCAATTTGGCCCCACCGTGGCCAAGGCCATCCGTTTCCTGGTGGAGAATCAGGATTCCAAAGGGATCTTCCAGCCCGCCGGCAGTCACACATCCTACGGTCATGCCATGGCCACCTACGCGCTTGCCGAAGCCTACACCATGACGCAGAATCCCCTGATTAAAGAGCCCTTGGAGCGCGGAACCCGCGTAATCATTGATGGCATGCAGGCCAACGGTGGTTTTGACTACGATTACAAACCCGGTCCTCGCAACGATTTTTCGGTGGGTGCTTGGAACGTCCAGGCGATGAAAGCCGCAAAAATTGCCAACGTGGCCTTGCCCAATCTGGAAGCTGCTCTGCAAAAGGGCATGGATGGGGCACTCCTGAACTCCCAGGAATCCGCCGAGGGTCGCGGATTTGGGTACACCGGCCCAGGCCACACCCCGATTTTGTCCTCCGCTGGGGCTCTGTGTCTGCACCTGACCGGACGCGGCCCGTCCCGCGAAAGCAAACAAACCATGCAGCTGCTCAGCCAGTACACCGCCAGTGGTCAGGCCCCTGCCTGGGGAGAAAATGCTGTCAACACCTATGGCGGCACGATCAACTTCTGGTACTATGCTGTTCAGGCCTTCTTCCATGACGATCCCGGCGGTCGCACCTTTCTCGCCTTTTACCGTCCGATGGTGGATGCACTGGTAAAAAACCAGAAGTCCGATGGACATTGGCTTTGTTTTTCGGAGAGGGGTGCCACCCAGGGCGCGGTTTATAACACCACCCTGGCCGCGCTGGGCCTGATGGTCACCTACCGCCACCTTCCCTCGACGCAGGCGGCGAATATTCAGCCGGCGACTCCTTCCGCCGCTCCGGTGGCCACCGACGACAGCGTGGCGGAGTTCACGTTCTAACCGGCGGCGACGTTTAACGCGTTTCGCAGAACATAGGGCAGGTCGCAGAGGTCTTCAATGACTTCTGCGGCCTTGCATTTTTCATCCGCAGGCGTGTGCCGATTGTGTTTCCACACGGTTTTCATCCCCAGTGCGGCGGCTGGGCAGATATCTTCTTGTCGATTGTCACCCACCATCAGAGCGGACGAGGGGGGAACTCCCAGTTCGTGCAGGCAACGGAGGAAAAGGTCGGGTGCCGGTTTCGCAGTCACGGAATTGTCGGAGATCGAAACACTGTGGAAGTAGGGAAGAAGGCCCGTAACCCGCAGAATGCGCAACTGATCGTAGCTGCGTCCATTGCTGACCAATCCGATTTTGAAGTGTTTCGACAGGTCCCGAAGCAGGTCCAAAGCTTCTGGAAACAATCGCGGATGGCCACCGCCTTGTTGTTCGTAGTCTTTGTGCAACAAGGCTCCCAACCCACCCGTAAGCCCCAACAAAAACATGGCCTTGGCGTAGGCTTCCTGCGTTCGTCCCCCACACTCGATAAAACAGTCGTTCAGGGTCTCCACATATCGCCGGGCGGGAATGTCCAACAGTTCATCCAAAAAACTCTGCCATTGGATCACCAGAAAGGCTTTGCGCGTGCTTTGATTGTCCAGCAGCGTGTCTTCGAGATCAAATAAAATGGCTTGGATGTTGGGTGTCATGGGCGGATTATCCTCCTGCCTGATCAGAAATACCACTGAAAAGTTACGATTCGGGCAAAAAAGATAATCCGGAAAAAATACGAGGGGCTCAGGCGGGCGGGCTGAGCAGGTTTTCCAAATCCTCCTCGCTTAAGCTGGGGGACTCCAACGCGGCGTCCTCGACAAGTTTCGCCCACTCCCGTTTCCGGCTCTGCATCTCCAGGATGCGGGCCTCGACGGTTCCTTCGGTGACGAGTTTGTAAACGAAAACCGGTTTGTCCTGTCCGATGCGGTGCGCACGGTCCATGGCCTGTGCCTCCGCCGCCGGGTTCCACCAGGGGTCGAGCAGAATGACGGTGTCAGCGGCGGTGAGATTGAGTCCGAGGCCGCCGGCTTTGAGGCTGAGCAGGAACAGCGGGGCTTTCCCAGCTTGGAACGTGCGCACCGGAGTGTCGCGGTCCCGGGTTTCGCCCCGAATCTCCACGAAGGGAATTTTCATGCGTTTGAGTTCGGGCCGAACGAGATCGAGCATCGACGTAAAAAACGAAAACACCAGCACGCGGCGTCCGTCTTCAATGAGTCCGGGCAGGTTGTCGCGGAGCCAGGCGATTTTGACGGAATCCTCAGGGAGTTTCCAGGCGCGGGAGGGTTCGCGGAGGCGTGGGTCGCAACAGGTTTGACGCAGTTTGGTGAGGGCATCCAGAATGCTGATCTGGGAACGTTGGAAGCCTTTGGCCTGAATTTCGGACTGCAGTTCCTCTTTCACGGCCAGCAGCACGCTTTGATAGAGGTCGGCCTGGGCCTGTCCGAGGGGGAGGGTCTGAATGATTTCGGTCTTGGGCGGCAGTTCCGGGGCAACGCTGTCTTTGCTGCGGCGCAGGAGCAGCGGGCGCACGCGGTTGCGCAGGGCTTCGCTGGAGGCCCGACACCGGTCGCGTTCGATGGGGATGCGGAAACTGTGTTTAAACTCGCGTTCCGTGCCCAGGAAACCGGGCAGAAGCAAATGAAAGAGGCTCCAGAGATCCCCGAGATGGTTTTCCACCGGGGTGCCGGAGAGGGCGATGCGGACGTTGGCCACGATGGCTGCGGCGGCCTGCGTTTGCGAGGCGCGGGGGTTTTTGAGGACCTGCGCCTCGTCGAAGACGACGACCGAAAGCGGAAGGCTCTGGTAGCGTTCAATGTCCACGCGCAGCGTGCCGTAAGTCGTGAGGAGGACCTGCGCTTTTTTGAGGCCGATGCGGTCGTCATGGCGCTCCGCCCCGTGCAGGCTGTGAACGCGCAGGCGGGGGGCAAAACGTTCCAGTTCGCGGCGCCAGTTGGGCAGCACACTCGCGGGACAGACGATGAGCGCCGGGGCGAGGGATTTGTCCTGCTCACGCCAGTGCTGGAGGGCGGCGATGACCTGCACGGTTTTGCCGAGGCCCATGTCGTCGGCCAGAATTCCGCCGATGCGGTGCTGAAAGAGGAAGTCCAGCCAGGAAAGGCCCTGCTCTTGGTACGGACGGAGTTCGCCTTTGAAACCCTTGGGCGCGGCGAGGGGAAGAAGGTCGCGTCCGCCGCCGATCGCGCGGATGCTGTGCAGTAGTTCCTCCGGAGGCTGCCATCCATCGGCCCCGAGATGGGCGGCCAGTTCCGCCGCGCGCCAGAGGCCGAGGCGGAGACGGTCCTGTTTGTCGAGAACATCCGCGCCGAAGAGTTCGAAGATGTGTTCGATGATGCCAAGAAAACGGGGGCCGGGAAGGATGAGAAAACCTTTCTCGATGGCGACGCTGATGTCGTGGGTCTGGAGATAGTCGCGGATGCGGGCGCTGTCCCAGTCGCGGCGTTCGCGCAGGAATCGTTGGACCAGGGGGAGAAGATTGATACGGACGCCGTCGAGCACGACGCCTTGTTCGTAACTGAACCAGCCCCGGGACTGTTCGCCAAATTCGCGGTATTCGGCGTCGCTGCCGGGACGGTGCAGACGGCGCTGGGGGTCTTCCAGCAATTGCCAGCCTTCACGTTGCAATTCGGGAAGATGCTTTTCCAGAAACAGCGACCAAGTGAGGCCTGCGGCGGGGTCTGGCTGATAACAGGTTTTTTCCACGGCATGATCGAACAGGTTGGCCGCGCGCGGGGGGCAGGGCATGAAGCCCGTGGCGCAGAACTCGGCGAGTTTCGCGCTTTCAAACTCCCGGTTTCGCGGGGCATCGACCAGGGCATCGCCCTCTTTGAAGCGAACGACGCGCCCCTCGTCGCCAGGGGCGATTTCCCGGTCTCCATACAGGAAAATCGGGCGGAGGCGCAGGGCATCGGCAGTGGATTCTTCGTGACCGACGATGCGCAAGGCCGGGACCGGGCAAAAGTCGTCGCGTTGCAGGGATTTCAGTCCGGGAGGGACGGGAAAAAGGGCGTTGGGGAATCGTTGTTCGAGACGGCGCAGATGTTCCGGCGCGAGTTCAAGGCTCAGGGGGGGCAGCGCCAGCCAGCCCCAGGCGGCGTCCTCGGAATTGCCGCTGTTGAGCACGTGACAGGTTTCGCTATCGGGCGAAAGGGCCATGGGCGGACGGGAGGGCAAAAGCTCCCATCCGGGCGGCAAGGCAAAGGTGGTTTTAAGAACCTCTCCCTCCAAACGCCATTCCATTTTTGCCTGGATCGGTTTTCCTTTTCGGATAGGTGGGACGCGGTTTCCCCAGCGGTAGGCCCGTCCGCTTTCAAAAAGCAGTTCGAGGACTCTCCCGGCATCGGCCCCATTGAAATAGGAGTGAAACCCGTTCAGTTTCTGATGCATCTGCACCATCATCAGAATGCGTTTGTCGAGAGGAGTCAGTGAGATGCCGCTGGTGCCGAATTTGAGGAGATTCTCGATGCGGCAAGGGTAGGGCGTTCCAGACAGGCGGTCACCTTTGCGGATTTCCATGGTGTAGGGGATCACCCCGATGTGCCAGTCGTCGGAACGGTTGAGTTGATACAGCAGAATCATGGTGGGTTCCTTAGCAGGTCTGCTCCCAAATCGGCAATCCACAAGCGAAAAAGAAGAGGGGCACAGAGGGACACGTGGTTTTAACCCCGTCCGGCGCCATGCAACAGGATTTCCAGCCAGCGTTTGCCTGCTTCACTGACGCTCCAGGTGCCATTGCGGCGTGTCACATGCCGCAGCCCGTTGCGTCCCAAAGCACTTTCGTTCACCTCGAGCACACGCGGATTCAACGCGCGAACCCCCTCCGCTTCCTCCACGCTTGCATTTCGTCCCCGCAAGGGAACGCCGCCTTCGGACACATCCACCACAATCACGCCCTTGCGGAAAGCTTCGCCCTCCCAAAGCGCGGGATGCCGCACAAACACATCCGGTTTTCCATTCGCCTGAAACGCCAGGCTCCAGGCCGGCGGCATCTCCTGCAGGGCTTTCAATACCGAAAAGGGCTGGGGACTCTCCGGAGTGAGTTGCAGCAACAGGAGCAGCGGGTCCATGCCAAACAGGTTGAATCCATGGTACTCCGCATGATCCGGCTTGAGGTTCTGGGCCCGAAACCAGGGGCCAAAATGACGGTTCAGCATCAACCCGATTTCAAAATGCAGATGGCTTCGTTGCAACGGTATTCCAAGGGTCGTTGTGTTGCCCATGATGCCGAGGGTCTGACCGCGCGTCACCTTTTGCCCTTTTTTAAGTTCTGGCACCACCGACGCCAGGTGCGAATACAGCGTGTAGATTTCTCCGGCCGGATCCTCGTGCAGCAACACCACATAGATCCCGTAACTCGAATTTCCGGCCACGCGACTGATGTAGCCAACACGCCCGTCGGCAACCGCAAACACGGCGTCTTCCGCACGACCTGCGCGGTTCCAGCGCATCGGGCCAATGTCAACGCCTTCATGGAATTGGGCCAGGCCAGAGCTGTTGGTGCGGGTGGAACCGTAGAGCGCGGACTCCACACGTCCAGATCCCGTGGGCATGTATACCTTGGGGTTGTCGATTTCCTTGAGAAGGGTTTGGGGCGTGGGATACCCGTAGAGCAACAGGCTGGGGCCGGGAAGCGGGGTGGGTTCGGACGGGGGCGCTTCGGGGGGCTGCACGGTGGGTTCGATCCGTTTTTCCGAACTCCGGTGAAAAAAGGCAATGGGCAGCAAAACAAGCGCTGCAACAAGCGGGATAATGACCTTGAATGCGTTTTTGTGCAGCCAGGCCTGAGGTGGCGGCGGGGGAGGGGGACGGTATTCGTTCTCGAACATGGGGCGGCGTCTGTCACAGTTCCGGCACACTGTCCAAGGGAAAAGTAAAATTTTCTTTGCGCCCGTCCGGAAAATCGCCTATTTGTCAGTCCTTCCTTTCATTCCATCCCAAAGGTTATTCTCACCATGTCCTATTTGACCCAAGACAAAATCGCGATTCTCGGCGCCGGCGGTGCCATCGGTTCCAACATGCTCCAAGCCGTGCTCTCGCTCGGTCTCAGCCCCAATGTGTGCGGGTACGACCCCTTCGAGCCCGGCCTCAAAGGCGCGGCCGAAGAAATCTACCACTGCGCGTTCCCCGGCGCGAAGCTGACCTGGACCACCGACATCAAAACGGCGCTCACCGGCGCCAAATACATCATCTCCTCCGGCGGCGCTCCCCGCAAAGACGGCATGACCCGCGAAGACCTGCTCAAGGGCAATGCGGAAATCGCAGCCCAGCTCGGCAAAGACATCAAAGCCTACGCCCCAGACACCAAATTCCTCGTGGTGATCTTCAACCCGGCGGACATCACCGGCCTCGTGGCGCTCGTCCACTCCGGTCTGCACCCCTCCAAGGTCGGCACCCTCGCCGCCCTCGATTCCACGCGCCTCCAGACCGCGCTGTCGCAGCACTTCGGCGTTGAACAGGACGAAGTGACCGGCTGCCGCACCTACGGCGGTCACGGCGAAATGATGGCCGTGTTCGCCTCCACCGCCAAGGTCAAAGGCGTTCCCCTCACCCAGCTCATCGGCACGGACAAACTGCCCGCCGCGAAATGGGAAGAAATCAAGGCTCATGTCTCCCAGGGCGGCAAAAAAATCATCCAGCTCCGCGGACGCAGCTCCTTCCAGAGCCCGGCCCATCAGTCTGTGCTCATGGTCAAAGGCGCCATCGAAGGCAAGGGCTATCCCTGGCCGGTCGGCGGCTATGTCGATGGCTTTGGCTTTGAAAAAATCGTCATGGCGATGGAGACGAATCTCAACAAAGACGGGGTGAAATTGTCGATGCCCGCCGGACTTCCCGAGGAAATCGCCGCGCTGAAAGCCTCGTACCAGCACCTGGTCAAACTGCGCGATGAAGTCATCGGCATGGGTGTGTTGCCCCCGCTGGCGGACTGGTCCAAGGTGAATCCGAATCTCTGATCCGGATACTCCCTTGCCAATGCGAAGACACCCGGCTACACTGGCCGGGTGTCTTTTTTGCAGAAATTCATCGCTGAAGTCCGCAGAGCGGGACTGTTCGACGCTGTGCAGCGCCGTCGCGTGCTCGTGGCCTGTTCGGGTGGGGCGGACAGTCTTCTGCTGCTGCACGCCCTGTGGGCGGCACGCCACGAACTGAAGCTACAGCTCGCGGTGTTGACCTGCGATCACGGGCTGCGCGCGGAAAGCGCGGCGGAGGCGACGTTGGTGCAACAGATCGCCTGGGGACTGGGGCTTCCGTGTCGCCATGTCGATCTCGCGATTCCCACCTCACTTCGCAAAGGCGAATCCGTGGAAATGTGCGCGCGCCGCAAACGCCGCGAGGCCTATGTCGTCGCGGCCGCGGAATTCGGTTCGGGTGCCGTCGCGCTCGGTCACCACCGCGACGATCAAGCGGAAACCCTGTTGTTGCGCCTCTGCCGCGGCACCGGCACCCGCGGCGCGGCCGGCATTCGCGTCAGCGCCGAACTGACCGACGGCGTGGACCTGATTCGTCCGCTGCTGGGCTTTTCCCGCGCCGAAATCGAAGCCCAGTGCCGCTCCTGGCGACTGCCCGTGATGCACGACCTTTCCAATGCCGATCCCCACTTCCTTCGCAACCGCGTCCGGCACGACATTCTACCGCTGCTGCACGCGTGCATCAATCCAGAGACGTCGGCCCATCTCGCGGCCTTTGCCGAACAACAGGCCCGCATGGAGGACTGGGTGAACGCAGAAACCCTGCGCCGTGGAAAAGCCTGCAGGGCAGGGGACGTGTTGCTCCTGTCCCCCTGGCGGAGGCTGCCGGAACTGTTGCGCGAACGACTGCTCTTTGACTGGCTGATGGAACGTGGCTCCGATCCTCAGCGCGTGGATCAGGCCGTCGTGCAACGCCTCTGCGAGCACCTTGCGAAGCCTCCGCCGACGGACAAGCGTCTAGACCTTGCCGGTCTCCGCCTTCGCCTATCCACTGAGAAACTGGAGCCATGGAAGGATGTTGCACAGGTTTTGTCCCTGACCCTCCTGCCAGGACAATCACAACTCTGGCCACCGCTCGGATGTTACTTTCATTTGTTGCCCACAGACAAACTCGACACGGCCCAGAGCCAGACCTGCGACCCAGAGGGACCCTTGACCGCCTTTGTACGCCCTCCCGATGCGGGAAGCGTTTTTCAGATCCGCCACCGCCAGAGCGGAGATCGCTATTGTCCAATGGGACTCCTCGGAAGCATCAAGGTGTCGGACTTGTTCATCAACGCCAAAATCCCCCTCCACCTGCGCGAACGCTGGCCGATCCTGGTTTGCGGGGATGAGATCGTCTGGGTGCCCGGTTTTCGTGTCGCCGAAAACTGGAAAGCCCAGCAGCCTATTTTGAAGGCCCAACTGGATCCCATGCCTCCCACATAAAGGGTCTGACTCGAATGGCACTAACTTAAGGGATTCTGGAACCTATCGAAAACCCCAAAGGGGTTATGCATATCAGGGGCAACGCCCCGGGTTGATGAAGAAAACAGAGTGGCGTTCTGAAGGAACGCGGCATAACACGCCGCAAATGCGGTGTTCCTTCAGAACACACCCTTGTTCCGACACCCTTTCCAGGGGTTGCACCCCTGGCTGATATGCAACGCTCCGTTGGAGCTGTTCGCCTTGAAACAACTCTTAAGTTAGTGCCATTCGGGTCTGACTCTGTGAAAAGCCAAAATGTCGCGTAAGGGGTTGCTGAGTTGTTCGATTAAAAAAAATAGGCAATTCGGCCTCTGTTTCCTTAACCCTCGGGAGAACTCTATGAAAAACATTCTGTTTGCAGTGATGACCCTTTCCGCGTTTGGCGTGAGCGCCAACGAACTTCCCCTCGACACCGCCCACTCCGCCGTCACGTTTTCGGTGCCCCACATGGTGGTTAGCCGCACCAAAGGCAGTTTTGGCGAGTTTGACGGAAGTCTCACCGTTGTAGATGGCAAGGTGACTGGGGCCAAAGCCGTCATCCAGGTCAAAAGCATCGACACGAAAAACCAAAAACGTGACGACCATCTGCGCAATCCCGATTTTTTTGATGTCGAAAAGTTTTCCACCATCACCTTCGTCAGCACCAAAATCGAAGGCGGGAAATTGGTGGGCAATCTGACCATCCGCGATGTGACCAAGGAAGTGAGTCTCGACATGGAATTCCTTGGCCCGGTTAAAGATCCCTGGGGCAAAATCCGCTACGGCCTGAATGCAACGGGAGTGATTGACCGCACGGAGTTCGGCCTGACCTGGAGCAAATCCATGGAGGCGGGTGGTCTGGTTGTGGGCAACGATGTCCAACTGTCCATCAGCGTGGAAGTCGTCGAGTAAGTTTGTCCACAACCGCATCACGCGGCTGGAGGTGACACCCTCCTGCCGCGTGTTCGCTTTCAGGGGTTTTCGCTTGCCATTTCCCCCGTTTCAGGCTTTGATCCCGCGCTTCCTTCTTCGCAACCTTCACCCCGATTTTCTTATGCAGACCGTACATGTTGGCATTCTTGGCCTGGGCACCGTTGGCGCCGGCGTGGCAGAAACCCTCATCCGCCAGCGCGGATTGATCGCGGCGCGAAGTGGCATTGATTTGGTGTTGAAAAAGGCGGTGGACCTCAATCTGAAACGCGATTTCGGTTTTCCCATCCCCACAGAAATCCTCAGCACCGACGCAAACGAGGTCCTGAACGACCCCGACATTCGCATTGTGGTCGAACTCATCGGCGGGACGGGCGTGGCACGGAAACTGATTTTGGCCGCTCTTGCGGCGGGCAAATCGGTGGTGACTGCAAACAAGGCGCTGTTGGCCGAACATGGTCCGGAACTGATTGAGGCCGCGGCGGACGCGGGCGTGGATTTGTTTTTTGAAGCCAGCGTGGCGGGGGGGATTCCCATTATCAAATCCCTTCGCGAAGGCCTGGTGGCAAATTCCTTCAACCAGATTTGCGGCATTCTGAATGGAACCTGCAATTACATTCTGACGCGCATGGAAAAAGAAGGGGTAGCCTTCGACGACGTGCTGAAAGACGCGCAGCGCCTGGGTTATGCCGAAGCGGAACCCAGCCTGGATATCGACGGATGGGATACTGCCCACAAAGCCGTCATTCTCGCTCAGCTGGCCTTCGGTGTGCCCGTGGGCCTGGGCGATTTTCCCGTGCGCGGCATCCGCGGCATCGACCCAATCGACGTCAAAAATGCCGCAGAATTAGGCTACCGCATCAAACTGCTCGCCATTCTTGAGCAGTTCGACGGCAAACTGGAAGTCGGTGTTCAGCCCACCCTGATTCCCGAAGACCACATGCTTGCAGGCGTGGACATGAGTTTCAACGCGGTGTTGGTGAAGGGCGATATTGTGGGAGACACGCTGTATTACGGCCGCGGTGCCGGGCGATTGCCCACCGCCAGCGCGGTTGTGGCCGATGTGCTGGATGCGGCCCGCGATTTGTCCATTGGCGCGTCCGAACGCATTCCCCTGAGCTGGCGCGCCGATCCGGCCCCGCGCTTGGTCCCTCCCGGCGAACGCACCGCACGTTCCTATTTGCGCCTAAACCTCCGTGACCGTCCCGGATCTCTCGGCAACGTCGCCCGTTTGCTCGGTGAACACAACATCACGATCACGGCCTTGGTGCAAAAAGAAGAACACCAGGCCCATGAATTTGTGCCCGTGGTCATCCTGACTGGCGAAGCGCGCATGGACGACATGCACGCGGCGATGGACAAGCTCCGCACCATGGAAGACGTCGGCGGTGACATCGTCCGCTACCGGGTGGAAGAACTTGGCTGAGTCTCCTCCCTCATGAAACGCATTCTCCTGCTCGTGGATGGCGCGGCGGATTTCCCGTATCCGGAGTTGCGGGAACAAACGCCTTTGGATACGGCACGACTTCTCCACGCCCGGGCTCTGGCGACGGAAGGCCGCACCGGCCTGCTGCACCGCAGCCGGGCGGAGGCCGACGCCTCGCGCGCCCTGCTGGCGGAGGCTTGCGGCCTCCCGTCCCGCGAGGCTCTTCGTCTGCGCTGGGGGCCGATGGCAGCGGTGGCGCTGGGACTTTCGGCAGAGGCCCGCCGGGTGCGGATGCTCGGGCAATGTGTGACCTACACCTCGGAAGGCGAGCAGGCGCCGGTGCAACTGTCCACTGAGGCGGAGGAGAGCCATTTGTTTGGCGATTTGGAAAAGGCTTTTTCGGATGTCTGTGGCGATGCCGTGAAGATGGTTTCAATGGGGCAGGGGCGTTTCGTGCTGGATCTTCCACCGGAATTCCCTGTCCCGCTGAAGGATAAAGTGGGCTGGAAACCTTTCGCGATCCTCCGTCGGCAGGATGAGCCCTTCCGTCGTCTCCTGCAAACAGCGGAAACGCTTTTGCTGGCGCATCCGGTCAATGCCGTTCGGCTGGACTTGGGGGAAAACCCGGTGCATGGCGTCTGGTTGTGGAGCGGGGGCGCGGAGACTCCGGCACCAGTGGCACTGCCTTTCCGTCAAGCCATCGCCGGCCCGGAACGGCTTGCCCTCGGCTTTGCGCAGTGTCTCGGACGGCCCTTTTTTCCAATCGACGATCCTTTCCAGTTGGACCAACCCGATGCGGGCTTCGACGTGGCGGCCCTGATGCGGTTACTGCCGGAAATCGACGAACTGGTGGTCTGGATTCCGGCACCCTTTGCGTCAGACCGTTTTGCCGTTCCCGAGGAGAAGGTTCGTCGGCTGGATGCCGTGGACTACTATATCACGGGACCGCTGCGCGCCCTGCTGGCGGAATGTTCCCCCCGCCGCTTTCTGCTGGTAGCTGCGGGCCTGCGCCACCGGGGCCGCCCGGAAAAAGGTCCGGTTCCCGTTGTGTTGTGGGGTGACGGAATCCCTGCGGATGAGAGCAGCGCCTGGAGCGAGTCCGCCGCCGTTGCCGGGGCCCTCGGTTCCCCCACCTTCTCCCGTCTCCTGCGTCAGTTCCGGGACCCAGGTCCATCTCATTTGACGGATCGATTGTGAACGACCAAGACCAAACAACGCCACATTGGTAACCAAAAGCCGGGCCGCCCCCCGAATCCGCCTCCGTGTGGGAACCCTGACGCCGGAGCGAAGCTCCCTCCTGCAATCCTGCAAACAAAAGCCGGAAAAGGGCTGACATTTTCAAAGCTCTTGGCTAAAACGTAACGACCATGAAAACTGCCCTGATGTTTCTCTGTCTGAGTCTTCTGTCCCGCTCCGCACTGGCGGAAGCGCTTCCCGTCACCGTTGTGGGCGATCGCGTCAATCTTCGCAACCTTCCGGGCCTGGAAAGTGATGTTGTGGGCGCGGTGAATTATGGGGAAACCCTGCAAGCGCTGGAAAAACAGGGAGAGTGGGTGCGGGTCCGACCACCCGCCGAGTTTGTCGTGTGGGTTTTTTCCCCGTTGCTGTTTGAAGACAAAGAGGTCCGTTCCCCCGTGCTCAATATGCGCGCAGGGCCCGGGACCAATCACTCCTCGCTGGGGCAACTCAAACGGGGGGACGCGGTGGAGGTTCTTGAAGTGCGCGATGAATGGCGCCGCATTCGCGCGACAGATGCGGTGACGCTGTGGATCAACCAGTCCTTCCTGCAGGGCATGGAGAATTGGAGCGAAGCGGAAAGCGTCGTTCAGCCCGTGCCCGAACCCACGCCGGTTCCCACGCCCCTGCCAACCCCTCCGCCCACGTCCGAGCCTGTCGTGGAAATTCGGACGATTGAACGCATCATCGAAATTCCGGTCGTCCCCACACCCACCCCAACCGTTGTGCCGCCGGAGGATTTGCGTCTGGTTCCCCTCAGCGGACAGGGCACGGCCTCCGTGCGTCGCGGATATGTCAAATCCTACCTTCTTGCCGGCAACAGTCCCAGCCGGTTTCTGCTTGTGCAACTGGAATCCGACCGCAGCGAAAAATCGCTCGCCTATCTGCGGGGGAACGACGAAGTCCTTCGCGCGCTGTCCGGAAAACATGTGTTGGTCAAAGGCCGTGACTTTTGGGTGACAGGGCAGCGACTGCCCGTGACACAGGTTGAATCCACAGAAGCCCTCGAGGAGGCTCCCTGATGCTTCGGCGCTGGATTGTCGCTCTCCGCAATGCCCCGCTGGTTTGGATCGCCTTTGCCTTGGGTTTGTTTGTTTTTGGGCTCACCCGTTTGCTGCCCGGCGCGAACTGGAACCCGCCACCCAGCGAGCAGTCTATTCTGGATGCGGGGTACATTGAAGCGTTGCGGGGAGATTTTCGCAACTACGCGGTGATTCCGAACACGCCGCAGGTTTTCGGCGCGCATGTGCTCACCCGCTATCTGGTGGCCCTGGTTTCCGCCGCCACCGGCGATGCCGCCCGCGCCGGCGTCTGGTTGAGCCTCTGCGGCATTGTGGCCACCCTGGGCGGTGTGTATTCGCTTTGCCGACACATTTTTCCTTTGCGCGGTTTCGCACTGATGACGGTGATTGGTTTTGGCAGCCTGGGCACCTTGCACTACGCCTTTTCCCCCGATCCTTCCGTGGCGATGGGCATGGGACTTGTCATGTGGGGCGTGGTCTTTTTTGTTTCCTCCCTGGAAAAAAATGTGCCGGGCCGTATCTTTTTTTCGGCTTTGTTTATTGGCTTGGCCGCCTACATCCGTCTGGAACTGGCGCTGATCTGGGTTTTGCTGGCCCTCTATCTGTTGATTCTCTCGTTTTTCGACTCTGCGGCCAGGGCCAAAGGCATGCCGCTGGTCGGAATGGCCATGGGCGGACTGCTGATGCTGGCCATGTTGCTTTGGCCCATGATCGACCGAAACCTGGCCCTGACCCGTTCCACCGCCATTTTGCCGGGTCCGGATGCCGAGTGGATTCTTGGTGCGCCACGCAGCTTGTCCCCCACACCGCAGGTTTCGCCATTCGTCCGCATCCTGCGGGGATTTGGCATTTTGATTCTGGATCCGCTGGGTCTCGGCGTCTTTGCCGGATTGCTTTGGCCGCTGGGCATCGGTGTCAGCAGCGTCATCAACCGGCATAAATCAACACCTTTCCTCTGGTTGCCTCTGGTGGTGGGCATGGTGGTTTTCCTCTCGATCGGGAGTTTTATCACCGGCGTGCAGAGTTTTGAGGAATCCCTCCGCATCCTCACACCCTTGCTCTTCCCCTTCGCCGTCCTCGGACCGGTCTATGTTCTTTTCCGCTGGCTGCAACAGCATCCGCGCCCCTTGGGCTCCAGTCGGAAGGCCTGGTTGCTGACCGCCGCAATTGTCCTGGGCATCGTGCAAATTCCCAACGCCTTTCATAGCGCAACGAACAAAAACAGCATCGAGACCGAGCGCATTCATGCGGTAGTGGACGCCTTCGCCAACCTTCCGCCGGAGGACCGCGCGGCCCGCCTTCTCACTGACCTCCCCGGGCTCTTTCTTATCGCTGGCAAAAACAATGTCTATGGCCTGCGCGGCGAAACCGACTGGGACATCCACCGCGTCAAATATAGCAACGGGGAGATTCGCCCGGAGCGCATGATCGATTATCTCCGCCTTCGCAAGATCGACCTGATTCATTTTGCCGAAGTGGGCCAGGACAAACTGATCGACTCTCTCACCCTCGCCGAAGCTGCGCCCCGACTCGAACCCATCACGGGCTTCAGTTCGCCCCACCGGGTTTTCCGGGTGGTCTGGCCCTGACCGAACGGAAAAACTCCAGAAAATCCGCCCGGCATTCCTCTTCCAGCACTCCTGGCTGACACAGCACGCGGTGATACATCGACGAACTGTCCAGGATTCCAAAAAAACTCTGGCCCCCGCGATCCGGATCCGACACGCCCCACACGACTTTGAGAATGCGGCTGAACACAATCGCCCCCGCGCACATCGGGCAGGGTTCTTTGGTCACGTAGAGCGTGCAGTTTTCGAGGCGCCAGTCCCCAAGCGCCTGACAGGCCTGGGTGATTGCGAGAATTTCCGCGTGTGCCGTGGCGTCTTTGAGCAATTCCACCTGATTGTGGGCCTTGCCGACGATGCCTTTTTCGGGATGAACGATGATGGCTCCCACGGGAACTTCGCCCGCCTCCGCCGCCGTCCGCGCCTCGCGCTGGGCCATCCGCATGTAGAGGGTATCAAAGTCCATGGCCTACTCCCAGCGTCCTTCCAGCGGAGTGTGGGCCAGCGCTGCGGCCAGGGCCTCCGCGTGCAGCGTTCCGTTGCTCGCAAGAACGCCCCGGTTGCATTCGAGACTGTCCCCGCGTCCGAAATCAAGAGTCTTGCCATTCAGGTCCGTCACGCGTCCCCCTGCGGCTTCAATCACGGCAACCCCGGCCGCATGATCCCAAATTTTTTCGCGGTATCCACGTTTCACGGGCAAACGCAAATAGAGGGCGGCGTCTCCGCAGGCCACCGCCGCGTATTTCGCCTGACTGTCCATGCGCAGCACGTCGCAGGACATGCCCAGCGCGGAAATCACCGTCGCGGAGCGGTCGTGAGCCGTGTGGCTGCTTTCGATGGATTCACAGAGTTTGGTTTCGGCTCGCGGAAGGTCGGCGCAAACCCGGATCGGGCTTGCGTGTTTGGCATCACTGTCCCAGCGCAGGGCGGGCAGGTCCAGTCCACCGCTGAAAAAGCTTCCGCCGGGAGTTCCGTAGCGCGGACAGCCCAGCACGCCGAGACGGGGGCGTCCGTCCTCGACCAGAGCCAGGGCAATGGCGTATTGTCCGCCGCGCAGGTAACCTTTCGTTCCGTCGATGGGGTCCAGCGTCCAGAAACGTCCGCCGCCGCCTGGATGGTTGCCTCGATCCAGAAGGGTGAGCAGGTTGAGGGCGTTGACCTCCGGATCGAAAACCTGGGTGAAGGAGGCGATGCGTTCGATCATGTCCGGTTGATCGCGCAGGATGTCGGACGCCTCTTCCGCCACCACGCCGATGTCGGGACTGAGGCGGGCGAGATGCTGAAGAATAAGGGCCTGACTCGCGTAATCGGCAATGGTGACGGGGGAAAAGTCGGCTTTGGCCTGTTGGTCATCATGCGCGAGTTCGCGGGCGATGCGTTCGCAACAGAGGGCGGCCAGGCCGACGGCCTGCAGGAGGGAGGGAAGAAGTTCGGCGGGTTTCACGAGATTGGTGCTTGCGGAGGGTTGGGGTCTACAGGCATAGTGTGACGCACTCACCCTTGCAATGGAAAACCGGAAAGGAATCACCGTGATTCAGGCATCTCTACAGCAACTGCTGGACCTACAAACCAAAGATCTGACCCTCCTCCAGCTCAAACGCGAGGCGCAGGGAATCCCCGAACGCAAAACGCGTCTCGAGGAAAAAGCCGCCGGTGCCAAAGCCCGGGAAAAAAGCGCGACCGACTCTCTTCGTTCCTGCGAATCGGCCATCAAGCAGGTTGAACTCGACATCCAGTCCATGCGCGAGCAGATCGTCCGCTACCGCAACCAGCAAATGGATGTGAAATCGAACGATGTGTACCGCGCCCTCGAAAATGAAATCGCCACGGCCAATGAAAAAATTCGCGCCGCGGAGGACCGGGAGCTGGAGGAAATGGAACGACTGGAAACGCAGCGTGTGGAGGTCGCCGCCGCCAAAGTCGAACGCGGCCAGGCCGACACCGTGGTCGCCGGGGAGGCCAAGGCCCTCGACGACCGCCTGTCGCTGATCCGCGAAACGTTTGCCGACATCAAGCAGGAACGAGAGGCCCTTGCCGCCCGCGTCGAGCCCGAGGTTCTTCAGCGCTACATGGCCCAGCTCCAGAGCAAACAGGATGCCGTTGTGGTCCCAATCCGCAACCAAAGCTGCGGCGGCTGCCACATGCGCCTGACCCCGCAACACATTCACGACGCCCACGCCCTCCAGAAATGGGTCACCTGCAGTCATTGTGGCCGCTTCCTGTACGAAGGCTGAAGGAATTCCGCATGCAGTCATCCTCCCCACGCATCCTCTACCTGCTTGACGGCATGGCGCTGGTCTATCGCGCGCATTTCGCGTTTGTGACCCGCCCCATCCTCAATTCCAGAGGCCGCAACACCTCCGCCATCTACGGTTTCACCAACACCCTGCTGGACCTGCTGGACAACCGCCGCCCCACCCACATCGCGGTGGCGTTCGACACCCACGCGCCCACGCCACGCCACGAACTCTATCCCGACTACAAAGGCCAGCGCGATGCCATGCCCGAGGATATCGGGGCCGCCATTCCCGACGTCAAACGCCTGCTCGCCGCTTTCCGCATTCCCGTGCTTGAACAGGACGGTGCCGAGGCCGATGACATCATCGGAACGCTCGCCCGACGCGCGGAGAAAGAGGGCTTCTCCGAAATTTACATGGTGACCCCCGACAAGGATTTCGGCCAGCTCGTCGACGAACACACCCGCGTCTACAAACCCGGACGTCAGGGCAACGAGGTCGAAATCATGGGCCCCGCCGAAGTGCAGGCGCATTGGGGCATTCAACGTCCGGAACAGGTCATCGACATCCTGGCCCTCATGGGGGATAGTTCCGACAACATTCCCGGCGTTCCCGGCGTGGGTCCCAAAACCGCGCAAAAACTGATTGCAGAATACGACAACCTCGAAAATCTGCTCGCCCATTCCGGCGACGTGAAAGGCAAAGTCGGCGAAAAGCTGCTGGAGTTCGCCGAACAGGCCCGTCTCTGCCGTCGTTTGGCCGAAATCAACTGTGCGGTCGCATTGGACCTCGCGCCCGAAGACCTGCGCCGCGGCGAACGCGACGACCCCAACCTGCGCGCCCTTCTCGCCGAGTTTGAATTCTCCTCCATGGGACGTCGCCTGTTCGGCGATGCGTTTCACCTGCCTCGCGTGGCCGCCGCGCCCGCGCCCGAACCCGTGCAGGGCGATTTGTTTGCTGATACGACTCCCGAAGCGCTTCTGCCGCCGCCCTCCGACCTCAAACGCCTTGCCGATGTCCCGCACGACTACTGTCGCATCGATTCCGCCGCGGCCTTGCCGGAGGTGTTGAAGGCGCTGCGCCATGCCGAACGTTTCTGTTTTGACCTGGAAACCACCGGACTCGATGTCCTCGACACCGAAATCGTGGCCATCGCCCTTGCCGACAAGCCCGGACGCGGCTGGCTGGTGGCCGTGACGCCCGAAACCGAAGCGGAACTGCTCGCGGCCCTGCGGCCCGTGCTCGAAGACGAATCCCTCCTGAAAATCGGACACAATCTCAAGTTTGATCTGGCCGTCCTTCTCTCCCACGGACTGGAAGTGAAGGGACCCTTTGCCGACACCATGATCGCCCACTTCCTGCTCGATCCCGACCAGCGGCACGGCATGGATGCTCTCGCCGTTTCGCTGCTCGGATACCAGCCCATTCCCATCAGCGACCTCATCGGCCCCAAAGGCCGCGAACAGCGCACCATGCGCGATGTCGCGCCGGAACTGCTCACCGATTACGCCGTGGAAGACGCCGATGTAACCCTGCGCCTCTATGAAACCCTGATGCCCCGGCTGGATCAGAGCGGTCAGCGTGCGGTGTTTGAAAAAATCGAAATGCCGTTGTTGCCCGTGCTCACCCGCATGGAACACGAGGGGATTGCCCTCGATGTGCCCGCGCTGGAGGCTCTGAGCAAAGAACTCGGCGCCCGGCTCGCGGAAGTCGAGCTGCAGGTGCGCGAGTTGGCAGACGAGGATTTCAACCTGAACAGTCCCAAACAACTTGGCGTGATTCTTTTTGATAAACTCAAACTCGCCGAAAAGGCCAAAAAGACCAAAACCGGGCAATACAGCACCGACGAACAGACCTTGCAGACGCTTGTCGGCGCGCATCCGATCGTGGACGCCATCCTCGAACACCGCGAAGTCGGAAAGTTGAAATCCACCTACGTTGATGCCCTGCCACGACAGGTCAGCGCCAAAACGGGCCGCGTTCACACCCGCTACATGCAGAACGGCGCCGCCACCGGACGCCTGTCGTCCATCGACCCCAATCTTCAGAACATTCCGATCCGCAGCGAACGCGGGCGCGAAATCCGTCGGGCCTTTGTGGCGCGCGGGGAGGGCTGGAAACTGCTGGCCGCCGACTATTCGCAGATCGAACTGCGCATCATGGCGCACCTCAGTGGCGATCCCGGCATGTTGGCGGCCTTTGCGGAGGGACTCGACATTCATGCGGCCACGGCGGCGCGCGTGTACGGCGTCGAGCTCGCAGACGTCAGTTCCGAGATGCGCCGAAAAGCCAAAATGGTCAATTTCGGCATCATTTACGGCATCAGCGCGTTTGGGCTATCCCAACGACTCGCCATTCCCCGCGACGAGGCCTCTGAAATCATCAAAGCGTATTTCCAGCAGTATCCCGGCGTAAAAACCTACATGGACCGGGTCGTGGAGGATGCGCGAACCCTGGGCTACACCGAGACCCTCGGCGGGAGGCGGCGTTATATCCGCGACATCACGTCGCGCAACAACACCCTTCGTCAGGCCGCCGAACGCACGGCCATCAATTCGCCGATACAGGGCAGCGCCGCCGACATGATCAAACTCGCCATGATCCGCGTGGATCAGCTTCTGCGGAAAGACGGCATCCAGACGCGCCTGCTGTTGCAGGTACACGACGAACTGGTGTTTGATCTTCGCGACGACGAGGCCGACACGTTGATACCGATGATTCGCCGCGAGATGGAGGAGGCGATGCCCCTGTCCATCCCCGTCGTCGTCGACACCGGCACCGGCCACAACTGGCTCGACGCACACTAGAGGGGGCGGGTTTCTGGTTTCTGGTTGAAGAGGAAAAGTTTCTGGTTCCAGATTGATTGCGGCATGTTTCAATTAACGTTGACAGGCCCGGACTCTTTCCTCAGCCTTTCGGGTCATGCGCACACAATTCTGCTTCCACTGTTTCCTGTTTTGTGGGGGCCTCTGTGCCCACATTGTTTTCGCGGGACCATTTACCTTTTCCGGTCAGACCACCGCACATTCCATGGATATCACCTACCGCAAAAGCGTGAAAGTTTCCGCGGAGCAACTGAGCGAGGGGACGGAGGTCACCGCGAATCATTCCGCCGCTGTCAGCCGGAAATCCTACGAACACTCGACCCGGCCCACGCTTGATTTCAGTGACCGCAGTTCCGAGCGCTCGATTGACGTCACCGCGCCCGTCAGCGACGCGACCACACACGCGACCGGTCAGAGCACCGAGCGCACGGTTCCGCTCACTCAGGCAACCACGGAGAAATCCATTGAACCCAGTCTGGAGACGGTATCCAAGGTCACAGAGCAAAGCAGTGAGGGCAGCAGCGAGGCCACCACCCAGGCCACGGATCTCACCGCGCCCATGACCGATGCGACCACGGAGCAATCCCTCGAACCCAGCCTGGAGGCCAGTTCCCGATTTTCGGAAGTGACCTCTACGTTCAGCGAACAATCGCTCCACTCCACGTCGAACGCAACCGGGCAATCGACCGAACTCACGGCACCGATGAGCGAAGCGACCTCCCGCGAGTCGCTGGATCCGAGCCTGAATGCGACGACCCGGTTGTCCGCGGCAACCGGAAACGCCTCCAAACAATCCACGGAACTCACCACACCCATCAGCGACGCGACCTACGAAGAGTCCACCCGCCCCAGTGTCGAGGTCTGCCGCCGTATCAGTGAAGTGAGCGGCGAAACCTCCGCCCGCACCAGCGAAACAACGCCAGCGTATGTTAAAGCCACCGGGGACCTCACAACCCAAACCGCCCATCAATCCATGCAGGGAACGCTGCATGTCAGTGGGACCCTTGATGCCACGCTGGCCAAAACCACCCGCCTGGTCTGGAAAGACGCCGCCGCGCTGCGACTGCACCCCGATGTGGCCGACGAACTGATCAAACAGTCCTATGCGTTTTCCGGTGAAACGTTATTCTTTTTTGCGAACGCCCTTTCCGTGGAACCCCAGCGCCTCGCGCGCGCGGTCATCGCCGCTGTGCCCACAGATGTGGACCGTTCCGGCTTGGAGCAGATGATGGCCCGCGTCATCCCGGAACTGTTGGCAGGCATGTAATGCGCTGCGGGTGGCGACTTGCGTGTTTCTGCGGCCTCTGGCTGATGCTGGCGAGGGGAGACGAAGCCGTATCCTATGCTGCGGACCTGCGCTTTTTCGACATCCGCACGGGGGCGCCCTTGGACATCGGCGTGGTGAATCGAGACAGTGTGGAAGGTTTTGAACTGCTCTACGCCACCCCTGGCACGGGCGATATTGCGGAAATTGCCGGACATCTGCTGTTGCGCATTCGACGCCGGGCACCGGACGGCCAAACGCCACCCCCGGATCTGGTGGTTTCGTTTTTGGCGGCCACCGATCCCGTGCCCCAGCCTTCTTCTCCCGTTTCTAAACCTGACATCCCGCGTTGTCGCGGACGGAACTGGCTCAATCTGGTTCTGGCCGCACCCCGCGAATCCGAATCCCCGTGGCGCTCGCTGTGGCAATCCCTGAAAGGCCTTACAGGCGGTTTCCCGGTGGTCATGGATGTGCAAACCCTGGACTACACGCTGAAAACCTACACCGTGGAGCAGGATCGCTCCCTGCTTCGCTACGCTTTGAATCTGGACGAGCCGCAACGGAACCTTCTTCTGGATCATTTGATTCATCTGCAAACGGCGCCGCTTCCCTCCTACTATTTTTTCCATCAGAACTGCGGGTCGGTGCTGGTTCAGGTCATCGGTGAAGGCCTCCAGCACGCGGAGACCGTGGCTTTTCGTCCCGTTGTGTCACCGCCGCACAGTTTGGTGGCTTTCCTGCTGCGGCACGACATCCTCCAGCCGCAGGCCCCCGCTTTCCACAGTTTCCGTGCCCGGGGATATTTGTACCGCGATCTGTTCCGGACCCGCTACGCCTCGCTGCGCCAGAATACTCCAGAGCTGGATTGGCCTGCCGTTGAAGACTTCGTATCGGGATCGGAAACGCGGCGCACGGAGGCTCTTCTGAAATTCAAGGCCGTCGCATTGAGCGAACCAGCACTCGCTCTGGACGTGTACGCCCTGGCGTCGCTGCTCCAGGAAATGGAGATGGTTTTTGATCCCAAAGACCGACTCTGCCGCGATTACACCAGTCCTGTGACCCACGAAGCTCGGCTCCTGCAGCGGGAACTTTTGTCAGATTCCACCCAGCCCTTTCCCCCGGTGAATTGGTCAGAAGCTTTGATCGAATCCCCTGCGGCGCGGCGCGTGGCGGAAGGAAGCGACCACACGGGACTGTTCACGTTCCAGCCGGGATTTGCCCTTTACAAGAGTACGGGTACGGACGTTCAGGGGATGGCCTCCTTTTCAGGAGCGTTGTTGAAACAGGAGATGGGTTCCTGCTCGCGGGTGGCCATGCAGCGTGCCGGGTTTGTGGAACTGGGCGGGTATTCGTTTCTCGGCGATGCGGATAACCTTCGCGAAGCCCGAATCACAGGGTTGGAACTGCGTAAATTCCGGGAGAATCAGGGCGAGGTGGAGGCGGGTTTTTCGTCGCTGCGGGGGTGGGGCTTGGGTCTGAAGGTTCTGGATTTCCACAAGCGCGAAATCGGTCCGGAGTGGCAGGGCACCCTGGGAGGACTCGCATTGCTCTGCAATCTTTTTTCGCGATCGCAACATCGACACTATGCGTTTGTGGGGTCCGGAGTGGAGTTTGGGTTTACGAAAGAAGAATCCGAAGAGGCGGACTGGGATTTTTCGGTTCCACTACAGGCGGAAAGTCTGTTTTCGTTCCGCTACCTGCAATGGCGGAGCCGGCTGATCTGGAACGACGCCGCCTGCGAATGGAACGTGTCCACGGATCTATCCTATCCGTTGACATCGAAACGAAATCTTGAAACCCTGGTTCGTGTGTCCGCACAACGATTGCAGACCGATGACGCGGACGAGCGCTGGCTGGGGATGCTGTCCGTGGAAGTGAACCGGTTTTAACGGCTCTTGTATATTGCAGCTTGCATTGTTTACGCCTACACTCCGCACTCCGCATTCCGCACTTCTTCCCTCTCATCCCTTTGGGTCCCACTCGCAGGTGCAAATGAGGTTGCGGTCGCCGTGGGTGTTGTCGATGCGGCTGACGGCGGGCCAGAATTTGCGTTCGCGGACCCACTGCAGGGGGTAGGCGGCCTGTTCGCGGGTGTAGGCGCGGTTCCAGGAGTCGCTGAGAAGGTCCTCGGCAGTGTGGGGGGCGTGGTGAAGGGGAGAATCGCCGGCGGCGATTTTGCCGTCGATCACGTCCTGGATCTCGCGGCGGATGGCGATCATGGCCTCGCAGAAGCGGTCGAGTTCGGCCTGGGATTCGCTTTCCGTGGGTTCGATCATGAGGGTTCCGGGCACGGGAAAGGACATGGTGGGGGCGTGGAAGCCGTAGTCCATGAGGCGCTTGGCGATGTCGTCGATGATCAGTCCGGCGCGGCGGGTGAGTTCGCGGAGGTCGAGAATGAATTCGTGAGCTACGCGTCCATTGCGTCCTGCGTAAAGGATAGGATAACTGAGCTCGAGGTGTTTGGCCATGTAGTTGGCGTTGAGGAGGGCGGTCTGGGTGGCCTGTTTGAGGCCGTCGGGTCCCATCATGCGGATGTACATCCAGGGAATGACCAGGATGGAGGCGCTGCCGTAGGGCGCGGCGGAAATGGCGAGGGGCGTGGCCGCGCGGCTGAAGGGATTGCTGGGGAGGAAGGGGCGCAGGTGCTCCGCGCAGCAGATGGGGCCCATGCCGGGACCGCCGCCGCCGTGGGGAATGCAGAAGGTCTTGTGCAGGTTGAGGTGGCAGACGTCGGCACCGATGATGCCGGGGGCGGTGAGTCCGACCTGGGCGTTCATATTGGCACCATCCATGTAGACCTGTCCTCCGCGGGCGTGGATCACGCGGCAGATCTCGGGAACCGATTCCTCGAAGACACCGTGCGTGGAGGGGTAGGTGATCATCAAGGCGGCGAGACGTTCGGCGTGGGCTTCGGCTTTGGCGCTGAGGTCGGCCAGATCGACGTTGCCCGCGTCGTCGCAGGACACGGCAACGACTTGGAATCCGGCCATGACGGCGGACGCTGGGTTGGTGCCGTGGGCGGAGGCGGGGATGAGGCAGATGTCGCGCTGGGCCTGTCCGCGGGAATGGTGATATTCGCGGATGGCGAGAAGGCCGGCGTATTCGCCCTGGGAGCCCGCGTTGGGTTGCAGACTGCAGGCCGGGAGGGCGGTGATGTCGGAAAGCCACTGCTCCAGATCGGCGCAAAGTTTGGTGTATCCGGCGCACTGGCTGGCGGGCGCGGCCGGATGCATGTTGCCGAATTCGGGCCAGGTGACGGGAATCATTTCCGCCGTGGCGTTCAACTTCATCGTGCAGGAGCCGAGCGAAATCATGCTGTGGGTCAGGGAAAGATCGCGTCCCTGGAGTCGGTGCATGAAGCGGAGCATTTCGTGTTCCGTGTGGAAGGATCGGAAAACGGCCTGCGGGAGAAAATCGGCTTCGGAGCGCAGGGGCAGGGAGGACGGGACGCTGCTGAGGGCCGGGAGGCTTGAGGCGATGCCGAAGAGGGCAAGAAGGTCCTGCAGATGCTGTATCGTGCTGGTTTCGTCGAGGGCGATGCCCACGGAGCCGTCGTCGAAATACCGGAGGTTGATGCCGGAGCGTTCAGCCTTTTTCCGGAGACCTGCGGGGGGATTCAGGACGCTGAGAGTGTCGAAGAATCGATCGGAAAGCAGCGTGATACCGCCATCGCGCAGGGCTCGTCCGAGGGCGTCGGCCAAGGTGGCGCAGCGAGAGGCGATGCGGCGGAGCCCGCCGGGTCCGTGGTATACGGCGTAAAACGTGGAAAGAATTGCGGGCAGGGCCTGGGCCGTGCAGATGTTCGAGGTGGCCTTTTCGCGACGGATGTGCTGTTCGCGAGTTTGGAGAGCCAGGCGATAGGCGGGGCGTCCTTTGGAGTCAATGGAGAGGCCGACAATGCGTCCGGGCATGCGGCGTTTGAGCGCGTCGCTGACCGCCATGTAGCCAGCGTGGGGACCGCCAAAGCCCATGGGCAGGCCGAAGCGCTGGGAGGAGCCGACGGCGATGTCGGCGCCCCAGGCGGCGGGGGGCTCGAGCAAACAGAGGGCGAGGGGGTCCGTGACGGCGGCAACGAGGGCTCCGTCGGCATGGGCACGGGCGGCGAGGTCGCGAAGGCCCTCCTTGAGCACACCGCGGGTGTCGGGGGTTTGCACGATGACCAGAAAGGTGTCGTCCGGGAGAGGCGAATTGAAGACGTCGCATTCGACGACCCGGAGTCCGAGGACGCGGGCGCGGGTGTGAAGCAGTTGAAGATTCTGGGGGTGTAGACCGAGATCGGCCACGGCGGTTTTGCGGGGACTGCGGCAGTGGCTTGCCGCAAGCGTCAACGCTTCGGCGCAGGCCGTCGCTTCGTCGAGCAGGGAGGCATTTGCGAAAGGAAGCCCCGTGAGATCAGCCACCAGAGTCTGGAAATAGAAAAGGGTTTCAAGGCGGCCTTGGGCGATTTCAGCTTGGTAGGGGGTGTATTGCGTGTACCAGCCCGGGTTTTCCAGCACGTTGCGCAGAATCACGGCGGGGGTGTGGCAGGGATGGAAGCCCATGCCAATGTGGGAGCGGAACACGGTGTTCTGGGAGGCGATGTGGCGCAGGGTGTCAAGGGCCTCTTCCTCCGTGAGGGCAGGGGGCGTTGCGAGCGGTTGACTCCGAAGGATCGCAGGAGGAACGATACTGTCGGACAAGGCGTCCAACGAATCGGTGCCCAGCTCGGCAAGCATGAGGCTGCGAGCCGAGGGGGAGGAGCCGAGGTGACGTTCGGAAAAGGCGGTGGGAGCGATCGATTTGGGCAGGAGGGAGGGCATAGCGGAGCATTCCGTTAGGGACGGGTTGGGAAAAATGCCCCACTCTGTTCATGGACCTGAGAGGATGAACTCCTTCGGTGAATCCGCCCGTGGGCGTATTGCTCTCCAGAGAATGACAACGGCTCTGCGGTTCTTTTGCCTGAGAGTTTCCGGGGGCGGTTTCACCTTCGGCGGAGCCCGCTTGCGCGAACCCGCTCTCCCACAGGGCCTGTGCGTCGACAGCTTCCTACTACGTTAAGCACTCCTTTTGTCAAGCCTTCTGGAAAATCGGTTAGACCCATTTATTTCAACAGTTGCAATATAAAATTCACATTGACATGCTTTGTGGTTCCGGGTAGGGTGCCGTCATGAGAACAAAAACTGTAGATGGTGTTTCGGTGATTCCTTCGGTGTGGGCCGGGTTCTTTGAGGAGCGGAAGCGGGGGCTTCGCATACTGCCAAAGTCTGGGGATTACTTCGTGCATGTGACGAGTCGCAGCGCGGGGCAGCTCTTTTTGTTCCAGAACGAGGAGAAGGGGGTTTTCCTGGATGTGTTGCGGCGCTGGAGCGCGTTTTCGGGCATACAGGTTCTCACCCACTGCCTGATGGACAACCACTTCCATTTGCTACTGTTTGTGCCGCGAACGGAGCGGGTGGATCATGCGGAAATCCTTCAGCGTCTGGCCTTTGTGTGGCCGGAGGCAAAGTGCGAGGCTTGGCAGGGAGCGTACGAAAATGCGCGTCCGGAGCTTCAGAATGCCTTGGACGAGGCGCTGAGGGAGCGCATGGGCGATCTGCCGCAGTTCATGCGGGTGCTCAAGCAGTCGTTTTCGGCTTGGTTCAACGCGCGACACAAACGCAAGGGAACCTTATGGGATGGGCGTTACCGCAGCGTGGTCGTTGAAGGCAATCCGCTGGCGCTGCTGTCGGTGGCGGCATACATTGACCTGAACCCGGTGCGCGCGGGGCTGTGTGATGACCCCAAGGATTGTCGTTGGTCGGGCTACGGGGATGCCAGCGGTGGGAACGGGACGTCACGGGTGGGCCTGGAACAGCTCGTGCGGCTGTCGCGGGGTTTTCTGCCGACCTCGGCGGAGCAGCATCGACTGAAGAAACTGCGGGAAGAAGGGCGGAGCACGGAAGAAATCGGGGCGATGCTGGGGGAGGAGCAGCAGAAACGGGCCGAGGCGGCGACCTGGGAAGAGGTGGACGGATCCTATCGGATTTGGTTGTACGCCAAAGGGAAGAGCCAGGCGGACAACGTTACGGAAAAGAGGAAATACCGTGAGCGAAAAGGGTTCACAGCGGCGGAGGTGGTGGCCGAATTCGAGAAACAGGGCGAAGTGCCGGTGGCGGAACGGCTACTGAGTCGAGAAACCGTTTTCACGCGCGGGGTTGGTGTGGGGAGCGGGGAGTTTCTGCAGGGATTGATGGAGGAACACAAGAGTTGTTTTGGGCCGAAACGCAAGAAAGCGGGCAAAACGATCCACGGCGGATGGATGGGCCTGAAGTCACTGCGGCAGGTGAAGTAGATTTTGAGTGCAGGACGCAGACCCAAAAGTTTTTTCGATGGCCTGATGCCATTGGGTTTAAAAAAAGGGATGAAGTCTGCCTGTGAGACATAAATGTCCGTTGACAGTGGGCTCCATTTGTGGGGCTGCCCATATAGAATCGCAATCAATAATGCTGATGCAATATAATCCTCTGCCTCGTAAAATCAATATTGCAGCTGATGCAATACAATCCCGATGAATCAATATAATCCGACCTGTCTGGATGTCACCAGAGGGTGGGGAGTTTGGGGGTTGGGGGCGGCGAAAGGGAGGGGGGAATGGCGATGAGGCGCTGAAATTGCTGCCAGTGGGCAATTTCACGGAAGCGGGGGTCGTTGGCGAGGCTCATGCGGGCACCGATGGGGTCGCGTTGGATGGCTTGCTGCATGTGCCGAAAGGCTTGTTCGTAGTTTCGCGTGGAAAGGGAAGCGGCGGCGAGATCGAGTTCGGGACGGGGATCGTCGGGAATGTGTTTGGACCAGGCCGCCAGGGCACGGGGGTAAAACTCGGAATCCCGTTCGTTGCGCATGAAGGCGGCGAGATGAATGTAGAAGTCGCCGTCGAGATTTGGCAGCCGGAGTAGCAGCTCGGCCATTTCGTTGCGCTGCTCCTTCAGTTCGAGGTGACTGTAGATTTGCAGGAGCTGCAAGGTGAGATTCCCGGTGATTTTGAGCGCAAAGTCGGCTTCTTTTTCCTGTCGTTGTCTTTCCAAGTCGCGAAGGGTGGCCAGCGTTCGGTGAAAGAGCGGGATTTGTCGGTTGGTGGGATCGTGAGGCGCGAATGTGTTGATGACGCGTTCAGCGTCGTCGAAACGCAACATGCGGGTGTACATGTCGGCGGCGCGGAAGGCGGTTTCGGGGTTGGCGGGGTAGAGTTGGAGGGCTTGCAGCATGGCGGCTTCGGCCTCTGGCAGGTGTCCGCGTTCGAAGTAATTCCAAGCTTGGGCCTGGCGCAGTTTGGAGAAAGTTTTACGGGCCATCAGGTCGCGGCGGAATCTGCCGTTGCGTTGATCGGGAGGAAGATGGGTTTCCATCAGGTGCTCGATGTACCAATCCCAGAAAGCATGGGACTGGCGCATTTCCGCCGTCGTAAGGGTCACGGGTTTGGATTCGAGTTTGAACAGAAGTCCCTGCGGGCGCAAGTAGGGGGTCATCCAGTCAAAAAGATAAGACTCCTCGACGTAGAAGGCGTGTTGTGATTTGTTGCGCTCGACGATTTCGCGTGCGAGGGTGCTGTTGATTTCGTTAACGGAGTTTACGCCCGTGACGGCCATGGTTCCGCCGCCGCCGATGAGGGCCTCGTAGGCGTCGGGATCGAACATGCGCAGGTGATCGCCATACTGACGGAAGGCGTCGTTGGCGGAGAGGAGATCCGGAATCCAAATACGGTCGCCGTAGAGGTCGCGGGTGGCGTCGAGATACGGGCTGTGGGCAAGGGCGTTTTGCGTCAGGACAAACACATCGGGGCGGACTTCGGCGCTGAAGACCATGTAGGTTGGCACAAAGCGTCCGGGGTCGGTGCCACCGAAGAGGATGGCGGAGGGCTCCATTTCGGGGGGATAGGAGAGGTCGGGCGGGAGGCGGTGCAGATGGCGCAGCTCCGCTGGAGGATTGGCGCGGAACGCGGCGAGAAGCGCGGCGTCGCGCAGGAGGCGTTTGTGTTCGTCGCTGGCGTTGTCCAGACGGGAGAGGACGCGTCGTTTGAAGTCGGACAGTGGAAGGTCCTGAGTGCCGGCGAGCGCCGTGGCGCGGGTCAGAAGGTCTTCCGGAACCTTCAAGGAACGGAGATGGGCGAGGGCGGAGTCGTCGAGGCGGCAGAGGGGATTTTTGTGGTGGGCAATTTCGTCGAGAAGAATGCCGTTGACGCCGCGGAGGGCGTGGAATCCGAAACGCCAGCCGAAGTCGTGGCCGTGAAAATTGGAGGCTCCGAGGTGATCGATGTGACGGGGGTCGTGGATATCCTTGTGGAGGGGGAAGGCAATGGCGAGAAGGGCGAAAGAAACGGAGGCAACGCGGAGGGCGCTGCGGCGGGGAATCAAGGCGTGCAGGAGGACAAGGAGGAGAACGGCGCCCAGGCTCATCCAGTAGGCGAAGAGGGCGTGGGCTTGGAGGTACTGCACGCGTTTGACCCAGAGGTCATTGTGGTTGAGTTCGGGCCACTGCAGGATGATAAAGACGACGCTGAGGAAAAAAAAGGCGATGAAGGTGCAATGGAACCAGGCGCGGGAACGGGCGTCGAAACGGGCGATAGCGAAGAGGGGGAGAAGTCCGATGAGTGCGAGGGGAAACTGTTTTTCGGGTGGCGGTGGGAGAACGCCGTCGGGATCCGATTCGGTTCGAGGCAGCTGGGCACTGAACTGCGAAGCGATGGAGTATTTCCACGTGGGGTTCCAGAAGTAGGCACCGAGCATGTGCACGAACAGGGTGCGGGTGGCGTAGGTTCGGCCAAGGTCGCCGGCGCGGTCTTCGTCGAGAAGCTCCGGCGGGGTAGGGGTGCTGAAGATGCGGTGCATCATGCGGACATTGTCGGCGGCGCTGATTTTTTCGTATTGACCGCGGGTGAGGGCCTCGAGGAACCCGTCTTTGCTGCGGGCGTAGCTCCAGTTCATGGGAGGATTTTGTTCGGAGGCCACGGGCATGAAGAAGTGGAAAGAGAGTCCGAGCAGGCCGAGGGCCAGAAGCGTGAGGAGTTGTCGCCAGGTTCTAAAAAGTCCGCCGCGGGTGAAGAGCAGGGTGAAGAGAAAAAGGACGGCCACGAAGGCCTGTCGAAGGAAAAAAGCGCGGGCGTCGCCGTCGTGGAGGCGACCGTATTGCCGGGCTTTGAAAAGAAAAAAAGCCAGGATGCCGAGACCGAGGAGGAAGAGGCCATCCTTGAGGAGGGGGCGGTTGCGGGCGGCGGCAACGGCGGCGATGAGGAAAAAAATCAGGAACACCAAGCTTTGGTGGTTGGTCAATCCGAGCGCAAAGAGGAATCCGATCGTGTAGAGCAGGCGGTTGCCGGGGCGATGAAGATACGCGAACGAGAGGACGAGCAGGAGTGCCATGAAAAAGGCGTTGAGACTGTAGACTTCGATGATGACGGCCTGTGAGCCCATGAGGGGCGTGAAGGCGAGCATCAAGCCTGCGCCGATGGCGGTCAGCACGTCGGCAGCGGAGCTTCGAAAATGTTCGGCGAGGGTGAGTCGACGGGCGCTGATACCGAGGGCGAAGTCGAGCAGGGCGGCGAAGAAAAGAAAAGGAATGAGTCCGGCGATGGCGAGGAGGAGAACAGCCGCAGGGGAAGGGACGACGGAGTATGTCCAGGCGGCAAGCCAGCAGAGAGAGGAGAGGAGGGCTGCGGGGATGGCGGCACCTAGGGTTCCGAGTCTCGGAAGGTACTTCATCCCAGGTTTCCGAAGTTCGGAAGGGGTGAGGGCTTCGAGAAGCGTGGCGAGAATGAGCAGTCCGCCGAGGAGCAGGACGATGATGCCGGCGCCGGCCTGGAGCAACATGCAAATCAGGAGCCCGGAGGCGAGACCCACGATGCGGGCGGGAAGGTGTTGGCGGAGGGAAAAGCGTTCGCGGGGAAGGTTGTCAACGATCATGCGCCCGGAGCGGCAGGCGAGGAGGGCGATCAGTCCGCAGGCGAGGGCGGCGAAGAAGGCGCTCATGAAGGCGATGGGCCAGGCGGGATTGGGGTATCCGTTGTACTGGAGGGGATGGAGGACCCACTGAAAGAACCAGGCGAGCAGGGTCCAGATGGGGTATCCGGGAGGATGGGGGACTCCGAGGTAGTCGGCGGCTACGGCCAGTTCGCCGCCGTCTTCAAGGTTAATGGAAGGGGGGAGCCAATAGATGTAAACGGCGAGGGCGGCGAGGAAGGTGACCCAGAAGGCGACGAAATCGCGGCGTTGGAAAAGGGGCGGGGGAGGGGTCATGCTGATGGGGTCCCTAACACAGCGGCGCGGAAATTGCCAAAGCCAAGTGCGTTTCAGGCGTAGGGCTGGGGCAGATCGTCGTCGCGGTCAGCGATGGGAGCTTGGCGCGGGGGGATCGGGGAATCGGGGTTGGCTTCGGCCCATTCCTCGCGCTCGTCGTCGTGGGCGTAGAAGGCCAGGTAGGTTTCCTCGTCCTCGTAGGAGAGCATGGGCAGATGGGCGGCGCCTTCGAGGTTTTCGGACATGTCGTAGGTGTACTCGTTGAGGGCGTCGGCCCAGAGGTGTTCGTAGAGCTGGCGGTCGGTCAGGTGATTGGTTTGTTCGAGGAAGACGCGGAGTTTGGCGAGGCCGTTGATGACTTCCCAGAGTTTGCGGTGGAGGGCTGTGTCGTCGAGGTCGTCGGGAGGGGGCAGGCTGATGCCGAGGCCAATGAGTTGGTGGGCGTGGGTGACGCTGGGGGCTTGTTCAAAGGTCCAGATGTGTTCGAGAAAGGCGAGTTCCTGCTCGGGGTCCATTTCCTCAGAAACTTCCCCGATAAAACCGCCCATCGCCTCCAATTTTTCTTTTAGAAAGGCGATGCGGGCCTTGACGTAGGCTTCGCGGGAGGGGAAGTCGGATTCCTGCATGACGGAGCCTTTACTTAATGAGGTGATCGACAGAGTATTTGCCCGGTCCGGCCGCGAGCAACGCGGCGTAGGCGGTGAGGAACAGAAGTGCCATTTCCTTGGAGGGCGAGGCTCCGAACCAGGGGTGGCAGCCGTGAATCACAAAGGCCGCGACGGCCATGGTGACGATCAGCGGGATCAGCGCGGCGCGGGTGAGAAGTCCGACGGTGACGAGGGCGGCGCAGAACACCTCTGCGAACACGACGAGGATGAGGCTCTGTCGGCTGCCGATTCCCAGAGGGTCGGCAAAGCCACCGGCTTTATCGGCGAAGGACATCAGTTTGCCCCAGCCATGCCCGAGGAGCATGGCCAGGCCGAAGGTTACGCGGAGCAGCAGCAAGCCGAGTGAGGCCGGGGTTGCGGTGGTGGAATTGCTGAAGAAGAAGCGTTTCATCTGTGTTACATTCCGGCCATGAGTTTGCTGACGCGCTGGGCGAATTTTGCGGGGTTGGGCAGGGGGGAACCTTCGGTGAGAAGGGCCTGGTCGTGCAGCAGTTCGGCGTATTCGGCCAGGAGGGGGGCTTCGGAGGACGCTTCGGTCATGGATTTGAGTTTGGCCATGACGGGGTGGGCGGGGTTGAGTTCGAGGATACGTTTGCTGGGGGGCATGGCCTGTCCCATGGCCTTCATCATGCGCTCCATGTGAGGGTCGAGCCCGGATTCGTCGGCCACAAGCACGGCGGCGGATTCGGTGAGCCGGTCGGAGAGGCGCACCTCTTTGACTTTGTCGCCGAGGGCCTTCTGGAGGGCTTCGAGGGTGGCTTTGTAGGTGTCCGCGGCCTCTTTGCGTTTGACTTCTTTTTCTTTCTTTTCGTCTTCGTTGTCGAGGTCGACGTTGCCGCGGTGAATGCCTTTGAGGTTTTTTTCTTCAAAGGTGTCGAGGGCGGGAATGACCCATTCATCGATGGTGTCGGTGAAGAAGAGGACTTCGAGGTTGCGTGCTTTGAAGGCTTCCAGCAGCGGGGAATGTTCCACGGACGCGCGGTTGTCGCCGGTGAGGAAAAAGATTTCCTTCTGGTCGGGCAACATGCGGGCGACGTAATCGTGCAGGGAGATGGAGGTGCCTGCTTCGGTTTTGTTGGATTCGAAGCGAAGGAGCGGGGCGATTTTTTCGCGGTTGGCGTGGTCGGTGTGCATGCCTTCTTTGAGGACGCGTCCAAATTCCTTCCAGAATACCTCATACTTCGCGGGTTCCTTTTCCTGCATATCCTTGAGGGAGGAGAGGATTTTGGACACCACATTTTTGCCGATGCGGCGGACCATCGGGTTGTTTTGGAGAATTTCGCGGGAGACGTTGAGGCTGAGGTCGGCGCTGTCGACAACGCCGCGCACAAAACGCAGGTAGGAGGGCAGCAGCTCCTTGCAGTCGTTCATGATGAAGACGCGTTTGACGTAGAGGTGCAGGCCTTTGGAGTCTTCGCTGTAGAAGAGGTCGAAGGGGGCTTTTTTGGGCAGGAAGAGCAGGGCTTTGAACTCCTGGGTGCCTTCGGCGGACCAGTGCAGGATGCTCTGGGGGTCTTCGTAGTCGTGGAAGGCGCCGCGATAAAACTGGTGGTACTCCTCTTCGGTCACGTCCGCCTTGGCGCGGGTCCAGATGGCCTTCATCGAGTTGAGGGTTTCCTCCTTCACCACGTCCTTGTAGACGGGATCTTCCTTGTCCTTGGAGGCCTCTTCGTCCTTTTCGCTGCGGGTGACGTCCATCACGATGGGGAACGCGATGTAATCGGAGTACTGTTTGACGATTTTGCGGAGTTTCCACTCGTCGAGGTATTCTCCGCAGTCCTCGTCTTCCCGAATGTGCAGGGTGATGGTGGTGCCGAAGGTTTCCCGTTCGGCGGAGGCGATTTCGTAGGTTCCGTCGCCGGTGGATTTCCAGTGCCAGGCTTGGGTTTCGCCCGCGCGGCGGGTGAGGATTTCAACCGTGTTCGCGACCATGAACGAGGCGTAGAAGCCCACGCCGAACTGGCCAATCAGTTCCGGACGGTCTTTGGCGTCGGCGGCGCTGAGTTCCTTGAGGAAGGCCTTGGTGCCGGAATTGGCGATGGTGCCGATGTTTTTTTCAAGTTCGACCTCGTTCATGCCGATGCCGTTGTCGGTGAGGACGAGGGTTTTGGCCTCTTTGTCGGCGCTGAGTTTTATTTTCCATCCGCCGGCGGGTTCCTGGATGTCGCTGTTGGTGAGGGCTTCGTAGCGGGCGCGGTCGATGGCATCGGAGGCATTGGAAATCAACTCGCGAAGGAAGATATCCTTGTTGGAGTAGAGAGAGTGGATGACCAGATCCATCAGTTGACTGACTTCGGTTTTGAAGGCTTTGGTTTGGGTACTCATGCGGTTCTCCTAGGTGAAGGGGTTGAAAATCGGGTGGGGATTCTATACGGAGAGATGGGCAAAGGTCAAGCGGTGTTCCGTAGTGAGGCGCGGAACTCTCCTGACCTCATCGGTTCGGATTTGCCGCATTTACAATTTCAGGGCCAGCATCGCCGGCGACAGGATGAGCACGCCGTGAATCAACTGATTATAGAGTAAGCCAAAGTGTTTTTTATCCCCTGTCACCAGGACGTCACAGTCGGACTCAATTGCGGACAGGAGAACGGGCACATCTTTTTCCGGAAGCAGTGGCAGGTTATCGGGAAAGGAGACCTGAGTGCGGGGGCTTTGAACGAAAACACACTCTGCCCGAAGTGTAGACAGGTTCGCCAATCCTTCTGGGAATTTCGCGTCCAGATTTTTCTCCGCCTCAGCCAAGACATAACCATCAACGACCAACGTATGTGAACGGTTCAAGCATTCTTGAAGCAATTGGGCCATCACACCGGGTTGTTTTGCGGCGGAAAAAAGCACGTTGGCATCCAGAAAAATCCTCATTGCCCTTGGGTCAATCCCGCCTTTTTCATGGCCACGGCCAGCTCATCCTCGCCCTGATCAAATTCCCGGATGCGTTCTTCTGAATACATTTCCAGTGGCAAGGTGACCGTGGGGCGAAGCAGAATACCGAGGGGAGTGACTTCCGCTAGGAGAACATCTCTTGCGTGCAAACCAGCGGATTTCCTCAGTTTTGCAGGCAGCGTCACGGTGCCGCGTTCGTTAAGGGTGATGAGTGCTGTCATACGTCAATGATACAGCTTTGCAGTTAATCCGCAATGCGGAAATCCTGAATTAAACATTCCCGGAGCAGCGCTTTGGTAAGGGGCCTCATTTGCGACGAGGCGTAGTTCTGTTTTGACGCGGGGCGTTTCTTCGGTCAGTATGCACACTTCTTGCCCATGAAAAGCTCCTCTCTTTCCTCTGTCTCCGCCCTGCAAGAGCATGGTGTCATTCTGCCGCATCCGGAATCGGTGTACATTGCCGACGATGTGGATGTGAAGCGTATTGCCCCGGGCGTGGTGCTGCATCCGGGGACGCGGCTGCTGGGAGCGGGGCTGTCGATCGGGCCGGGCTGCGTGATCGGCGGAGAAACGCCGGCGACGGTGGATCAATGCCAGCTTTCGCACAATGTCGCGCTCAAAGGCGGCTTTTTCCAGGGATCGGTGTTTTTGGACGAGAGTTCCATGGGCTCGGCGGCGCATGTGCGTCCCGGCTGCCTGCTGGAAGAGGAGGCTTCCGGCGCCCACGCGGTGGGCTTGAAACAGACGATCCTTTTTCCCTTTGTGACCCTGGGCAGCCTGATCAACTTCTGCGACGTGCTGATGGCCGGCGGGCGCGACCGCAAAAACCACAGTGAAGTCGGTTCCTCCTTCATTCATTTTAATTTCACGCCGCACGGCGACAAAGCAACGGCCTCGCTGATCGGCGATGTGCCGCGCGGGGTGCTGGCCGACCAAGCACCGATTTTTCTGGGCGGGCAGGGGGGCATCGTCGGACCCGTTGTAATGGAATACGGCGTGGTGCAGGCGGCGGGGAGCATCTGTCGGCGTGATTTGGAGCAGCCGGAGCATCTCTACATGTCCGGCGGCGGCAAAGAACGATGGATGCCGTATACCTGCGGACAGATCCGCGATTTTCCGCGCCGACTCGCGCTGAATCTCCGCTACATCGGCAATCTGCTGGCCTTGTCCGTGTGGTACCGCTCGTTCCGGGGGCCGCTGATGTCCGACGACCCTTACCGGAAAGCCTGTGTGAATGCAGCGGAGACACTGCTGGCCGAAGCGATGGAGGAGCGTATACGCCAGCTTGAAAAACTGACGGCTTTGGTGCCTGGGTTTTCGCCGGAATCCCGCCGCGCTCTCGCTGAATCGCTGCGTGCCCTGGCTGCTGAACGGGCAGTGGATGCAGACCTTGCATTGATGGCCGCAGGCCGTGAAGAGGGCTACCGCGCGGTGTTGCGCACGCTGACCCCAACGCAAAGACAGCAGATTCGCGAACGACTTGAACACGTTGTAACCCTTGCCGTGTCCTGCGGCAGTCCCCACCTAACCTCCTGAAAGGAAAAAAACCATGGCACGAATGTTTGGAACCGATGGTGTGCGCGGCATTGCAAATGTCGGGCAGATGACAGCGGAAAACGTCCTCGAAATCGGACGGGCCACCGCCCAGGTCTGCAACCGCAACCGACAACGCTCGAAGGGACCCCGTCGCCGTATTGTGATCGGCAAGGACACCCGCGCCAGCGGCTACATGCTGGAGAATGCCCTTTCCGCAGGCATCTGCTCGATGGGCGTGGACGTGTTGCTGCTTGGACCGCTGCCCACCCCCGGCATCGCCTTCACCACCATGAGCATGCGCGCCGACGCGGGCTTGGTTCTCTCCGCCTCGCACAATCCCTTTGAGGACAACGGCATCAAGATTTTTGGTCCCGACGGATTCAAGTTGCCAGACGCGCTTGAAGACGAGATCGAAGACATCATCCGATCCGGACGCATCAAGGAACTCCGCCCGGTTGCCAACGAAGTCGGACGCGCGAAACGCATCGACGACGCCATCGGCCGCTACATCGTTTTCTGCAAAAACACCTTTCCCGACGAGTTGTCTCTCGAGGGCCTGCGCATTGTCCTGGATTGCGCCAACGGAGCCACCTACAAAGTTGCGCCGATTATTTTCGAGGAGCTTGGAGCCGAAGTTTTTGCGATTCACAACAATCCGGACGGCACCAACATCAACGACAACTGCGGGTCGCAACACACCGACGACCTTATCCGCAAAGTGCGCGAAACCCGTGCCGATATTGGCCTTGCGTTCGATGGCGACGGCGACCGACTGATTGCCGTGGACGAACGCGGTCAGGAGCTGACCGGCGACCATATCATCGCCATTCTCGCCCGCCGGATGAAAGAGACCGGACGGCTTCAGAACAACACCGTGGTCACAACCGTGATGAGTAACTTTGGATTCGTGAAGGCCATGCGCGACCTCGGCATCAACCTGGAGATGTCCAATGTCGGCGACCGCTATGTGCTGCAACGGATGCTGGAAAAAGACGCCGTGCTCGGCGGCGAAGCCAGCGGACACCTGATCTGCCGCGAGTTTCACACCACCGGCGATGGCATTGTCGCCGCGCTCCAGTTGCTGCGCACGATGCGGCGCGAAAAGAAAAAGCTCTCCGAACTCGCGCAGGTCATGAGTCTGTTTCCGCAGAAACTCATCAACGTGAGCGTCAACGACAAACCCCCGCTGGAAGAGGTGAAATCGATTCAGGAAGCGATTGCCGCGGCGGAAAAAACGCTGGGAGGCGATGGCCGGGTGCTGGTTCGCTACAGCGGCACGCAATCGATGTGCCGGGTCATGGTCGAAGGCCCGACCCTGGCGATGACCGACTCGCTGGCTTCCGATATCGCGCGCGTCGTGTCGCGTTCCCTCGGAGGAGCCTGATGGGGTGGCGGTGGCTCTGTTGCTGGCTGCTTTTCGCAGGACCTCTCTCCGCCGCGTCCAACTGGATGCGCTCGGATTGGGGTCCGTTCTACGCGGATTGGACCGATGTGCACGGCAACGAACACCGCAAAATCCTTGGCCCCGTGCTCGAGAAAATCGAAACACCGGAGGGCTGGAGATTCTCCGCCGTCCGCCCCTTTACGGTCGGTTGGAACAACGAAGGTGATGGATTCCAACGCCGGGAAATCCTCTGGCCGGTCGCCCGTTCGACCCGCAACGACAATGCCTTTTCCTGGCGATTCCTCCTTACCTTCAGCACGGACTGGGACGTGACCGACCCGGAATCGCGGGCACGCCTCTGGGTGTTGCCTTTTTGGTTTTCCGGCCGCGACAAGGACGGCCAGTCCTACAGGGCCTTGTTCCCGCTTGGCGGCTCCATTCGCGAGTTTATGTTCTGGGACGAGGTCCGTTTTTTTCTTTTTCCGCTGCGCGTTGAGAGCCGGGCTCGAAACAACCGTGCGAGCAGTTGGCTCTGGCCGCTGATTTCCCGCACGGAAGGTCCGCGCGTCGACCGCTTCCGCATTTTTCCCCTCTATGGATACAGCGAAATCGAAGGCTTGAGCCGGAAAATCTTTGTGTTGTGGCCTTTCTGGACGCAGGCCCGCTTCGACCATCCGAAATCCAACGGCAGGGGCTGGATGCTGTTTCCAATCGCGGGACACCTCGAACTGACCGACCAGGAGAGCTGGTGGATTCTGCCGCCCTTTTTCCGCCTTGCCGTGGGGGAGGAGCAAAACCGCCTTTTTGGCCCCTGGCCTTTTCTGCAACGGGAAAGCGGTCAAACGCAAAAATTTTACCTCTGGCCGCTTTTTGGGAGCAAAACGATTGGCAACACCACCCGCGAATTTCTGATATGGCCGCTGGGCTTCCGCGAACGCATCCAGGCCCCCACACACGAAACCCGACGGATGTGGTTTGTGCCCTTTTATCAGTATTTCCGCACGACACCGGTTGCCGGCGCGGCGGTTGAGGACTTTCAATATCGCAAAATCTGGCCGATCTATTCCCATCTCCGCCGCGAGCAGGGCCAGGTTCAACGCACGGTTTTTCCAGATTTGAATCCGTTTCGGCGCGGACCCATCGACCGGAATTATGCGCCCTTCTGGCAGATCTACACCCGCGAACAAGTGCACGATGCCGTTGACACCGAAATTCTCTGGGGCCTCTGGCGCTCGGGGTCCCGCGGTGAACACAGCCGACACCGCAGCCTTTTTCCCCTTGTTTCCTGGGGCAAGGAGGAGCATGGCGGAGGGTTTTCCCTTCTCAAAGGGCTTCTGAGCCGGGAACGGCGCGGCGATGAAAAACAGTGGCGCGTGCTGTACCTTTTCAAATTTGGCGTTAAAGAGTTCTCCTCCAAAACGCAACCCACACCATGATCACCCGCGAACCCTACGTCTGTCCGGAATGTGACAATTTGTTTGCCCGCTGGGGCTACAATGCGCTTTCCTTTTTCCAGCAAGTGGGACAGGCCCTGCTCTTGAATCTTCAGGCCCTGTTCCTGATCCCGCGCATGTTTGACAAACGCATGAGAGGTGAAGTGGCGTATCAACTCTTTGTCACTGGCATCAAAAGCCTTCCGGTGATTTCCGTGGTTGCCCTCTTCATCGGCATGATCTTTGCGGTGCAGACCGGTGTGGAATTGCAGCGCTACGGGCAGGAGGTCGAAGTGGGCGGCGCCGTGACGGTGGTGATGCTCCGTGAAATGGGACCCTTCATGACGGCGCTGATCATTGCAGCCTCCGTGGGCTCCAGCATCGCCGCGCAATTGGGGACCATGACGGTGAGCGAGGAGATCGCGGCCCTGGAAATCATGTCGATCAACCCCGTGCGTTTTCTGGTCATGCCCCGCCTGGTGTCCATGCTCGTCATGCTGCCCCTGCTCACGCTCTACACCAACATCATTGCGGTGGCGGGAGGCGCCATCATTGGGGTGACCCAGCTGGGCATCGAATTGCAGGCCTACATCGACAAGGCCATCGAGTACGCCGCCAACAAGGACCTCTACACGGGCCTCTTCAAAGCCTGCTGCTTCGGCTTCATCATCAACATGGTGGCCTGCCACGAGGGACTCACCACCACAGGCGGAGCGGTGGGCGTGGGCCGCGCCACACGGGCCACGGTGGTTATTTCCTTCCTCGTCATTCTCATCACCGGCTTCATTCTCACCAAGTTGTTCTACGGATGATACGCTTCGTCAATGTCATCAAGGAGTTCTCCGGAAAACCCGTCCTGCGCGGGTTCGACATGCATGTGCACAAGGGGGAAACCATTTCACTGGTCGGCACTTCCGGCGCCGGGAAAAGCGTCACCCTCAAACACATGGTCCGCCTACTCACGCCCACGTCCGGGGACATCTTCATCGACGACGTTCGCATCAACGACCTCGACGGAGGGGAACTCTCCAAGGTTCGCTCCCGCTTCGGGTATCTCTTCCAGAGTGCGGCCCTGCTGCAATGGCTCACCGTTTACGAAAACGTGGCCCTGCCTTTGCGCGAAAACACGCGGCAAAGCGACGCCGACATCGACCGGAAAGTCCGCAGTGTGCTGGAGAAGGTCAATTTGCTCGAGGCCGCCGACAAATTGCCATCGGACATTTCCGGCGGCATGCAGAAACGCGCCGGACTCGCGCGGGCCGTCGTCACCGAGCCGGATATTCTTCTGTATGACGAACCCACCTCCGGCCTCGATCCGGTGACGTCGCGCACCATTGACGAACTGATTTTCAAGCTGCAGAAAGATCTCGGTGTGACCAGTGTGGTGGTCACGCACGACATGATCAGCGCCCTCACCATTTCCGATCGTATCGCGATGCTGCACAAAGGCCAGGTGGTCGAAATCAGCAAGCCCCGCGATTTCCTCCACTCCAAAAACGAGATCATTCGCGGATTCCTGGATTCCCAGTGCATCAGCGCCAATTTCTTCGAAGAATTCCCCGGGAGAATTTTATCATGAGTACCAAAAAACGCCGCAACGATGTGACCACGGAAATTGTCGTGGGAGCCTTCATGTTCATCATTCTGGTGGTGCTGTTGACCGTCAGTGTGGTCATCAGCCAGAACAAGTTCTGGGAGAAAAAAGTTTTTGTGCAGGCCGTTTTCCCGGAAGTGGGCGGATTGAAAGAAGGCGAGGGCGTGTTTTTGCGCGGAGTGAAAATCGGCAATGTGAACAAAATCACCGTGCCCGAAAACGAAGAAGGCGTTCTAGTGCGGCTCCGCCTGACCAAAGACCTGACCCTGTACGAAGACTACGCCTTGGAAATTGAATCCTCGTCGTTGCTGGGCGGAATGCGTCTGGTGATTCTCGAAGGGTCTTCGCATTTGCCCAAGGTGCCGGCGGATCAGTTTGACCGACTCAAAGGAAGCCCCGTGGCCAACCTGCTGAACGAAGCCACGCAGACCATTCGTATGATCCGCACCTCGCTTGTGGAAGAAGGGACGCTAGAAAATATCCGCGGACTGACGGCCAACCTGCGGCAAATCAGCGAGCAGATCAACAAAGGGGCGGGCACGATTGGCCGACTGGTTCACGAAGAGACGTTGTATGACGATGCGCGTGGCATGGTGGCGGATTTGCGGATCTCCGCCGACAAGATCAAGTTGATCAGTACGCGGCTGGAGGATGGAAAGGGCACGATTGGCAAATTGCTTTCCGAAGACGACACTCTCTACACCAACGCCAACGTCACGCTGGAGCAGCTCCGCCTGGCCAGTGCGGATGTGCAGAAAATCGCAGAACGCGTCGAGAAAGGCGAAGGCACGATCGGCAAACTGCTCAGTTCGGACGATCAGGTGTATCGCGATCTGCGCGACACGGTTGCCTCCCTCAAGACCTTCTCTTCGGATCTCAGTGCGCAGGAGGGAACCCTGGGCCGTCTGATCCGAGACGACGGCATCTACGTCAAGGTGGAGGCATTGGTCGACGAGGCCCGGGCCACGATCGACGACTTCCGCGAGACCTCGCCTCTGACCACCTTCACCAGCATCTTCTTCGGCGCCTTCTGAGGCCCTCAACCGTTCACATCAAACGGACTTTCCACAGGGTTTCAGGATCCTCGTCGATTTTGAACCAGGGTGTCTTCGGAGAGGGGTTGTTTGTGATGCGGAACCTGAAGCGCTGAATGTGCCAGGTGGGGCGGTGAATCAGGAATGTGGCCTTGCAGTCCCAGCCACCGTCCGTTGGCTGGATGACCAATGTGAAGTCCTCTTCTCCAAACCCGTCTTCCTCCTTTTGCCGGGAGGGGCCTGGGTCACGATTGAGAAAAGCCCATTGCCGCCGCATGGCTTCGATCGATGTTTTTGTTTCCGGGTCGATGTCCGTGACGAGCAGGTAGCCCAGCAGGTCGGCGAACACCAAAACCGCGTCACGAACCTCATCCCGGGTCCGGGCTCGGCCGGGGGAATCAGCCATGGCGGACTCGGCGGCGCGGAGAGTGGAAATGGTCCGGCAGGCTCCCGTGGAATCGACGAGAAGGGAAGCGAGGTGCATGTAGTCGTGGAGAGGATCGCCCGCGCTTGCCAGTCTGTAAACCTTTTCTCCGGGGAAAAAAGTATCCAGACCTTTAGTCCGCATCTCCAGCATCATGGTGACGGCATGGGAATCCGATTCCGCATGGAAAACAAGGTATGGAAGATCCCGTCTGGATTTACGCAGCCGTTCCGGGATTCCCAACTCCTCCCGCAACCTCGGTCCCGTCACTTTGAATCCGGCGGACATCCATTCAGAGTGGATACTTTCTTTCGGAACCAGAGATGCGCAAGACGTCACCGCAATCAGTCCAAAACCGGCAATCCAGTGAGCAATCATTGATCGGGTATGCAAAGGGTTCATGGTGCAAGACTGTACGTGATTGTCATGGCAGGCATTGTGATGGATACCACAAAGAGTGACAGAGCCACTTTCTCTGCGATGGAGATGCAGAATTTTTTGTGTTCTTGTTCATCGTTTTTCTGCCAACATTCATGTTGAAGATCCTCCAAAAAACATGGGAATGGTTGACCCTGGTCAGTGCGCGAGCTTTACGGTGGCCAGTCGGTTCAGGCTTACCCCGGCCTCCGCAGCCTGAAGGGTCAGGGTGCGGTGAACATCCGGCGGAACTCTCACCATGAATTTGCCACTGAATTTTCGACTCGCGAGCGGCTCGGGAACAGGATCATTGGAATTCATCATTTCATCCACAACATCGGCGACGACACCCCGAATTCCTCGCAGCGCGGCTTCCGGTGAAGCTGCCAGCCAGCTGAGGCTGGGAAACTCGGCGCACATCCCAACATGCTCCTGATCCTCTTCGGACCAGGTGACCCGGTAGGTGTAATAATCGTTTTTAATAGTTTTCATGCTCGAACCTCTCAATAGCTTTCAGGATTTGCTTTACTTGGTACGCTTTGGCTTTCCCATTTTCGTTTTGAATATTAACACGGGGGTCTCCCTGCCAGGGCGTCTTGTACACCCTGTGGCTTGTTTTCCGTTGCCGTGCTTCGCCAAAAAAGTGATCACAAACCCGGCAAAGATCTGCGAAACGTATGCCGTTTGGACTGCACTGCATCTGCATGAGAATGTCTTCAACCTTAGACATGATTATATAGTATCACTATTGATATCTATTTCAAGCGTATTTTGATTTTCCTTTTGAATCTGGATTTGTGTCGTCGGGGTGCAGTTCGGCGAAGAGGGGCTGGTGATCGGAGGTTGGAGACGCAGCAGCATGATACCGCAGAAGCCGAGGAGGGAGGGCCGTGAAATGGAGTCGGTCAGGAACACGGATTGACCATGGAAACAAGGTTTATAGGCCGTGCACCGCCACCCGCACGGAATCGTTTTGTGCCGGGTTGTTTCGTTCTCTACTTCTCAATATGGGAGAATCGTTGGCTATAGACGGATGGATACGGGATTTTTCGCGTCTCGGGGTGTCTTGTCTGGGTTCGTGGGTTGTAGAACAGCCGTGAACACTGTCAGAATCAGCAATATGGGCACGGTGAACGGCACGGCGCAGGAGAGTCCGTATCCCAGGGCGAAGGTACGGCGTCTGAATTTGATGGGATTTGCAGGTGAAAGCAGGGTCTCCGACAAGGGGCCAAGGAAATAGATTAGGTTGGCAACGCCCATGTATGCCAGGTAGCCGACTCCCTGGAGGAGGGTGGTGAAGACAGTGATTTCAGCCTCGCTCCCCAGCTTGTCCTGAAGTATCCAGAACAGTGCCGCGTAGCAGGCAAAGGCCAAAACACCGGCTTTGATCAGACCAAGGTTGTAGTGACGTCGCTTCGACGCCCACCACTCCCACGGGAATGCTGTGTCATCAGATTGGGTCATCTGTTTCTTTTTCTTCCTGCCGCACCCCTGTAGAGATGGAGGGGGCGGCGGGGTGCAGTTCGGCGAAGAGGGGTTGGTGGTCGGAGGGTGGGGGTGTGGGGGTGAGCATGTGGGCCTGGGTGACGCTCCAGCCCGGAGAAAGCAGGATGTAGTCGAGAC
>CAZCFM010000001.1:0-11129 GCA_964497855.1 uncultured Verrucomicrobiota bacterium | reverse complement strand
AGCATGTGGGCCTGGGTGACGCTCCAGCCCGGAGAAAGCAGGATGTAGTCGAGACGCCAGCCGCCGTCACGGGTGTCGTTGAGGGCCGAGGGCAACGAGTCCGGGAGTCCGTCGGGTCCGGGCGGGAGGGCGTCGCGCCAGCCGGCGTCCAGAAAGTGGCGGATGGAGGCGTCGCCGGGGAGGGAATTGAAGTCACCCATGAGCAGAGCCGGTTCGGCGGGCCTGGCGGCGAAGGCATCGATCACGCGCCGGGCGGATTCGATGCGGGCGAGCAGGGCGTTTTCGTCCTGAAAGGGAACGAAGTGGGTGGAGCCGATCCAGCAGCGCCGACCCTTGTCCACCACGGGCCAGAAATTGGCGACGCGGTGTCCGGGCAGATCGATGCGCAGGGCTGTTCCGGGCGGCGGAGCGGACTTTCGGGCCAGCAGACCGGCACCACTGCTGGGCTCGGGCGCGGTGCAGAGATAGCGGTAGCCGGGCAGGTGGGCCAGCAGTTCCTCTACCATGGCGGGGGTTTCCTCCTGCAGCGCCACGTAGTCCGGCGCGGCGTCCCGCAGGACTGCGGCGATGGCTTCGCGGCGCCGGGGCCAGACATCCCAGCCGGGACGAGCCCAGATCGGACGGAGGATGTTGTAGGTGATGACACGCATGGAAATATGTCGAAACCAGAAACGAGAAACCCGAACCCAGAAACTACATCGTATCCGGATCTTCCCCTGGCTGGAGAAGGCGGAGGGTGAGGCCGAAGTGGAATTCGCCGGGGAGGATTTTGTAGGTGTCCAAGGTGTCGGGGCCGCAACTGGCGGTGCCGAGGCCACGCGTGCGGTGGTCGAGGTTCATGTGGACGCCGGGGGTCTTGGGGAGGTCGTAGGGATGGAGCGCGGCGTTGAGTTCGGCGGGAGTGTAGGGGATGACGGAGGCGCTGAGGGGCAGGTCGGCGAGGGCGAGCAGTCCGTAGCCGCGGCTGTCGCGGGCGCTAATCCAGCGGACGTCCTCGTGGTTGCCGCTTTCCTGGGGAACGACGTAGGGGAAGAACAGGTCCTGAATATCGGCGCGGAAGTGGCCGATGGTGCCGGCGGCTTTGCGGTCGGGATAGGTCTCGCCGGGGCCGCGTCCGAACCACTCCACCTGCGTGCAGGCGGGGTCAAGGTCGAGGGTGATACCGACGCGGGGGAGGTCGGGAAGCTCCGGATGTGCGACGATGCGCTGTTCGACGCGCAGCCAGCCCTGAGGCAGGAGCTGGAGGGTTTGCTCGTGGAGGAATGCCTTTTTCAGGGGACCTGCTGCATATTGTGTGCGCTGCAGCAGGGCGTCGGGACGGCGGAGCAGTGTGCAGGAGACGACCTGGAGTTTGTCGAGACCGGCGAGGCACCATTTCCCCATGTTGCGGCGGGTTTCGGTCCAATGCGAGGCATGGCCCTTGACGCCCTCGTTGTCGATGAAGCCACGCAGAATTTGCAGGCTGGGGCCGCTGCGGACGATGTCGCGGTCGCCGATGCGGGCCGTGATGCCGTTTGGCGTGAGGGTCCAGTCGCCGAGGGTGGCGGATTTGTTTTTGAGAACGGGTACCGGGAGGGCGGCGGGCCGTTTGCGGCGGGCCTTGCGGGCGAGTAGGAACTGTTCGGTGGCGATTTCATCCTTGCCGCGTGTGGCGACGAGGGTGAGGAAGGCCTCCTGTCCGGGGAGCAGGGTCAGCGCGGGCAGGGGAAGTTGCAGGGCTTGTTCGTCCTGGGGATAGATGGAGAGGCGACCCAGGCTGGTGCCGGCCACGTTCTTTCCATCGACCTCGACGCGCCAGTGGAAGTCCAGGTCGTCGGTGCCGATGAAGAAGTTGCGGTTGCGGACGCGGAGGGTTCCGGCCTTGGCATCAAAGGAATGGAAGAGCAGGGGCTGGAAGATTTTTTTGCATTCGGCCATGGCGGGCTTGGGAATGCGGTCGGGCTGGACCATGCCGTTACAGTTGAAGTTGACGTCGTTGGGCACGTCGCCGTAGTCGCCGCCATAGGCCCAGAACTCGCGTCCGTCGGGACCGATTTTGCGGAGGCCTTGTTCGACCCAGTCCCAGATGAAACCGCCCTGGAGATTTGGATAGCGGTACATGGCGTCCCAGTATTCCTTCAGGCAGCCGAGGCTGTTGCCCATGGCGTGGGCGTATTCGCAGGGGATGAAGGGGCGGACATCGGTCGGTTTTTTGCCGTAGGCGACGACGTCTTTGACCTGTGGGTACATGGGGGCGCGGAAGTCGTGGCTGCGTTCGCCGCCAGGGATGTACTCGTTGTGCCACTGGAACCAACCCCAGCGTTCGGCGGCCTCGTTGTGGACGAGGCGGGAGTCGTCGAGGGCGCGGATGGCGTCGGCGGCGAGGTCGTGGTTAAGTCCGTAGCCGGTTTCGTTGCCGAGGGACCAACAAAAAATGCAGGGGTGGTTGCGGTCGCGGAGGACCATGCGTTCGGCGCGTTCGCGGAAGGTGAGGGCCCAGCGGGGATCGCGGCCGAGGGTGCTGTAGTTGGCGTGGGCCTCCTGGTTGGCTTCGTCGATGACGTAGAGGCCGACCTCGTCGCAGATGTCGTACCACTCGGGGTCGTTGGGGTAGTGAGACGTGCGGACGGCGTTGAAATGGTGGGTCTTGAGGAGGCGGGCGTCCTCGAGCAGCCATTTGCGGGAGACGGTTTTGCCGTGGTCGGGGTCGTGGTCGTGGCGGTTGACGCCTTTGAAGAGAATGGGCTGGCCGTTGAAAAGAACTTGTCCGTCGCGGATGAAGACGGTGCGGAAACCCGTGCGGAGAGCCGTGTGTTCGAGCACTTCGTCCGTCGTGGTGTCGCTGAGGGTCAGGTGCAGAGAATACAGCTTCGGGTCTTCGGCGGACCAGGGGAGGACGGAGGGGATTTCCTCGGAGAGCTGGCCGCAGAAGCCGTCGCGGCGGTAGCCGGTGCCGTTGATGTCAAGGGTTTGTGGTGTTTTCCAGACGGGATTTCCGGCGGGGTCGCGGAGGTCGGCGGTGACGCGGCAGACGCGTCCGGGAGGGCCCGAAAAACCGAGGCGGACGTCGAGAACGAGGCGTCCGGAGCCGTCGCTTTCGACGTAGCCGGTTTTGGCAAAGACGTCCTCGATCCAGGCGTCGGCGCTGCTGATGAGTTTGACGGAGCGGTGGATGCCGGCCATCCACCAGTGGTCCTGGTCCTCGACGTAGGAGAAGGCGGAGTAGCGGATGACGAAGATGGCGAGAAGATGGGTTTTGCCGGGGCTGATGAAGGGCGAGATGTCGAATTCGGCGGGCAGACGGCTGTCGCTGGACATGCCGACAAAGGTTCCGTCGAGGTAGACGAAGGCGAGGCTTTCGGCACCGCCGATGTGGAGGACGCAGCGGCGTTTTTTCCAGGTGGCGGGGACGGAAAACGTACGGCGGTAGAGTCCGCTGGGGTTTTCGTTGGGAACCAGCGGGGGCTGGTTTTTAAAAGGCATTTGGATGTTGGTGTAATGCGGCTTGTCCCAGCCCTGAACGGTCCAGTTGCCGGGGACCGTGATGTTGGCTTCGCTTTCGGGCGTTCGGCAGAGGAGAGCGGGATCCAGGTCCTCGGGTTTCTGGAAATAGTCAAAATGCCAGCGGCCATCGAGGGAGCGAACCCATTTGGATTTCGCGGGGTCGCGGGTTGCGGCTGCGGCTTCGCTGTGGAAGGGGAACAGGAAGGAGCGTGCGGGCAGGCGGTTGATCTGGGTTAGTTCGGGGACTTCCCAGCAGCGGGGAAAGGGAAACGGCGAGGGGGAGGGGTGCATGTCCCCGCTTTATCCGGCATGAAAATGATTGGCAATCACAGAGAGAATATTCTCATGGACAACGTGGATGGAGCACGCACCCCAAAGCCAGAAACCAGCAACCATACACTTGGAACCAGAAACCTGGAACCCGCCTAACTGTTCTGGCGGATCAGCGCCACGCGCTGGGCGACGCAGGCCGCCGAGCGGAGCGGGTCGGCGGGCGTGTTCTGGCAGTAGTCCATCAGACGGTCGAGGGTTGTGGCGGCGACGTGCAGGCGGGTGTCGCAGGAGGCGTAGTAGATCAACACGGTGCCATCGTTTTTGAGCACCCAGCCGTTGCTGAAGAGGATGTTGGTGAGGTCGCCGACGCGCTCATCGCCGATGGGCACCATGAAGGCGCCGCCGGGGGCGTGGGTGACTTTCCAGGGCTCGTCCAGCGCAGTCACATAGACGTAGAGCACATAGCGGAGGCCGGATGCGGTGCCGCGCACGCCGTGGGCGAGGTGAATCCATCCAATGGGGCTCTTGATGGGAGCAGGGCCTTCGCCGTTTTTGACTTCCTTGATGGTGTGGTAGATGCGGCGGTCGACGATGCGTTCTTCGCCGGTGACCGCGCGGGTCATGTCGTCGCAGAAGGCGAATCCGATGCCGCCGCCGGAGCCGGCGTCGATGAAGCCGTCCTGCGGGCGGGTGTAGAGGGCGTATTTGCCGTTGATGAATTCGGGATGGAGGACGACGTTGCGCTGCTGGGCGGAGAGGCTTTTGAGGTCAGGGAGGCGCACCCAGGTTTTGAGGTCTTTGCTGCGGGCGATGCCGCACTGGGCGACGGCGCTGGAGAGGTCGCCGGGTTTGGCGGCGGGGTCCTTGCGCTCGGTGCAGAAGAGGCCGTAGACCCAGCCGTCGGCGTGTTTGACGAGGCGCATGTCGTAGACGTTGGTGTCGGGGTCCTCGGTCTCGGGCATCGTCACGGGTTCGTCGTGGAAGCGGAAATTATCGATGCCGTTGGGACTTTCGGCGATGGCGAAGAAGGATTTGCGGTCGTGGCCCTCCACGCGGACGGCAACGGCGATGTTGCCGTTCCATTCGATGGCGCCGGCATTGAAAGCGCAGAACACGGGCAGGCGTTCCAGCAGACGGGGATTGGTGGCGGGGTTGAGGTCGTAGCGCCAGGCGAGGGGGGCGTGCTCATGGGTGACCGCCGGATTCGCGGCGCGGCAGAACCAGTTGGAGCTGTCCCAAGAGAGTGTGTTGGACTGGGTGACAACGGCCTCGTGGCGGGCGCGAAGTTGGGCAAGGCGGGTCTGGAAGTTGAAGGGAGGGAGCATGGGATTTTGGATTGGGGATTGGGGAGTGACGAGTGTCGAGTGACGAGTGTCGAGTGAAGAGTGAAGAGTGACGAATGACGAGCTGGCTCTGACCTCTCCCTTCTGACCTCTTTTCCGTGGATTGTGAAGCACTTTCAACGGGTTGAAGGATTCAATCGGCGAGGACGGGGGCTTTGAAGCGGGTGATGCCACGGCGTTTGTATTCGGCGTAGATGGCTTCAACCTTGGCTTTGTTGATCTTGCGTTCCCCGCCGGTCGAGTGGTCGTAGGCGCGGAAGGCGGCGTAGAGGGCGTGTTGGAGTTCGTAGAAGTTCAGACGGGGAAGGTCGCTCAGGTCCTTGTCGGTAAAGTGCAGGCCGTAGGCGGCACCGTCGCCGGCCATGCTGTTGTCGGGCTTGGGCGGAAGGGGAATGCCGGCGGTGGCGGATGCCAGCTCGGCGAGCACATCCCGCGTGGACTGGATTTCATTGCGGACCCACTGGCGGTTGAACTCGCAGGGTTCGGCGGGGGGCGGCGGCCAGCGTCCATCGGAATTGGCGGCGCTGGTGCAGTGGAACCAGAATTTTTCGGCCAGGGCTTTGAACGGTTCCGCGTGGGTGCCCTCGGTGATGGGTTGGTACTTGGTTTTGTATTCGGCGCGGAGGGAGGCGACGATGGGATCGAAATGTTTCGCCTCAGGCGTGCCGCCCCAGCAGTCGGAATAGGTGCGGTGCCAGGCGTAGCGGTCCTCGACGAAGAAGGGCTCTTCGACAGGCGCAAATTCTTCGCAGCATTCTTTGAAGGTGGCGAGTTCACCGAGTTCGAGCACGCCCCGGATCAGGGCGTCGAGTTTTTCGGCGGCGTCGGGGCGGATCTCGAAGGATCGGCTGTAGTCGCGGTAGTATTTGACGTAAAAGTAACCGCTGGTGCCGCAGTACTCGGCGTCGTCGGCGATAATGATGGTGGCACCCTTGCCGGAGCCGGACCAGCGTTTGACGTTGGCGAGGTAGTCGGCGAGGGAGGTTTTGCCCATGAAGTAGGAGATGTATTTGCCGACGAGGCGGTCGCTGCGGCAGAAGCCGTGAAGGCCCGGGACGACGTCGCGGAAGGGGCGGTGGAGAAACTTGCAGTCGGGATCGAGGTCGAACCAGGGCATGTGTCCGCCCCAGTAGATGTCGGACGCGCGGTTTTTCTCGACCCAAGCATACTCCTTGTCGTTACAGTTCATGTAGCTTTCGAAGTCGAGCGTGAGGTATTTGGCCCCGGCGCGTTGGAAGGCCCGGGGGACGTACTGCATCCAGGTGCATTCGGGGTTCCACCAGCTCTCGATGCGGGTGCCGAGGTGTTTTTCGTAGCTGCGCTGGGAAAATTCGCAGGACCAGTAGCCGTCCTCCTCGGGAACGTTGGCGAGGACCGGGTGGGCGTAGGGCGCACCCATGAATTCGCACTGGCCGGACGCCATCGCGGCGCGGAGTTTGGCGAGCACATCGGGGCAAAGCTGCGCGATGAGGTCGATGGTGAAACCGCTCGCCTCGAACACAAACTTGGCCTCCGGGTATTTCGCGTGGCCATCGAGAATGGTCTCGTAACTCGCCCGGATCACCTGCTCGTACTTGTGGGGTTCCAGGAAGGCGTAGTTGAGGTTGGCGTGATAAATGGCGCAATATTTCATGGTGAATCTCCAGGGGGATCGTGGGGATGAAGCGATGGGGAATGGCTCGTAACTATGTTTTCTCAGAGGTTCTGGAAGCGTGCAAACATGCACTTTGTTGCCTTGATGCAACAAAGTGCCTTTCCCGGCGCTTTACCCTATTTCGATATTCGATAGTTTGTACACATGAACTACGGAACCTTTGCCCCTGACGAAAACGCGTACCGCATCACCCGTCCCGACACTCCCAAGCCCTGGATCAATTATCTTGGCAGCGCGGAGTTCGGCGGCATCATCAGCAACAACGCCGCTGGCTACTGCTTTTACCGCTCCGCCGCGCAGGGACGCCTCACCCGATTCCGCTTCAACAGTATGCCCGCCGACCACTGCGGCCGCTACGTCTACCTGCGCGACGAGGCCGACGGCGACGTCTGGACCAACTCCTGGCTGCCGGTGGCCAAGCCACTCGATCAATTCCACAGCGAATGCCTGCACCGTCCGGGTTCCACCACGATCCGATCCACCTATAAGGGCATCTTCTCCGAGGTTGGCTATTTTGTTCCCCAGGGGGCCCTGTACGAAACCTGGCGCATCTCGCTGCGCAACGACTCCGCCGCGACCCGCACACTCAAGGTCTACACCTTCGTGGAGCCGCAGGTGAATTTCAGCGCCGACGACGACACCCGAAACCTGCAATATGGCCAATACATTTGCAGCACCCAGATTGTGGACGGCATCTTGAACATCGCCTCCAACCGCAACATGCCGGAGGACCCGCAACACTTCACCAACAAAGACCAACAACGACATCGTTTCTTTGGCGTCGCGGGCATTGCCTGCAGCGGGTACTGTGGCGATCTGGAGTCGTTCATGGGACCGCACGGGAGTTACGCGCGCCCTGCCGCTGTGTTGGCGGGCACATTGGGCAGTCAGGTCCTTGCCGGCGATCAACCTTGCGGCGCATTTGAAATCACGATCCATCTGCAGCCGGGGGAGTCCCGCGAATTTGCCTGCGTTTTTGGCGTCGGACGCGCTGGTGTCGAAGGACGCGCCGCCGTGGACGCGATGCGTTGTCCGGAAAAGGCTCAGGCCGCAATGGAGGCGGTGACAGAATTCTGGATGGCCAAGCTGCGGACGCTGCACGTCGAAAGCCCCGATCCGGACTTCAACGCGATGGTGAATCTCTGGTCGCCCTTCAACAGTCTGATGACTTTTTACTGGTCCCGCGCCGCCAGTCTGGGCTACGCCGGGGAGCGCGACGGCCTGGGCTACCGCGACACCCTGCAGGACATCGTGGCCGCCGCCGCCCTTGTGCCGGAGGAGGCCGGTCCCCGGCTGGAACTGATGATCACGGGGCAATACGCCAATGGCGGCTGCAAGCCCGTGGTGCAGCCTTTCCACCACCGTCCCGGACACGAGACTCTCTCCGATCACTTCCGCGCCGATGACGGCATGTGGCTGTTCAACGCCGTGCCCGCGCATGTGAACGAAAGCGGAGACATCGGATTGTATCGCAAGGTGCTGCCCTATGCCGACCACGGCGAAGCCACCGTGCTGGGTCATCTGCGACGCGCCATCGAATTCAACCTGGAACGTTCCGGGGCGCATGGCTTGCCCTGCGGCCTGCACGCCGACTGGAACGACTGCCTTCGCCTCGGAGAAAAGGGCGAGTCGGTCTTTGTGGCCTTCCAGCTCCGTTTCGGACTCAAAACCTACATCGACATTTGCGAACTTCTCGGCGAGGCCGGGGAAAGAACCTGGGCGGAGAAGCGGCTCGCGGAACTGGACGCGAACCTCGACGCCCACGCCTGGGACGGCGAGTGGTATCTGCGCGCTTTCCGCTTCGATGGCCTGAAGTTCGGTTCACGGGAAAACGACGAGGGCCGCATTTTCATGAACCCGCAAACCTGGGCGGTGCTCAGCGAACACGCCACCGGGGAGCGCGCACGGCAGGTGATGGATGCGATGGTCTCACATCTCAACACGCCCTACGGAGTCATGCTGTGCACGCCGCCCTACGTGAAGACCGATCCACAGGTGTGCCTGGCCCGTTTGTTTGAGCCAGGGATGAAGGAGAACGGAGGCATCTTCAACCACACGCAGGGTTGGGCGGTGCTGGCGGCGGCCAAATTGGGCGATGGCGAAAGAGCCTGGGAATTTCTGCACAATGTGCTGCCCTCCAGTTTCAACGACAAAGCCGAAATTCGTCAGGTGGAGCCCTACGTGGTCTGCCAGAGCACCCACAGTCCGGCGAGTCCGCGACACGGGGCGGGACGTCTGGCCTGGCTTTCCGGCTCTGCCACCTGGAATTACGTGGCCATGAGTGCCGGCATTCTGGGCCTTCATCCAGAGCCCGCCGGCCTGCGGCTGGACCCCTGTCTTCCATCCCATTGGAAAGGCTATTCCGCGACCCGCGTGTTCCGTGGTGCGACCTACCACATCCGCGTGGAGAATCCCGAGAGCCGCGCCAAAGGCCTGCGTGAGCTGAGGGTGAACGGAGAGAAAATCGATGGTAACCTGTTGCCGGTATTTCCGGCGGGCACGCGCGTCGATGTATGGGCGAAGCTGTAAACACATGAAGACAGTCTGGGCGAAGTTTTTTCAATCTTGTGACGGATACCGTTGCAGATGGGAGAAGGCATGGGTATGATGTACGTTCCTCTGCAACCTGATTTAAACTGTAGAGATGATGAAAATTTCGACGATGTCTTTTATACTGTCTTTGTTCTGCGCCTCCTGCGGATTGTTCGCGGAGGGCCTGAAGCTGCCGTCGGTGTTCAGCGATCACATGGTGCTGCAGCGGGAACTGCCACTGCCGATCTGGGGACAGGCGGAGGCCGGCGCCGAGGTCAGGGTTGCGTTCCGGGAGCAGACCCGGACCACGACAGCGGATGCCGCCGGCAACTGGCGGGTCGATCTTGCGCCGGAATCTGCTTCGTTTGAGCCCGCCGAGTTGCGTGTGCAGTCCGGCGACAGCCAGCGGGTTATTCAGGATGTGCTGGTGGGGGAAGTATGGTTTTGCTCCGGACAGTCCAACATGGACTGGCAAGTACGCCGGACACTGGACGGGGATTTGGAGCCGTTGGTTCACGCCCCGGCCATCCGACTGCTCCGTGCAAAGCGGGTGGTGTCGGCGACAGCGCTCTGGGACAACGGGGCGGTGTGGACGGCGGCCACGCCTGAAACCATCGCCGGTTTCAGCTCCGTCGGCTGGCACTTTGGACGGACGTTACAGGGAGTGCTGAATGTGCCCGTCGGCCTGATCGACTCCGCCTGGGGCGGCACGCCGGCCATCGCCTGGTCCCGGCCCGTGGCGATGGGACGTCATCCGCTGCTGCAGGCGCGCTGGGACGAATGGGAGGCGGGCATGCCGTCCTTTGCCCAGAAAAAAGCAGAATGGGAAGCGGCGCTGGCCGCCTGGCAGGCCGAAAATGGAGTGGCTCCGGCGGCATTCAATCCCCGCCAGCATCCGAATGCCCCGAAGCCTCCGCCGTTTGATCCCGCGAGCCCGCACCGTCCGGCTTCCCTGGCGAATGGGATGGTTTCTCCCTTCATTCCCTTCGCCATGCGCGGGGTGATCTGGTACCAGGGGGAATCCGATGCTGGATGGAACCCCCAGCAGTATGGCGAACGTCTACAGGTGATGTTTGAGGACTGGCGGGAAGCATGGGGACTGCCTAACCTCTACGTTGGCATCGTCCAACTCGCGAATTTCATGGTGCCCAAAGTCGAGCCTGCGGACGATCCCTGGCCCCAACTCCGTGAGGCGCAGCGGCAGTTCTCCTTAAACCTGCACCACAGTGGCATGGCGGTGACCATCGATCTCGGGGAGGAGAAAGACATCCATCCGCGCAACAAACAAGCCGTGGGACGTCGTCTCGCCCGCCTTGCTCTCGCGGACGCCTACGGGCTGGAAGTGTTGCGGGGTGGCCCCATTCCCGACAAGGTGGAATGGCAGGAAAACGGCGAGCTGCGCATTCAGTTCCGACAAAACGGAAGCAAACTGATTTCGTTTGACCGGGAGTTGCTCGGCGGTTTCACGCTGGCTGGGGAAGACGGTGTTTTTCACCCCGCCAATGCGGAGATTCTTTCTGCATCCTCCGTCCGGGTCCACAGCGAGGCTGTGCTCAAGCCCGTGCATCTGCGTTACGCCTGGCAGAACAACCCTGCGGACGCCTCGCTTTTCAATGAGGAGCGCATTCCTGCTTCGCCTTTTGAATTGCGAAAACACGATCTGCAGAACGGAAAATAGAAGCCGGGAGCTTGGCACCGTCGCCAAGAACAACAAGTTGCACGAATGCTTTCTTTCCCGATGCGGTGTTTGAAGGCTACAGAACCCTCGTGTCGTAATTTTTCACGTGTGGAGTCCTGCATGAAAACCCTCTCATTCATTTTTTTTGTTCCGTTGTTTTTTGCTT